>CP098402.1:1808795-2110261 GCA_025916675.1 Phycisphaera sp.
GGGCTGGCCGAACATCGCTGCGACGGGCTCCCACTCGGTCGCCCCGACCTCGGCTGCCAGAGCCCCATTGGCGAGTTCGCCCTTCTCGAACATGCCCTTGAGTTGCTCGAGGGGCACGGGGCCCGCGGGCTGGCGGCTGGCATCGGTGTAGTAGTAGTCGGCCATGGAGTCGGTCCCCCTGCTGGTTCGTGGCAATCCTTGGGGGCAACCCCCGCCCAGGGTATTCGGAAACCGGCGGTGACAATGTCAGTGGGCCGGATGTTGGTTACTCGCAGCCAGCGGCGAAGGCGTTCTGGAAGCACAGGAAGTCGAACAGGCTCAGCGAGCCGTCGCCGTCGCAGTCGGCCAGCGGATCGCCCGCCGCGAACAGGTTCTGGAAGCAGAGGAAGTCGAACAAGCTCAACGACCCATCGCCGTCGCAGTCGGCCGGGCAGCCCGATTCGGGCCCCTCAGCGACAAGCGTCAGGTCGGCCATCACGTCGAGCGCAATCGACTCGAGCGTGAGATTGAGCACGACGTTCGCTGTCGACCCGGGCGGCAAGATGGTGGGCAAGGGGAGCGGGATGCCGGGCAATTCGGTCATTGGCTCCTGGAGCGTTTCCTGATCGAGCATGGCTGCGGAGATCAGCGTTGCGGCACCAGCGTCGACGGTGATCGTGCCGGTGAGCGGCAGTGCGAACGGCGTGGGCGGCAAGGCGACGGGGGCGCCCATGGCGTCAACCTCACCGGTCAGCGTGCCGGGGATGGCGATCATGAACGTGAACTCGCCGGGTGCGGTGGCCATCAGTACTCCGTCGGCCAGGTCGGTCTGGGCAAACACCAGTTCGGTCAGGGCCAACTCGCCCAGCGGGAACGTCAACGGAAAACCACCGATGAACGTGGAATCGGGTGCCCGGGTCCGGAAGGTGTCGAACTGGAGGCTGATCTCGGCGGGCAGGGAGAGGGGCGACCCACCCAGCAGATCGATCATCGCACCAGCAATCGACATCGCGTCCGCGTCGGGGTCGAGGCTCAGCGAGAAGGCGCCGCCGCTCACGGCCGAGAGGTCGTCGCCGATCGACAGCCCCGCCGTCGCCGGCACGGGCACGTTCTCGGTTGGCCCGAAGCTGCCGAACAGGCCGGGCTTGGTGCGGGTGCCGTCGGGGTTGGTGTCGGGATCCCAATCGCCGATCAGCGAGCCGTCGGTCTCGACGCCGACGGCGATGGTGCCATCCAGCCCGCTGGCGTCGGTCAGGACGAGGTCGTAGCTCTGGGCGGCCGCGAGAGCGGGAGCGAAGAGACATGCGATGGCGGGAGCGAAACGGTACGTGGGGGTCATGCGAGGCTTCCTGGGTGTGTTTGGGCCCCGACAATGTACCAGCGCTGGGCTCGATTGCGAGGCCCAGACCCAATTGGAAGTGGCCCTGGAACGCGGAAAAAGCGTAACAAGGAGGGCTGGGGAAGGGCCCGGAGGCGGCCCGGGCTTGACCGGGACCCTATGCTGGCCCACACTTGGCACCCAGGTTCGGGCAACAGGTAGGCCCGAGCGGGCGTATGAGACCTTCGTATGGTTTTCCCGGCTGGGCAGATTCGCCCGAGAGTCGGTTTCGGTTTGGTTCCGTACCAGTAACCCTTGGATAGTGCAGAAGGGGGCCCCCGATGGCCGGACGTGGTGGAGGAATGGCGATCTTCGCCGCGGTTTCGAGCATCCTCGTGGTGGTGCTGTTCGTGCTCACCGTGGTGTTCTACTTCCAGGCCGAGGCGGCCAAGCGGGACGTGAACAACATGGAGCAGGCGACCGCCGAGTTCATCGAGCCCGCCGAGCGGTCGCAGGACCAAGTCCGCCAGTTGGTGGCCCAGGCCAGCGCCGAGCGTAAGAGCCTGGTGGGCTATCTGGTTGACAGCCGCCGCGAAATCATGCAACGCGTGACCGGCGTTGGCCAGGATTCGCTCGCCCAGCTCAACACGAAGCTCGACAGCGTTCCCGGTGCCGACGGCGGCGCCCTGCTCCAGGTGGCCCGCGACGCGGTCCGCGAAAAGGAGAACCTCGAAGCGCAACTGGCCCAGGCCAACGCCGCGAGGGCTCGCGCCCAGGAAGACGCCGCCAACGAGACCGCCCGCGTGGCCTCGATCGAGGAGGGCTTCCGCGACACCGTCGCCAGCCTGAGCGCCGAGGTCGCCAACTATCAGGACGAGGTCGAGAGCCTCCGCAGCGAGTACGGCCAGGCCCGCCTGAGCATGGACAGCCGCGTGTCGGACATCCGCGACCGCGCCGACGACCGCGTCTCGATCCTGGGCAACCAGCTTGACCAGGCGCGCACCGACCTGCGAACCGCCGAGGATCAGGTCCGCGAGCTCCGCGGCCAGGGCCGCTCCACCGGCGTGCGTCCCCGTCCCGAGGAATCGCTCGTCGACGGCGTGATCGTGCAGGTCAACGAGAGCGACCGCCAGGTCACCATCAACCGCGGCGCCCAGCACAAGGTGCGGCGGGGCATGACCTTCGCGGTCTACAGCGATGAGGGCGAGATCCGCCCCGACGCGAGCGGCGCCTACCCCCGCGGCAAGGCCAACCTCGAGGTCATCCGTGTGTTCGACGATCGCTCGATCGCCCGGATCAACGGCTCGGTCTCGGGCCGCCCGCTGCTCCAGGGCGACGTCGTCGCCAACGCCGTGTACGACCCCAACAAGGTGTACAAGTTCGTGGTCTACGGCTTCTTTGATGCCGATGGCGATGGCGTGGAGAGCTTCGGCGAGACCCGCGCCATCGAGTCGTCCATCCGCGGCTGGAACGGCACCATCGTCGACACGCTCTCGGGCGATGTTGACTTCCTCGTGCTGGGCACCCGCCCCACGCTCCCGCCCGAGCCGGATATCACGGCCACCGAGCAGATGATCCTCCAGTACCAGGAAGCCCTGACACGCGTGGAACGCTACGACGAGCTGTTCGATAGCGCCGTTGCGGCCGGCGTGCCCGTGCTGAACCAGAACCGGTTCTACACGCTCATCGGTAAGCCCTACGGCGACATCCGCTAACGCCCCTCCAACGGCCCACCCGGGCGCGCTATAACCAGCCGTGCCCGGCAAGAAACACAAGCCCAATCGAGGCCTGCCAACCCCCATCGTGCTCGGTGGGATGGCAGGCGTTCGCATTGGTGTGGGGGCGCTCGCCGCACCAACATGGCCCATCACGCAGTCCTTCGTTCGCGCGGCGGGGTGCTATTACGCCACCCGTTCCAAGAACAGCAAGCGGCTGGAACGGGCCCGCGGGCACCTGCGGGTGGCCTTCCCGGAGGCCGGTCCGGAGCGGGTCGACCAGCTGGCCATCGAGGCATACCAGCACCTGCTCCTGCTCGGGGCCGAGATCGCCCGCAGCCCGCGCACGATGAGCACCGATAGCGTGCTGAGGCACGTGGAGTTCCGCGGCGTCGAGAAGGGGCTCAATGCGATCGTCTCGGGGCGCCCCTGCATCCTGATGACCGGCCACTGCGGCAACTGGGAGGTGCTGGCCACCACCGCCGCCCTGCTCGGCATCCCGATGCACGCGATCTACCGGCCCATGGAGTTCGAGCCGCTGGACAACTGGATCCGC
The DNA here is from genome assembly GCA_025916675.1 of Phycisphaera sp. Lineage (NCBI taxonomy): Bacteria > Pseudomonadati > Planctomycetota > Phycisphaerae > Phycisphaerales > Phycisphaeraceae > Phycisphaera > Phycisphaera sp. Next base: position 1,812,364 of record CP098402.1, read on the forward strand.
CGCGAGCGCAGCCGCCCGGGCGTGATCATGGTCGACAAGTTCGGGGCCATGCACCAGCTGCCCAAGCTGATGGAGCAGGGGGCGTGCCCGGGCTTCGTGGCCGACCAGAACGCGGGCGACCGCGGCGTGTTCGTGCCCTACTTCGGCCGCCTGGCCAGCAGCTATAAGTCCATCGGCCTGCTGGCCCTGAAGTTCAACGCGACGATCATCTGCGGGGCCGCCCACCGCGTGCCGAGCCCCGACGGCGACACGCACTACCGCTTCGCCATCCACGACACGTTCGGCCCCGAGGAGTGGTCGCAGCACCCCGACCCGGTGTTCTACCTCACCGCCCGATACCGCCGCGCGCTCGAGACGGCGGTGCGCGAGGTGCCCGAGCAGTACCTCTGGATGTACCGCATCTGGAAGAGCCGCCCCCGCCACGAGCGCCTGGACAAGCCATTCCCCGACAAGCTCCGCGAGCACCTGCGGCTGCTGCCGTGGATGACCGAGGACGAGGCGGCGAGGATCGAGGACCGCAGCGAGCGGGACCGGGCGATATTGAGGGAAGGCGGCATGATCTGATGAGCCCCGACGCACCACCACCCGTCGACGTCCGCAAGATTGCCCGCCTGGCCCGCCTCGGGGTGGCCCAGAGCGACCTCGCGCCGCTGGCCGCCGAGCTGGCGTCGATCCTCGACCACGCGAAGGGGCTCGAGCAACTCGACCTCACCAACGTCGAGCCGCTCTCCCATGCGGCGGACCTGGAGGCGACGCTGGCCGAGGATGTTCCCGGCGGCGAGCTGCCGCGCGAGGCGCTCGAAGGCATCGCGCCCTCGATGGACGGGCCGTTCATCCGCGTGCCGAAGGTGCTCGGTGGGGGTGGCGGGCAGAGCGATTCCTGAGCCGGCCGCTACACTGCCAGCGTCATGGCTGATTCCAACCCGAACACCAAGCACCGCCTGCCGACCGACACCGACGACGGGCTCCTCGTCGTCATGAGCGGGCCTAGCGGCGTGGGCAAGACCACCATCGCGCGGGCCGTCGACCGCGCCATCCCCGACGCGCTCTTCAGCGTCTCGGCCACCACGCGGGCCCAGACGGGCGCCGACGTCGAGGGCGTGGACTACCACTTCGTCGATGAGCCGGGGTTCCGCGCGATGATCGAACGCGACGAGTTCCTCGAGTGGGCCGAGGTCTTCGGCCGGCTCTACGGGACGCCACAAGCCTGGGTCGACGAGCAGCTCCGGCGCGGCCGCGTGGTCATCTGCGACATCGACGTCGAGGGCGCCCGGCAGATCAAGGCGAAGATGCCCGAGGCCCTCACCCTGTTCGTGCTGCCGCCCAGCGAGGACGAGCTGCTCGACCGCCTGCGCTCCCGCAAGCGTGAGGGCGAGTCGGCCATCCAGAAACGCTTCGCCGAGGCCAAGCGCGAGATCGCCGCCGCTCGGGCCAGCGGGGTGTACGAGCACTTCCTGGTGAACAAGGACCTGGAAGCGTCGATCGCGCAGGCGATCGCGTTGGTGACCAATGCCAGGGCGGCGACGAGGCGGGAAGGCAATGGGGATTAGGCATTGGGCATTGGGAAGACGGGGAGGGATGTCTCCTTCCGAGCCGCGTGCGTGAGCACGCGGACCAACGCCCGGAGCAAGAGCGTTGAACGCGAAGGCCGCGAAGGGCTCGAAGCAAGACCCAACGAGCCCCTCGCGCGAGCGAGGGGAATGGACGCAAGAAGAGAATTGAACGCGGAGGTCGCAGAGGACGCGGAGGTTTCCTTCAACGAGCCGCTGGCGTGCGCCAGCGGACAAGGCAGCACGGCAGCCGTCCGCGCGTCCTGTCCGCCGGCGCACGCCAGCGGCTCGTTTGGGATGTGCGATCGCCTACGCGCAGCCCGCGTCGAACGCGTTCTGGAACGCCAGGAAGTCGAGGATCGTGAACGCGCCGTCGCCGTCGAAGTCGACGGCGGGGTCCATGGCGTCGAAGAGGGTCTGGAAGGCGAGGAAGTCGAAGATGGTCAGCTCGCCGTCGCCGTCCAGGTCAGGCGGGCACGGCGCCGTCACGACCGATGCGACACGAAATCCTCTTGCCAGACCTGGCAGCGAGACGCTGCCAAAGCTGTCCAGTCGATCAGCAACCTGGTATGTAGGGTCCGGAACTGTTCCTGAACCCGCCAAGAGGCGACGCATGGCGGATGTGCTGGGATTGACAGCGGTCTCAAGCATCTCCTCGACGCCCCCCGATGCATCGAGCAACCCCCACGGTGTTGTGGTATCGGGGTACGAGCCCACCGGATACCACAAGAGCCCTGGCGGCCCCGACTCGCCGCCGCTTGTCTCGGCCCCGGGCGTGCCCGGCGGGCCGCTGACGAGGAAATCATCGCTGCCGCCCGGATGGTACCAGTAGCCCTCCTGCCCATCGCCGTAGCGGTCCGGGTCGTAGTGCACCGCCTTGGTCCACTCGTCGAGGGTGGGCAGGAAGTACTTGGCGTCTGGCGAACGCTCCGGTTGATCGAGGAAGGCCCCGGTCACGGGATCGGTGCGGAACGTGCTCGCGTCGTACACGCCGCTGTTGAAGTCTTCGAGGTCCGTGCCCTGCCCGTTGTGCAACCAGTTGGTGTAGCGGGCCGCGTACCGCCACGACATGATGGCCGGGGCGTGCTGCGACCCGGGGGACAGAAAATCGAGGATGGCGACGCCATCCGGATCGAACCCGACGACCCTGATGCCATGGCCGATGAGGGTGCCCCCCGTCGTAGCGCCGCCGGCCCGAAGGTACGACTGTGCGAACCTGATGTACTGGTCGTTGGTCACCTCGGTCCGCGTGATGCGGTACTCGTAGTCGACGCCGCCATAGGTGCCGAAGCGATCAAAGTTCCAGTCGGGTGCCTCAGACGGCAGCACCCCCCGGTTGCCCGGGGCCCCGATGGTCACGAAGTCGTGGCCGTAGTCGGGGGGAATGGTTTGGGAAAGGGCGGGGGCGGCCGCGAGGGCCAGGGCGAGCGTGCGGGTGGTGAACGCGGAACGGGTCGTTGACGGCATGTAGCCTCCCTGTCGGATTGCGTGTGCCCGAGCATCGGCCAATGTGACCCGGATTGCCCGGAATCCCGGGTTCGTCCGCCCTTGCCGCCCAGCTCGGCATTGGAACTCAGCGGGGCCCCGAGGCCAACCGAGCGGGCCGTGGATTGATCCCAGCGGGCATCGGATTGATTTCAGTGGGCACCGACATCGTTTCGGCAGGCCCTGAGATGATCTCGGCAGGCACCGAGTCCAACTCAGCGGGCACCGAGATCGTTTCCGCAGGCACGGACATTGTTTCAGCGGGCACCGACATTGTTTCCGCGGCGCAATTGCTGCGCTCCGGTCGGCCCTGACGAGCTCTGGGGCAGGTTTTGCCTCGCAGACGCCAAACAGAACTTCTGTTCGTGGCCCAGCCCTTTGAGCCCCCGGTTCCGAGGGGGGCAATCAGGGCAGTACGACTTTTTTTGTGTGGTGACCGAATCGGACCAAAGTAAGGTTTCAGGACGCTCGATGGAAGATTCGGCTCGGCCGGTTGTCGGCCGCGGCCGATCACAACGTGGGGCGCGGCCCGCGCGCGACCCGGCTTGGAGAGCATTGTTATGTTCGCAGGTTTTCTTTCATCGTTGGCCGCGCCCGGAGCATCGGGCTGCGGCCTTTGCCCGTCCATCATAACTTCGTGCAACGGGGGTGCGTCATGAGCACCGTGCCCGACAAGTATCCCCAGACCATCGACTGGCTCACCGACCGCATCGACGCCTGGACCGCCCAGGGTGGGTCCATCGGGTTAGACGAGCCGACCACCACCGCGCTGTCGACCCAGCTCGCCATCGCCCAGGGATCCATGGATTCGGCGTTCCAGGCGAGGCTGGACTCCAAGGACGCGACGGTGGTCTACCACGACCAGGCCCGGTCGCTGCTCGAGCTGACCCGCCAGGCCGTCTCGACCATCCGCGCCTTCGCCAAGGCCAGCGACACGCCCGGCACGGTGTACAGCGCCGCGAGCATCCCGCCCCCGGCCGACCCCGCGCCGTCGCCCGCGCCCGGCACGCCCACGCAGTTCCGCACCGAGCTCCTGTTCAGCGGCGAGCTGCGCGTGCGCTTCGACTGCGAGAACCCAAGCGGCGTGAGCGGGGTGACCTACAAGGTCGAGCGGCAGGACGGGCCGCAGACGCCCTTCAACTTCGTGACCACCGCCAAGGGCCGCGAATTCACCGACGCGGGCATCCCCGCCGGCACGGCCGAGGTGACCTACCGCGTCACCGCCCAGACGTCCACCAAGGACGGCGACGCGGGCGGGGCGACGATCCGCTTCGGCGCGGGCAACCAGTCGATCGTGTTCGGCGAGGACACGATCGGCACGAAGCTCGCGGGGTGAGCGATCGCGATCGGCACCCGAATGGGGCCCGGGCGCATGCCCGGGTCTTCTTTTTTGTGGTAGGGGCTGGCGCTGCGACCGTGCGGTCGCGGGGGTTTGGGGTTGTGCTTTTGGGAGTGTCCATTCGTTCGACGCTCTGGCGGAGCGGAAGACCGCTGCGCCAGAGCTGCGTGAAGTTGGTTGTTCTTGGGCGCTCGCGTTGCTCGCTTGCGGGCTAACGCCCGGGCGGCCGAGGGCCGCCGCGCCGGGACATGCGCCCTGCGCCGGAAGACCGGCTGGTGCGGATGCCCCGTCGCCAAGTGCCTTGTGCTTTACTTGCTCAATGGGCTCTTAACGCCGAAGCATCCGCCGAGCGAGTCTTCGAGCGAAGAGCGCATGCGAGAGGCGCGGCCGCTGAGCGGCCCGGCCGTTAGGCCGCAAGCGACCGAAGGGAGCGCTCAAGAACAACCCAACAGAATCGAGCGGAGGCGCAGCCGTCTTCGGCTCCGCCGAGCGGCCAAACGCCAAGCACGCCCGATCCCCACAACCTCACGGCCCAATATTCACCAACGCCGCCTCGATCGTGTTGCGTTCCTTGTCGTTGCGGGCCCGGCTGAGGGCGTTGCGCAGCAAGGTCCGCGCCTCGTTCGTCTCGCCGACGCTCGCGAGCGCCTCGGCCAGCTCCCCTGAATCCTCGGCGAGCTTTTGCGGGCGGACGTGGGGGCTGAGCAGGCGGGCCATGGTGGCGGCGGTCTCGGGGTCTCGGAGCAAGGGACGCAGGGCGTGCCAGGCGAGGTCCTCCACGCGCACGTCGCTCTGCCGAGAGTCGGGAAGCCGAGCGAACATGGCCGCGACGGCGCGGCGCTCGCCGGCCTCGAACAGGGCGTGCAGCGCCGCCTCGGCCATCGGGGCATCGACCTTGCCCGGCTCGTCGCGCAGCGTGGCCATCGCGAGGTCGACTACTGTTTCGTTACGGCCGGCCATGCGCAGCAGCCACGCGGCCTTGCCAAGATCACCCGCCTCGATCGCGTCCTGCGCGAGCGCTTCCAGCGGCGGGGCGCCCTCGAACGGCGGCGGCGTGCCGGCGCGTTGGCGCGGCTGGGGATCGAGCATCCAGAGCGGGTCGCCGAAAGTCGCGAGCTTGCGGTTCTCGAGCAGGCCGTCCTCGCGCCCGGCGGCGCCCCAGGGGAACAGCGAGCCCAGCCGCACGGCGAAGGTCGGCTGGGGCACGAAGCTCTGCAGCCCCGGCTCGTCGACCGAGCCCAGGTACGCGAACGCCCCGCGCGCGAGCCACTCGCCGGCGACGCTGGTGCGCACGCCGGGCCGCTGGGCGCTGAAGGAGTGGACGATGGCCACGACCGCGGGCGCGCTCAGGATGGGCACGTCGCGCCCGGCGGCCATGCCAGGGGCCAGGGCGAACTCGGACATGCGGCCCTTGGTGTTCATCGCGAGCAGGCCGGCGTCGACGGGCTCGCTCGCGAGGGACAGGAAGTTCGTCAGGCCCCGCGCGTGGGGCTCGTTGATCTCGACGTCGAGGCCGATCTGGCGGTAGATGTCCGCGGCGGGGGCCAACGCGTAGCTCGACCACGGGGGATCGTTCGGATAGGTCTCGAACAGCCACGCGCTCCGGCCGGTCAGGAAGACCGAGGCCATGGCGTTGGTGGCGGTGATCGAAGGGGTGCCAAAGAGGTGCCCGGCCCACGCCCATCGCGGGGCGGCCCTGGACGCCGAACCCGAGCGGCCGACGCGTGCGGTGAACGCGGTGGTGCCGTGCTGCTCGCTCGTGTGCCGCGCGGGGGCGTTCATGCACAGGGTGACCGCGTCGATCTCGTCGCCGAGCGCGTTCCACTCGAGGCCGAGCGCCGTGAGGGAACTCTCGAGGGTGGAACAGAACGCGTCGGCGTCGGCGCTGGAGATGGTCTGGTTGATGTTGCCCGGTGCGCTGAGCCAGACGATGGGTTGCATGCGCGCGGTGGCCAGCGTCAGCGCGGCGGGCCAGGCGCTGTCGCCCTCGCCAACAACGACCACGCCCGGGGGTGGCGCGCCGAGCCCGCGCCAGTGCGCGATCAGGGCGGGCATGGGTTGCTGCTCTTCGGCCAGCTCCACGCCCCATGCGCTGAGCATGGCGGCCTCGACCGCCTCGCGCCGCTGGCGGCCGTTCCAGGGCTCGTCGCCGTCTTCGCTCTGCCATTGCACGACACGCTGGGGCTCGAAGGCGCGCACGAAGCGGGCGATCGCCTCGCGGGACTCCGGCGAGCCGTCGTCGAGCAGTACGGGGAAGCGGACGGTGGTGGTCCAGCGGGCGATGGCACCCACGAACGAACGCTCGTCGGGCACGATCACGACCACCGGGGACACCCCCACCGCCCGGTCGACCGCTCGCACGCGGGCCCCGAGCTTCTGGGCGGGCAGCAACTCCTCGAACCGCTGGCGCTGGGTTTGGGCGTCGTCCCGGGCATCGTCCTGGGCGAACGAGGACGCGGCCAGGCCGAGCCAGAGCAGCACGATAGTCGTCAGGCGTGGCATCGAACAACACTACGCGCCGGGCCCGTATCATCGGGCTCGGATCCCAGAACCCGCGGGCGTGGCGGAACTGGCAGACGCGCGGGATTTAGGTTCCCGTGGCCGAAAGGCCGTGCAGGTTCGATTCCTGTCGCCCGCATTGGCGAGCCGATCGTGTCCCTACGAGGGGCCGATCGGCCCGCCGCAGAACGTCCGCCCCTATCCCGCGAGGATCGCATCGTGAGCCCAAACACCTCCTCAACCCGCATCGACGCCGCCCGAGATGCCGCCGCCGCCTTGGACAAGGGCGAGCTGGCCGCCCTGCGCACCGAGACGGTCTACGGCGTGTTCGCCCGGGGCGACATGCAGGACGCGGTCGATCGCGTGCGTGCGTTGCCCCGGCGCTCGGGCGACTGGGGCACGCTGGCCTGGCACGCGCCGAGCGTGGAGGCCGTGCTCGAGGCCCACGAGAACGCGCACATCGAGATCACGCCCGCGCTGCGCCGGGCCATGCGGCGCGTGTGGCCCGGGCCGATCACGCTGCGTCTGCATGGAGGCGGGCTCGAAGAACTCATCAAGGCTATCGGCGTGCTGCCCGGCGTCGCCGACTCGAAAGGCGACGATGCGCACGCCCTCTCGGTGCGCGTGCCCGACGACACCTGGACCGCCATGGCGCTGCAGCGCGCGGGCGGGCCGGTCGTCGGCGCATCAGCCGAAACGGTCGACACCGGCGAGGGAACGCCGACTCCGGGTGCATGCCCAAAGGGTCTGGAGAAGGCCGGGTTCGCTGTCGTACAGGACGAGGGCCCAACGCGCTACGAGACGCACAGCACCGTGTTGGACATCTTCCCCGACGGCGATTGGTCTATTCGATCGGAGGGCGCATTGACCGCAGAGCAAGTCACCGAGCGGCTGGCAACCCTGATCGTGTTCGTGTGCACGGGCAACACCTGCCGCAGCCCGATGGCCGAGGCCATCGCCACCAGCCTGCTCGAGCGTCGCGGGCATTCCCACCGGGCCATCGCCGTCTCGGCGGGCGTGGCGGCTATGGACGGGGCCCGGGCGACCCCCGAGGCCGTGCTGGCCAGCGAGGCCGTGGGTGCCCACCTTGTCGAGCACCGCAGCCAGCCGGCGAGCCCCGAATTGCTCGACAAGGCGGATGTGATTTTTGCCATGACCTCCAGTCACGCCGAGGCGGCCCGGGCCATGCTGCCGGCCAGCCAGAAGAGCAAGGTCCGCACCCTCGATCCGGACGGCGACGTCGACGATCCGATCGGCGGCCCGCAGACCCTCTATGATGAACTGGCCCGCCGCTTCGTGGGGACGATCGAGCGGCGCCTTGAGGAACTCGGACTATGAAGATATCTATTGGAGCCGACCACCGCGGCCACGACGCCGCACGCAGCCTGGGACGGGCCCTGGAGGCCATGGGGCACGAAGTAACCGTGCTCAATGGGGGAGAACCCTCGGATGCTCCCCAATCGTGCGACTATCCCGAGCGGGCCCACCAGGTGGGCTCCTCGGTCGCCAGCGGCAAGGCCGACAAGGGCGTGCTGCTCTGCGGCTCGGGCATCGGCATGTGCATCGCCGCCAACAAGGTCCACGGCGTGCGGGCGGCCCTCGTCCATGACGAGTTCACCGCCCAGATGGCCAAGAGCCACAACGACGCCAATGTGCTGTGCCTCTCGGCCGACATGCTGGGACAGCGGCTGATCGAGCGCGTGGTCGAGGCCTGGATGACCGCCGAGTTCGAGGGCGGCCGCCACGCGCGGCGGGTCGCCAAGATCCACGCGATCGAGCGGGGCGAGGACCCGGCATCGGTGAGCGGAGAATCGGTGACGGCGTAGGAAACCTGGCCCGAGAACAACGCGTCGTCCCGATGCGCCGAACCCGGCTTGGGCTCTCCCGTATTACAAGTCGATAACTCGTAGTACTCGCCCATCGCACGGGCGACAGGGGGGCCACACCATGACTTTCAAGCAGACCACGTCGAGCGATACAGCACCCATCGCATCACCGCGCAGTTGGCACCGCCGTCTCAAACGCACCGGCATCGGTCTTGCCGCCGCGGTGTTACTCACCATCGGCGTGCGCACCACGGTGGCCGAGGTGTTCGTCGTGCCGGTGGCCTCGATGGAGCCGGAGATCCCACAGGACGGACGCGTGCTGGTGTACAAGCTGGCCGGCGACTTCCAACCCGGCCAGATCATCGCCTATCGCCACACAACCGGTGCGGCCTGGCTCGGCCGCGTCGACGCGTTTGACACGGCGACCGGCGAACTCACCATCAACCGTAACGGCACCGGTCAGATCATGATCGACGAATCTGCTGTCATTGGCCGCGTCGTCCTCAGCACTCGCTAGTCGTTGCGCTTTGTCAGCTGGCCTCGCGTCATTCTCAAACGAGCAACCGGGGCAGGGCTCGCGTCCCACCCCGGCATTGCCCGGATCCCAACCGATCGTGTATGCGGCGTCAGGCCGCCACGCTCACCGGCCCGCCCTGGCTGCCGGCGCTGCCGAAGTCGAAGGGCGCGGGCGTGCTCCAGTCGCCCTTGACGTTGTTGCTCAGCACGACCCGGGCGCGGTACTCGACGCGGCGTTGACCGATCGGCACGGCCAGGTCGAGGTACTTCTTCTCGCCTGTCGTGGTCAGCGGCTGCCAGCCGCCGTCGATGCCGTCGAGGGGCGTGATGCGGCGCTGGACCTCGAAGCTCGCGCCCGAGCCGGCGGCAACCTTGAAGCTGAACTCGACCGAGCCGTCGGGCAGGCCATCGGCCAGCGCCTCGGTGGGCGTAGCCGCCTCGCTGCGCGGGCTGGCGGGCTTGGGCGCGGGGATCAGGGCGCGGTTGTACACGTCGGGGTCGCCGGTGCTCTTGGCATAGCCCTCGATGATGCCGATGAGCCCGCCCAGGTTGGTGCGCAGGTCGGCGGCGGCGTTGTCCTTGGTGCTCGTGGCCGCGGTCGACAGGGCGCGGATATTGACCACCTCGTCCATGGCCGCCTCGAGCGATGCCAGCTTTCCGGCCGCTTCGGCGACCTGGGCGGCATCGACGCCGATGTCCGGCGGCGAGCCCTGGCCGGCCCAGGCGGTGATGCGTTCGGAGGCCCAGGTGATGAGTTCGCTGTCCTTTTCGGGGACTCGTGGCATTGTGACCACTCCATGTCTGGCGGGCCGTCCCTGCGAGAGGCATGGCACGCGTTCGCGTTTCGCCGCGAGGGTCCGGACCATCCGGACTCGCGGCGTTCTGGAGGGTTCATCGGGGTTGTGTGGGGGCGGCTTGAGCGGGTATCGAGGGAATCGGGAAGATTTCCTGGAACGCGGCCTCGCAGGCCGGAAAGAGGGGATCACCACAGAGGCACGGAGGCACAGAGGGAAGATGAGCAGGAAGTGGGGTGCTCCGACCGAGCCGCGTGGGTGACCACGCGGACCTCTTTCTTATCTTCTTCTTCCCAATTGCCTATTGCCCAATGCCAATTGCCCTCTTCTCTTACGAGCACCCCGCATCGAACGCCGTCTGGAACGCCAGGAAGTCGAAGATGGTCAGCTCGCCGTCGCCGTCGAAGTCGGCGATGGGGTCGCCGTCCTGGAAGAGGTTCAGGAAGGTCAGGAAGTCGAAGATGGTGAGGGTGCCGTCGGCGTCGAGGTCGGGAGCGCACAGCAGGCAGCCGAGGTCATAGATGTGGGCCGCGCCCACGGGGTCGGTCTCCGAGCCGCGTGGCTCGTCGTCAGCACCAAACACCGCGTAGCGGCCGTCGGTGCCCGAGCCGAAGCCGAAGCCAGAGGACGGAAACGGTGGCTTGGCCACATATATCTCACGCCACACGTCGCCGCCGCCTCGTCGGTACACATGGCCGGCACCGCCGGAGAGTGGAGTACCTTCTTCGGTTGCGCCAGCGACAAGGGTGTCACCCGAAAGGTCGACGCTCCAGCCGAGGTTAGTCAGAGTATCCGCACCCTCGAAAGCTAGACGCGTTGCCAGCTCCCACCTGCCGCCAACGAGATTATAGATATGGACCGCTCCACGAGCATCCGCTGGCGCACCTACGGCGAGCGTGCCACCCTCGATAGCTAATGCTTGACCGAAGTGGTACTGGATGCGATCCGGAGTGACCGGCCGTAGCGTCTGGTATGGGGTGACTAGGCCATCCGGTCCGAGGCGGTAGACGTACACAGCACCGCCCTGGATTACCTCGCCGCGATCCTGGGCGGCCCCGATCATAAGCCACTCGCCATCCATGGCCACCACGGTGCCGAAGTCCAGGGCGACGCCGGGCTCCTCGGGCACAATCGTCTGGCGGTGGACCCAGGATCCCCCGGCCAACTCGTACAGCTCGACCAAGTTGAACTGCTCGACCATCGCCCAGTCGCCGCTCAGGGCGACGAACTGACCGAACCCTTGCACGTCGCGCACCGGCAGCAGCGTGCCGGTCTCGACCCAGCGGTCGCCGTCGAAGTCGAACACGAAGGCCGCGCCAAGATTGGCACCCGCTAGGTCACTCCCGATGGCACCCACCAGCAGGCGGTCGCCGTCAAGATCCATGTCGAAGCCAAAGAAGTCGCCCGGCTCGATGCTGGCGAGGGTGATGGTCTGGCGGTGGATCCACAGTCCTGTAAACGAGTCACGCTCGTACGCGTTCACCTCGCCATGCACGCACGACCCGGGCGGCACGCAGGCAGCCCCGCCCCGCCAGTCGGCGATCAGCAGATGCCGCTGGTTCATTTCCACGCGGTAGCCGAACTCTCCATATCGAGCGAAGGCCGGCGGCTGGAGTCGCTGGGGCTCGCAGGGTGATTGTCCGACCGCGGGCAAGACGAGGATCGAGAGAGCGAGTAAGGCAGGGACGGATCGCATCGGAAGGGCTCCTTGGAAGTGTGTCGTCACCCATAAGTATGGCGATTCTGTTGACCGATTGCAAGAGAATTTTGGTTATCGCGTGGCCGACTCAACACAAATTTCTCTGTACTCCCACACGGACTCCGCACGGGGGGCGTACGTCCGCCGTGCGCCGGGTGAGATCAGACACCATCTCGTGTTCCGGGTTCGTTTCCCGCTTGACTCTGCCCGGCCATCGAGGATATTAGTTGTGGTCGTTCGCACCCCATACCAGGAGCACACCAGTGCACACACGCCTTGCGGTTTCTTGCCTCGCCCTCACCGCCGGCTTGGCAATCGCCCAGCAGCAGGTGAAGCAGCCCGCCTTCAGCACCCAGAGCATCGACCCCAGCGATCCGCGGGACCTGGGCTCGCGCCCGGTCGACGGCGGCGTGGGCGTCAACGCCGAGGCGGTCGTCGTTACCAGCAACATGCGGCTGCGGCTCTTCGCCCGCACGGGCGGCCAGCCGCTGGCCGACTTCGGCGTCGAGGACGCCACCTTCCCGTTCAAGAAGGTAGACGTGCCCTTCGGCCGCTTCTTCGACCCGCGCGTGGAGTACGACAAGGCGAACGATCGCCTGTGGATGATGTACGTCGAGGACAACATCCGCTTCCCAGGAGGCAGCGGCGAGTTGGCCCGGATCCACCTGGCGGTCTCCCAAGCCATTCCTGCAGGTGGACTTAACTCTTTCAACAGCGATGACTGGCACTTCTTCACCGGTATTGGCGCATCCGGCACTGACGGCGACGCGCTCAATCTTGGCACTCCGATCGATCCGCAAACGGATCCGCGGGTCACCCCGTTCCGCATTAATCAGGGTCATAATCCCTTGGCAACGCTGGCTGACCTCCCCGCCATGGCCATCGACGAACGGGCAATCTACCTCACGCCTTACAGCCGACCCGAAATCCTATTTGGCCAGACTTTTGGCACGGTTGCCATTATCCCGCTGGAACACTCCAACGGCTCACTCTTAAACGGCGATCGACCAGACGAGAGTGACATCATCATGCTGTGGCGAAGCCGGCTAGCGAGTACGGCTACAGAGACGTTCGTACCTGACAACTCCATCGAGTCCTACGCCGTGCAGGAGCCATTCGAGCAGTTCGCCAACGCCCAGTTCTTTGCGAGTCATCCCGTGGAGAGCGGGCTGAACACTGGGATCCGGCTCGCCGGGCTCTGGTACGACGACGCGCCCGGCACCACGCCCGAGAACGAGCGATGGAAGTTCGAGCAGCGGTTGAACGTCGGCCAGACGGCCCTGGACGACATGGCCCTGAACCCCAACCCCGTGACGGCCAACGCGCTGCGATTCTTTGACAGTGGCAGCTACAACCCGCAGTTGCCGATGATGAACGAACTTGATGGCGTCACCAGCGCCTTCTATACCTCGGCGGTGCTCGTGCGTGATGCGAACAACAACCCCCGCATCTTTGCCGCCCACCACGCTACCCCGAGCGACACGTCGCTGATGACCGATGCGCCTGCCAATCGTTACGTGGTCCAGTGGTACGTGATCGACCCGGACCTGACAAACTTCCGCACCACGACGCCGTGGAACCCGGTCGTTGTCGCCAGCGGACGGCTGGACGCGGGCACCGGTGACCGCTATCACCCGACGATCGGCGTGACGCCCCAGGGCCAGGCGCACATCCAGTACACGTATTCGGACACCAGCACCTACCCGCAGATCCGCCAGGTGGTGCTCAACAACACTTACACGGCCCCGGGCGTGGAGATCACCGTGCAGGCCGGCCCGGCGGCCCCCTTCACGGGAACCAACTTCTGGGCCGACTACGCCGACATGCAGGCCGACCCGCTGTTCTGCGGCTTCTGGTCGGTCCACACGCTGGTGAAGGACGCCGACGAGCGCAACGCCTGGCTGTTCTTCCTCCCGCTGAACTGCCAGAGCCCCGAGCTCAACGGTGAGGGCGGCACCGACCTCTACGACCTGGCGATGTTCAACAACTACTACTCCACCGGTGCCCGCCGGGTGGACATGAACACCGACGGTACGACGGACGCGACCGACGCGGCGATCTATCTCAACGAGTACGACAAGGCGACCGGGCCGTAAGCGGTTCGGATATCTTGATTCACCCCACGGGCCCGCTACAGCGGGCCCGTTCTCATGCCCCTCCGAGCCCTCCGCGACCTCCGCGTTCACCATGCCGCGAAGGGGCATCCGCTCGTCTTCGAGCGCCTGTCCCGGCGCAGGGCCCCGCCGGCGAGGCGACCAAGAAGAAGGCCGCGTACACACGCAGCGCGGAAGGAGGGAGGCACCCCGCCCACGCCCCGCGGAGCGGGACCGGTAACGAAAATCGCTCTCACGGCGTCTGGCGGCCGATCCGGCCCCTCGGAAACGATTTTCCATCGATGGGAAATCGTTTCCGATCGATGGGAAACCATTCCGGATCGAGGGGAAATCGTTTCCGGGCGATGGGGAATCGATCCGGATCGAGGGGGAATCGTTTCCGATCGAGCGGATGGCATTTCGGATCGATGGAAGATGATTCTCGGGCGATGGGAAACCGGGTCCGATCGATCCGATCTGATGGTTGGACGATGGGAAGCCCCCCTCCGACCTCGGAAGACCTCGGCCACCTCCCCCGCTGGGAGCGGGGGAGGGCGTAGGACGAACCCCTCTTCCTTCTCCAACTACGAACACTTCACCCTACCCCTACTTCCAACCCCTACACACTCGCGCCGGGAGGGCTCCGCCCGACCAAGCGAAGCGCCTTCATGCGTAGGCGTGCAGCCCCGCCAGAAGTAAGTTCACCCCGAAGTACGTCCACAGCATGATCACGAACCCCGCGACGCTGAGCCAGGCGGTGAGCAGGGCCTTGCCGCGGCCCATGATGAGCCGCACGTGGATGACGATGAGGTAGACGATCCAGGTGATGAGGGCCCAGGTTTCCTTGGGGTCCCACGCCCACCAGCGGCCCCACGAGTGGTCGGCCCACCAGGCGCCCAGCAGGATGCCCACGCCGAGCGTCCAGAAGGCGAGCTGGAGGACGGTCATCTGGGCCTTGTCGAGGTCGTCGAGTGTTCGCGCGAGCGTGCGCGGCTGGCCGGTTTCGCTTGGATCACGCAGCGCAACCGAAGCGGCCTCGCGCGCCCCCTGGCGTTTGCTCATTAATGAAACTAACAAGTAGAACACGCTGCACAGGAAGCCGACGGTGATGAGGCCGTAGCTAACCAGCACGGTCGTCACGTGGTATTTTAATAGAACACTCGTGTTCAGGATCGCCGCCTCGCGGCCGATGGTCTGGCCGGGCATGGCCGTCTGCGTCGCGGCGATGAGCACGAGAAACCCAACGCCCGCGGCGGCGGCGCCGAAGAGCCACTGGCGCTTCAGCAGCATGAGCCCGGTCGCGACGACGGCGGCGAAGAGGCTCAGGCCCACCATCGACTCGAACTGGTTCTGGATCGCGAAGCGCTCCGAGATCACGCACCGCAGCACGAAGCCACTGGCGTGGAGCATCAGCGCGCCCGCGAGCAGGCCGACGCCCAAGCCGATCAGCCACTTGCGGCCCGTGCCGAACGCCAGGATGAGCGCCAGGAAGCTCAGGCCGTAGGCCCACATGCCCAGATCGAAGAAGCGGCCGTTGTTGTACATCAGCTCGACGCGGGCCCGGCCGGCGGGGTGGGTCTCTGGGTTGATCGCCGCGAGCTGCTGGGCAAAGGTCGCGATCGAGGCGTTGGCGGCGTCGGCGTCGAGGGCGCGCCAGGCGCGGCCGAGCTCGACCGCCGCGGCGCGGGCGGGATGCCCATCTGGAAGATCCTCGACGTGGACCCACTGCTGGGCGTTCGTTTCGGGGGCGACAACACGCAGCGTGGCCCCCGCGCCAGCAGCCACGCGCAGGGCGTTGTCGACCCGGCCGATCGATCGACGAACGGGCTCGAGGTGGCCGTAGCGGTCGAAGATCGGCTGGCTGAGCGTCTCGACCATGATCGGGCTGACGCGAGTCATGCGCAGCCAGAGGTCTTGCCGGTCCTGATCGCCCTGGAACGCCGCTTCGAGGTAATACTCGCGCACCGGCAGGTAGTCGATGGCGATCAGCGGGCGATCGGCGTAGTGGGCCGGGTCGATCGAGAGGTCGAGCAGCACGAAGAGGGCGTCGAACTTCTCTTTGTCGAAGCGTTCGGGGTCGGCGGCGGCGTAGCGCTCGGCCTCGCTGCTCAGCGTGGCACCGTCGGCGAGCACGAGGTCCTCGAACCGCTCGCGGCCGGTGATCGTGCGCAGCATCTCGCGTGCGAGCGTGTCGAGGATCTTGACACGGCCGTTGTGGAAGACGGCGGTGGCGCGGAGCGGAGAGAGGTCGATCGCGGCGGCGAAGGCGGCCTTCTGCTCGGGCGTCTGGCTCAGCAGCCGCGGCTCACCAAAGGGCGCGCTGTGGCCGTGGTCGTCGACGGCGACCTGCGCCTCGGGGTGCTGGTTGCCCGCGGGTTCGAGCTGGGCGAGGGCCGATGTGGCCAGCAACAACACGGCCGCGATCGTGAACCATGAACGCATCATGCCGCCTCCAACTTCTTTGAACCGGGCGAGTGCCGGGCCGCGAGCTTCTCCTTGCGACGCTTGAGCATCCAAGGCTTCACGTAGAACGCCCACGGCGTGCCGATGCCCATGAGCACGCCACCGAGCGCGATGACGTGGATGCCCGGGTTGTTGCCCACGTGCAGGATCGTGAACTGGGCGTACGGCCCGGGGACGAGCCCCTGGTCGGCCATCGCCTGTGTGCGCTCCCAGCCCTGGGCGTCCCAGCCGGCCTGGGCGAACTTGAACTGGGCGGGGTCGAGACGCGAACCCACGAAGCCGGCGACGTTGGCCGGCAGCGATCGCTCGTCGCTCCACACGAATGGAGCACGGAGCGGTGCGTTGAGCTGCGTCTTGCGGGTGTAGGGCTCGAACCACAGCTCCTGGCCACTCGGCTCGACGCGGATGGTCGAGCGGTAGTCGCGCGGGGCACCGCGGTGGTCGTAGGCGACCATCTCGAAGTCGGTCATGCGGATCTGGAACCCAGGCAGCGCCCGGCGGGCCCGCGCGAACGCGAGACGCACGCTGCGGCCGTCGGGCAGTTCGACGCGCGTCGCGTCGGCCTGGCCGATGTTCAGGTACTTCATGAAGGGCAGCCAGACGGTGCGCTTCCAGTCGCCCTGGCTCACCTCGACCGCGAGCATCGCGCGGTCGTGCGTGCCGATGAACTCGCCCTCACGGTCGGCCGGCGGCACGGGGACGGGGCGTTTGGTCTCGACGGCGTGGGCCCACGAGCCGCTGCGTTTGAGGTCGAGCCCTTGCACGATCTCGAAGCGGTCGCCCACGCCAGCGTCGTCGATCGTGCGAACAACATTGCCCGGCTGGCGGATGGCCACGCGTGTGCGGTCGCCGCGATCGTCGAACACCACGTGCATGCGCGTCAGGTCGAGGTATCGCACGCGCACCAGCGATTCGTCGGCGGCCTCGCGGTTCGGCCGGCCGTCGGCCTGCTCGCCGTCCCTCAGGTCCTGGCTGATCTCGGGGAACGCGTTGTACACCCATCGCGTGATGGCGTTGTCACCGCTGGTGATGTTCACGATCGCCACGCTGCTGGTCGCGTCCTCGTAGCCCTCGGTGATGATAGGGAACGGCGGCTCGGGCAGCAACTGCTCAACCTCGAACGACAACCCACCCCACTCGAAGCTCTGGCCCGCGGCCACGGGAACCACCGTCGGCACGTTTTCTCCCGGCAGGGTGATCGCGAGTGCGTGCCTCGCATCGCTGGGTGCCGGCGCGGTCGCCTCACGCCAGCTCGCCTCGTCGATGTTCTGGCGGTACTCGATGGTCATAAACGGCAACTGCGACACGCGCAGCCGCGGGCGACTTGGCACGAAGTAGAACCGCAGCATCGGTCGATCGCTGGGCACCATCTCGCCCTGCGGCGTCACGGCGCTGAAGAACTCGACGAAGTGCAATGGCGTTGGTTGCTCAACGATTGGCGGCGTCGCGGGCGTCCAGTCGGCGCGCTGCTCGGCGTAGGGCGCGTAGCCCACGATGCGGTAGCTGATATCGACATCACCAATCGTCGACACCGCAGGCGGGACAGGGCGATCAAGCGTGCGTTCAACGTCTTTGAGTGGGCGGATGATCTCGGCCGTCTCGAGCGCGCTCTCGTCCAGGCCAGCACGCAGGTTGTACGCGTTGTAGCGTGGCACGCCGTCGAGCAGGCGTTGGTCCCAGCCGCGTCCCTGGCTGACCCAGAGCGCGACCTGGCCGCGGTCATAGAAGCCCGCTTGCGGCGGGCCCTCGCCCGGCATGCCGCTCGCGCCCGTCGGGCCGGCCAGCAGCAGCACGTCGCCCTCGAGCTTCATCGAGCCGTAGTAGATGCTGCCTAGCCCGAGCGTGATGATGCCGGTATGCACTGTCAGCACGCCCAGGTTGGGCAGGTTGAAGGCGATCCGCCGCACGGTGCTGACGATCATGGTCAGCACAAACAGCACGAGCACGACACGCAGCGGCCACCAGGAGTAGAACTCGAGCTCGGTCATCTCGAACGCGGGCAGGCGGCGGACGGTGACATCGGCGTACTCGTCGGCGATCGAGCCCAGCAGGCGGAAGCCCTCGCCGGTCGCGGGCTCGTACCGCAGCGCGGGCCAAGCAAGCTCATACCAACCCAGCGTTGCAACCGTCGCGCCGACTAAGAGCGATGCGAACACGAAGAAGAACCGCCAACCGCGCTCGCTGCCGCGCGTGAGCTTGCCGACGACCACAACCGCCGGTGCTGCGACGAGCGCGATAGCCGCGATGAGCGAGAGGCCGTACACGCCCCACGTCAGGCCAGTGACGAGCAGCCCAACCGGCAGGCTCGCCAGTGCGCCGTAGAGGGCCACGACCACAAGCATCCCGACCCCAAAGAGCACGCTGCTGAGCAAACGCAGCACCCACTTCAGGGGCAGCAGCGGCCCGGTCAGGTGCTCGTCGTCCCATCGTTTGGCCTGCTGCCACTTTCGGCTCATCGCGTCTCCGGCGGTTGGGCAAGTGTAGCGATCCGCCGCCGGATTGGTTCTTGCACAACCGGAAAATATCTACCATTACAGGAACGAAATGGGCCCCACCGAGGCCAGCAGGCCCAGAGCCGGGTCGGCGTCGCCCGCCTCGACCGCGATCAGGCCGGCAAGTTCGGTGCCGGCCCCAATCCGGAACGCCCCCACCGGCAGCCCCACCGCCGCCGGGCCGTGGGTGTAGAGCATCTCCAGCAGCAAGTCGGGGTCGGTGCCGTCGCGCTCCAGCAGCAGCCGGGCCTCGTCGAGCACGCAGATGCCGCGAGTCTCGACGCTCTCGGTCGGCAGGTTGATGACCGAGTCGGTCCCCAGGGCCACCGGCACACCGGCGACCAGCAGGTCGCGGTAGCGGTGCGGGCCAAAAACCCTGTCCGCACCAAAATACGCCGAGGATCGCGGGCAATACGCCACGCGGGATCCCGCCTTGGCCAGCAACTCGATGTCGGGGTCGCCCAGGTCGTTCAGGTGGACGACCAGCATCTGCTCCAGGTAGTCGATCAGGTGCCGCACGGGGGAGTACCCCTGCCCGAACAGGCCCGCCACGCCGTCGGTCCACAACCCCCAGCCGGCCAGCATGTCCCGCATTGGCCCGGCACCGTCGGCTACCACCTGCCGCTCGGCCATGCTCTCGGCCAGGTGGGTGCAGACCGGCAAACCCCGCTCGCGGGCCCGCTGATAGGCGCGTGGCGAGGCCGAGTATGGCGCGTGGGGCTGGAGGCCCAGGCCGATGGTCTCGGGCTGGAACTCACTCGCCCGCGCGAGCGCCCGATCGACGCCCGGCGAGCCATCTTCTGAGAGTGCGAAAAACTCGAGGAACGCCGTGCCGAGCACGCCCGCCTCGTCGAGCACCCGGACCGGGGCGAGTGAGGGCGCACCGTTGACCGTGCCCACGATGTCCCCCACCGCCACGGTTCCGCCTTTGTGCAGCATGGCCACGCCCTGGCGCGTGCTCTTTGCGATAGCGTCATCCTCAATCAACCGCCCCGATCGCACCATGTCGATCCACGCCGAGAAGCCGCCCTCACCAAACGGCTGGGGGCCGATGTGCGTCAGGTCCAGGTGGGTGTGGGCGTTGACGAGGGCCGGGGCGACGACGTAGCCCGGCAGGTCGTGGTGGGTGGCGTGGGCCCAGGCCGGGTGCGTTCGCACTTCGTCCGCCGAACCGATGGCCAGCACGCGCCGTGATCGCGAGCCTGTCGTTTGCACCAGCAGGCTGTCGCTTGTCGGGAGCGAGCCGCGGGCATCGGCAAAACCTGCGCATCGCACCGAGAAAACTCGGCTGGGAGCGCCCAGCGCGGCATATTCTGACGCTCTAGTCTCGGCGGGGCCGGCGGAGGAATCCGGCTCTCCAGTTGTGTGATGGGGTGTGTCCACGCACTCCGATAGTACGAGGGGCGCCGGGCGCCCACCGAATGAATTCGCCCAGGAAGGACCGGGCCCCACTCCCCCTAACACCGGGCAGAGACACGGGCCAGCACGGAGGATCCAGATGACCCGCAGCTTATTGAAGAACACCCGTCCGCTCATGCTCTTTGCCCTGGGCGGCCTGATCACCACCACCCTCGGCGGCTGCGTCAGCCAGAGCCGCTTCGACGCGGCCGAACGCGACAACCGCATGCTGCGCGACCAGCTCGCCCAGTTCGAGCAGGAGCACGGCAGCTACGCCGGCCAGCTCGAGAACGAACGCCGCCTGCGTCAGCAGGCCGAGGCCGCCGCCCAGCAGGCCAATGCCGCACTCGCTGGCGCGCAGGGCGACCTGAGCGAGATGGAACGCCGCCTGCTCGCCCTGGGCGACCAGGTCAGCGAGGTCTCACTGATGGGCCTCGACCGCCGCACCGACCAGGCCCTACGCGAGCTGGCCCGCAAGTACGCCGGCCGCATCGTGTACGACCCCGACCGCGGCATGCTGCGGTTCAGCAGCGACCTGACCTTCGCCAGCGGCCAGGACGCCGTGACGGCCGACGGCCGCCAGAGCCTGACCGACCTCGCGGAGATCCTGAAAGCCCCCGAGGCCCGCGGCTACGAGCTGGACATCGTCGGCCATACCGACAGCCAGCCCATCAGCTCGCGCACCCGCGAGCGTCACCCCACCAACATGCACCTGGCCGCCCACCGCGCCATCTCGGTGCGGCGTGAGCTGGTGACGATGGGCCTGCCGGCCAACCAGATCCAGGCCAGCGGTTGGGGCGAGCACCGCCCGATGGTGCCCAACACCAGCAACGGCAACACGCCGCAGAACCGCCGCGTGGAGATCTTTATCCGCCCGAGCACGGCCCCCGGCACCACCGGCTTCACGTCCGTCCCCAGCACAGGCATCGAGGCCGACATCGACGACGCCCGCGGCAGCCGTGGCCCGATCATCGATAAGTAAGCGGCGAGCGATCCGATCCGAACGAGGCCCGGGCGCAAGCCCGGGCTTTTTCGTGCGATGAGCGGTGGTGGTGATTCGCAGACAGATCACGGTCTATGCAGCGCATATGGACAAGAATGACGCATGCCAACCGACGAAAACTTCTGGAACATCTGGGAGCCAATCCCATACAACGCCGCCCGTGACATCAAGGCCGAACAGCGAAGAGGGTTTGAGGAACGAGCACGAAAAACACTCGTATGGCGCAGCGTTCGTGACGAGTGGCCTAGCGGAGAGTCGCTCTTCGGGATGCAACGAAGCAAGTTTTCAGACTTTGACGCCGAGTGCTATTGCTCCTTCGAGGGCGAAGATCTCGTGCTCACGTATGGACTCTGGGCTTGGTTCCCCGACCCTCCGCCGTGGGGTCTGCTTTCTCGACCTTCGGACCAGCGAGATACGAGTTGGCAAGTATGGGGCTTCTTTGGCCGGCTTCCGCGAGCGTGGAGTGTTCCCAGGCTCGGCGAATGGGTTCGCGCCAGCGATCTACAGCGAGTGGAGATGCCAGGCGTAGACTCGGCCAACGACACCTAGGAGACCCTACCCATGACCACCCCACTCCCCGTCCACACCGACGACCGCGGCACCCCCGTCCTCATCGTCGAGCTCAAGCAGGACTCTCCCGTCGTCGTGCTCGACCGCCCGCTGCTGGAGGCCCTGGGCGCCACGCTGGCCAGCCTCGACCTCGACGGCGTCGCCGGCGTGGTCCTCGCCAGCGCTTCGGAGAAGGTGTTCGTGGCCGGGGCCGACCTCAAGGCCGTCCGCGACCTGAGCGACGCCGACCTGCACGCGTACCTCGAGTTCGGGGCCTCGGTCTTCGCCCGCCTGCACCAGATGCCCGTGTGGACGGCCGCGGCGATCAACGGGGCCGCGCTGGGCGGCGGGCTGGAACTGGCCATGCACTGCGACGGGCTCATCGGCGCGCCTGGCGCGAAGCCGTATCCCGTGGGCCTGCCAGAGGCCGGCCTGAGCATCTGCCCCGGCTGGGGCGGCACCAACCTGCTGCCCGCCCGCATCACCCCCGGCGTGGCCATCGAGAAGACGGCGTCGGGCACGCCCCTGCCCTACCCCGAGGCCGCCGACGCGGGGCTGTTCGACCTGATCGCCCAGGACGCTTCCGGGCTCAGGCAACTCGCCGCCGACTGGATCCGCGGCCAGGGCCCCGCGCCAACGCGAAACGGGGCGCCGCACAAGTGGATCGGCCGCGACGCCCAGCCGGTCCGTGAGGCGCTGGACGCCGTATCCCCAGAACTCGGCGACACCGGCCCGGCGAAGGCGGTTGCCGACGCGGTGGGTGTTGGATTGGAGAAGGGCTGGCAAGCCGCGCTGCAATGCGAACGGGACCACCTTGTGCGGTTGCGACACGAGGACGCGGGCAGGGCGGCGATCGAGGCGTTCTTCGCCCGGTCGAAGTGAGCATCACGCCCGCCCCAACCCCGCCCGCCGCCTGATCGCATCTTGATCGGGCTTTCGGTCCTGGCGGGCTCTCAGCGGGGGTGATGAACCCGATAAGACAGCGCCGATTTCATATTTGTGCCCACAGATCTCGGATTTGAGGGCACAAATCTCGGATCCGAGGGCACAAATCTCGGATCTCAGGGCACAAATCTCGAATCCGAGGGCACAGATCTCGGATCTCAGGGCACAAATCCCGGATCTCAGGGCACAGATCACGGATCCCGGCCCTCGGATCTCCGATCTTTGCTCCCAGATCCCCGATCCCGGCACCGCGATCGGGGCTCGGGGCACCCGGTGCGTGATCGCGCCCCCGCCGCCGCCGCCCGAGATCGCCTTGCACGCCGGGGCGGCTTCGGGTATGCTGGCCGCCGGAGGACCATCGCCATGCCCCGGACTCTGACCATCCCAGTCCTGACCGCCGCCCTCGGCCTGGCCGCCGCCGGCGCCCCGGCCCACGGCCAAACCCAGCACCTCTTGGTGGGCGACTACGCGGGCGACCGCATCGTCCGCTTCGGCTGGCCCGATGGCCGGGTGATCGACCACTTCGTGGCGGCGGGCCTCAGCCCGCTGGCCAACACGCGCACGATGGTGCTGGGCCCCGACGGCCTGCTCTACGTCGCCTCGCAGATCACCGACAGCGTGCTGCGCTACGACGCGGGCACCGGCGAGTATCTTGGCGAGTTCGTCGCGCCGGGCTTCGGCGGACTGGAGGGCCCCATCGGCATTGTGTTCACGCCCGATGGCGACCTGCTGGTCAGCAGCCGCGCCAACGACCGCGTCCTGCGCTTCGAGGGCGGCACCGGCGCGGCGATGGGCGCCTTCGTCGCGCCGCGCTCGGGCGGGCTGGACGTGCCGCACAAGGGCCTGGTGTTCGCCGCCAACGGATCGCTGCTGGTCTCCAGCTTCCAGAACGACTCGGTGCTGCGCTACGACGGCCAGACGGGCGCGTTCCTCGAGGTCGCCGTCGAGAGCGGCGAGTTGGGGCTGGACCAGCCGACCGACCTCGCGCTGCTGCCCGATGGTCGCGTGCTGGTGTGCTCGTACGCGAGCGACGCCATCCTGGAGATCGATCCCGAGGGCGAGGTGTCCGTGTTCGTGGCCGCGAGCACGACGCCGCTGGACCAGCCGCAAGACATCGAGCTGGCCCCCGACGGCACGGTATTCGTGTCCTACAACGGCAGGGACGGCGGCGTCCTGCGGTTCGCGCAGGACGGAGCCTACCTGGGCGTTTTCCTCACCGGTACGGCCGGTGGCATAGACGGCTTCCCCGCGTCGCTGCTGTTCGTGCCAGAGCCCTGCGAGGCCGACTTCGACGGCGACGGCTCGCTGACAATCTTCGACTTCCTGGCGTTCCAGAACGCGTTCGACGCGGGGTGCCCGTAGGACCGGTGCCCCGGGCTTCCCCCCGCCGCACGGCCACCTTCCGAAACAACACCCCGGACGCTCGCCCGGGGGCCCTTTGGCTTCAATAATGCGGTTGGAAGAGTGGCAATTGGCCATATGGGAATTTGGCAATTGTCCGGAAGGGGGACGCTTCCCCGCTCCGCTCCTTCCAATTGCCCATTGCCAATTGCCACGCCCGCCGCTCGGGCCGACGACCCCACGCGACTCACCACCCCACCCCGGAGGATCTCAACGCCATGGCCGACCTGAAGAACATGAAGGGCGTCTCCGAAGCCGACCGCAAGATGCTGGAGGAGGCCGAGGAGTTGCTTGGTGCCGAACCCGAATCGATGGGCGTGGCCAAGAACCTCTTCTGGGGCCGCTTCCGCGAAGACCTCATGCTGCCCTATCCGCAGCAGCCCGGGGGCGAGAAGGCCGAGTGCGACGCGCTGGTGGCCAAGGTCGAGGACTACCTCAAGAACGAGCACCCCAGCATCCAGATCGACCAGGAGCAGGAGATCCCACGCGAGACCATCGACCGGCTGTTCGAGCTGGGCGTCCTGGGCATGACCATCCCCAAGGAGTTTGGCGGGCTGGGCATGGGCATCACCAGCTACAACCGCATCCTCGAGACCATCGGCAAGTACTGCGGCAGCACCGCCGTGCTCGTGAGCGCGCACCAGAGCATCGGGTGCAAGGCCGTGATGCTGTTTGGCACCGACGAACAAAAACAACGCTGGCTGCCCAAGCTGGCACAGGAGTGGCTCAGCGCCTTCTGCCTGAGCGAACCCAACGTCGGTTGCGACGCGGGCGGCCAGGAGACGCGCTGCGAGCTGAGCGAGGACGGTGAGCACTACATCCTGAACGGCGAGAAGAAGTGGGCCACGTCCGGTGCCATTTCCGGTCTGTTCACCGTCATGTGCAAGCAGAACATCGACGGCAAGGACAAGGTCACCGCCCTGGTGTGCCACCCCGACATGCCGGGCATCGACATCTTCCAGAAGAACCGCAGCAAGTGCGGCATCCGCGGCACCTGGCAGGCCCGCATCCGCTTTAAGGACGTGAAGGTGCCCAAAGAGAACCTCCTCCATAAGGAGGGCCGCGGCCTGAACGTGGCGTTGACGTGTCTGAACTACGGACGCTGCACGCTCAGCGCGGGCATGCTCGGTGGCGCGAAGCGAGCCATGGACCAGGGCATCCGGTGGGCGCAGACGCGCTACCAGTTCAACGCGCCGCTGGCCGACAAGGATCTGGTCAAGCAGCACATCGCCCACATGAGCGCGCTGACGTACGCCATGGACTCGATGCTGTACATGACCACCGGCATGCTCGACCGCCACGACGAGGACATCATGGTCGAGACGGCCAT
This sequence comes from Phycisphaera sp., assembly GCA_025916675.1. Taxonomy (NCBI): domain Bacteria; kingdom Pseudomonadati; phylum Planctomycetota; class Phycisphaerae; order Phycisphaerales; family Phycisphaeraceae; genus Phycisphaera; species Phycisphaera sp. The sequence goes on from CP098402.1 coordinate 1,837,746, forward strand.
GTGCAAGGTCTTCTGCTCGGAGATGGGCTGGCGCACGGTCAACAGCGCCGTCCAGATCATGGGCGGCGAGAGCTACATGACCGAGAACGAGGTCGAGCGCATCTTCCGCGACAGCCGCATCAACATCATCGTCGAGGGTTCTAACGACCTCATGTGGTCGTTCATCTTCGGCTACGGCGGCAAGCAGTTGGGCGAGGCCATGCTGGGCATCAAGCTCAAGGTCGACTGGGACAAGGAAGAGGGCTTCGGCCAGAATCTCGGCCGCATCATCCCCAACCTCATGCAGCCCAAGACCCTGAAGGCCGCCGTGCCGCTGGGCGCGCAGGTCTTCCTGGGCATCCGCCCCAAGGCCCCGAGCATCACGAAGGTCCACGCGAGCCTGAAGCCCCAGGCCGACCGCCTGGCCAAGCTCATCCGCGAGCACAGCCACCAGTTCAAGATGACCAGCAAGCGGTACGACGCCGAACTGGTCAGCCGCCAGGTGCCCCAGAGCCGCCTGGCCCTCAACGCCATCTACCTGCACGCCTTCGGCTGCACGCTGAGCCGGCTCGACCAAGACATCCGCGACGGCAAGACCGGCCCAGAGATGGACCGCAACAAGGCCGCGGCGATGCACTTCTTCGATCTGGCCGAGCAGTGGATCCAGGCCAACTGGCGCGAGCTGTACGAGAACGCGGACGACACGCTGTTCGCGGCGGCCGACGCGGCGATGGCCCACAACTCGACCCTGCCGGCCGACCTGTTCATCATCCCCGAACGCACCCCGACCGACCAGAAGGGCGACGGCCGCACGCCGAATCAGGACGCTATCAAGCAGTTCCCTGGCGACAACGCCGCCCAGAAGATCGGCCTCGAGGCCCACGCTGGGGCGTCTCACTAACCCGTCGCACCGTCCGCGTCCCTATGATGCTCCCCCGGGGGCTCCCCCGATAGCCAGCGGCCGAGTCGAGACTCGTGCCGACCCCTTTGGTCCAGTCAAACCAAGGGGCCGACGGCTATCGTGCGCCCCAGTCAGTCATGAATCCCTCGCGCCCGGCGTGAGCCAATGAGAACAGGAGCCGACCCATGCCCCGCAAGGTCGCCTACAAGACCCAGATCGAGCACCTGAGCATCCTCGATGAGAACGGGAAGCTCGATAGCAAGCTCGGCAAGGACCTGCTCAGCGACGAGCAGGTGCAGCAGTCGTACGAGCACATGACCATCTGCCGTCAGTACGACGAGGTGGCCTTCAAGCTCCAGCGGTCGGGTCGCATGGGCACGTTCCCCCAGAACAAGGGCCAGGAGGCCGCGGCGATTGGCTCGGCACTCGCTGCACGAAAGGGCCAAGATTGGCTCGTCTCGGCCTATCGCGAGAACGCCGCCCTGTTCATGCACGGCCTGCCCATGCACTACGTGCTCAACTACTGGATGGGCGACGAGCGCGGCAGCAAGATCCCCGAGGGCGTGAAGATCACGCCGCTGAGCGTGCCCATCGGCACGCACATGCTGCACGCGGTGGGCATCGCCTGGGCCGCCAAGATCCGCAAGGAGGACAGCGTCGCGCTGACCTACTTCGGCGACGGGGCGACCAGCGAGGGCGACTTCCACGAGGCGGCCAACTTTGCCGGCGTGCTGGGCGTGCCGTGCATCTTCATCTGCCAGAACAATTCCTGGGCCATCAGCGTGCCGCGCGAGAAGCAGACCGCGTCGGAGACCTTCGCGCAGAAGGCGCTCGGCTACGGCATCCCGACCATCCAGGTCGACGGCAACGACCTCTTCGCGATGTATCTGGCGACCAAGGAAGCCCACGATCGCGCCCGCAAGGGCGAGGGTCCATCGTTCATCGAGGCGGTGACCTACCGCCTAGCCGATCACACCACCGCCGACGACGCCAGCCGCTACCGCGACAGCGCCGAACTCGACGCGTGGAAGGCCAAGGACCCCCTCATCCGCCTGCGGAAGTACCTCGAGAACAAGGACCTGTGGAGCGACGAGCAGCAGGAAGCGCTGGAAGCCAAGGCCAAGGCCATAGTGCAAGAGGTCGTTAAGACCGCCGAGGAGATGCCCAAGCCCGACGTGGACGACATCTTCGACTACACGTTCGAGGAGTTGCCCGAGAGCATCCGCGTGCAGCGTGACACGATGCGGACGACGTCGCTGGGCCAGAACCCCGAGCAGGCCGGGCTAAACGCTCGCATGGCGCACTAAGAGACTACGAAGGAACTCACGACCATGGCTGAACTCAACCTCGTCCAAGCCATCAACCTCGCCCTCGCCCAGGAAATGGAGCGCGACGATCGCGTCATGGTCCTGGGCGAAGACGTCGGCCTCAACGGCGGCGTCTTCCGCGTGACCGACGGCCTCCAGAAGCGCTTCGGCGAGGACCGCGTCGTCGACACGCCCCTCGCGGAATCGGGCATCCTGGGCACCTCCATCGGCCTTGCGATCAACGGCATGCGGCCAGTGCCCGAGATCCAGTTCGAGGGTTTTCTCGGGCCGGCGTACGACCAGATCGTCCACCATGCCGGGCGCATGCGCACCCGCACGCGTGGAGCCGTGACCGTGCCGTTGACGGTTCGTGTGCCCGTGGGCGGCGGCATCCACGCGCCCGAGTTGCACAGCGACAGCCCCGAGGCGATCTACAGCCACCACGTCGGCCTCAAGGTCGTCATGCCAAGCACGCCCTACGACGCCAAGGGGCTGCTGCTGGCCGCCATCCGCGACCCCGATCCGGTGATGTTCTTCGAGCCCAAGCGCGTGTACCGCAGCTACAAAGAACAAGTGCCCGAGGACGACTACACCGTCGAGATCGGCAAGGCCAAGATCGTCAGCGAGGGCGACGACGTCACCGTCATCACCTGGGGTGCCACCGTGTTCCAGGCGCTCGCCGCCCTCGACGAGCTGCCCGAGGACGTCAGCGTCGAACTGATCGACATGCGGACCATCTACCCGATGGACGAGGACACGATCGTCGAGAGCGTCATGAAGACCGGCCGCTGCGTCATCGCCCACGAGGCACCGCGCACGGCCGGCATGGGCGCCGAGATCGCGACCATCCTGCAGGAGAAGTGCTTCCTGCACCTGGAGGCCCCCGTCCAACGCGTGACCGGCTTCGACACCGTCATGCCGTATTACAAGCTCGAAAACCACTACCTGCCCGAGGCGCCCCGCATCAAGGAGGCGATCGAGCAGGTGCTGGCGTACTGAAGAGTGGCAATTGGGGGTTGGCAGTTGGCAATTGCCTGAAGCCCGATTTGCTCAAACCCAATTGCCCATTGCCCATCGCCAATTGCCAATTCCCATCTTCCGAGGACCACCATGGCCGGCAAAGTTTCAAGCGATCCCAACATCTTCCTCCTGCCCGACATCGGCGAGGGCCTCCAGGAGGCCGAGGTCATCAAGTGGCTGGTCAAGGAAGGCGACACCGTCGAGGAGCAGCAGTCGCTCGCCGAGGTCGAGACCGACAAGGCCCTCACCGAGATCCCCTCGCCACGCGCCGGGACCATCAAGACCCTGCACGGCAAGGACGGCGACGTGATGAAAGTGGGCGAGCCCTTCGTGAGCTACGAGGGCGGGAGCGCCGCCGGCGCTAAGTCGTCCAACGACAAGCCCAGCCGGACCGACCACGCCGCGGCTGCTCCCGATGCCCCGGCCGCGCGCGAGGATGATGGCACCGTCGTCGGCAAGATGAGCGCCGACACGCCCGGCCTGACACGCCAGGAGGGCAAGGCCCTGGCCACCCCGGCCGTGCGTCGCAAGGCACGCGAGGCGGGCATCGACATCAACGCCGTGCCGGGCACCGGCATCGGCGGCCGCGTGCTCGAGAAGGACCTCAAGGCCTTCACCGACTCGGGCGGTGCGACCAAGAAGCCCGCCGCCGCGCCGTCAAGCAACCAGAACGCCGGCACGACGCGCAAGCCCATGCCGCGCCCCCAGCAGCCGCAACAACAGCAGCCGCAGTACCAACAACAGCCGCAATACCAGCAGCAACCGATGGGCTACGGCATGCCCCAGATGCAGGGCCAGATGCCGATGGGCATGCCCATGATGATGGTGCCCGTGCCCATGATGATGCCCTACGGCATGATGGGCGGCATGGGCGGTGGCGGCGTGCCGATGGCTCCCGGTTACGTGCCCGCGAGCGCACGGCCGATTCCCGATCCGGCCCAGCAGAGCAAGGCCAGCAGCGGCGATTCCAGCACCGCCTTCCGCGGCGTGCGCCGGACCATCGCCAGCAAGCTGCGCGAGAGCGTCGACACCGCCGTGCACTTCACCGTGATGGACGAGGCCGACGTGACCGACCTGGACGGCCTCCGCCGGCAGCTCGCCGAGCAAGGCACCAAGCTCAGCTTCCTCCCCTTCGTCGCCGCGGCGGTGTGCAAGGCGATCGCGCCGCGCGCCGGTGGCCGCTTCGGCGCGCTCAACGCCCGCGTCGAGGGCTCGGGCGATAGCCAGGAGATCGTCGAGCACCACGCCTGCCACCTGGGCATCGCCACCGACACCGACGCGGGGCTCATGGTGCCAGTCATCAAGGGCGCCGACCAGCTCGACGTGCCCAGCATGAGCGATGCCATCGCCAACGCCGCCAACGGCGCCCGCACCCGCAGCGCCGCCCGCGAAGACCTCTCCGGCTCCACCTTCACCATCAGCAACGTCGGCAGCCATGCGGGCATGTTCGCCACGCCGGTGATCAATGCTCCTGAAGTGGGCATCCTCGCCGTCGGCAAGGTCTACGACGCCGTGGTCGTGCGTGACGGGCAGGCCGTCGTCGGCAAGAAGATGCCCCTGAGCCTGGCTTGCGACCACCGCGTCGTCGACGGCGCGACGGCGGCGCTGTGTTTGGCGGAGATCGTGAAGCTGTTGCAGGAGCCGGGGTCGATCGGCTGACGCCGCGCGTGGTGCTTTGGTGGGTTTTGCACGCTCGTGTGGTGCTTTGGTGCGTGTTGCACGTTCGACGCTCGGCGGAGCCGAAGACGGCTGCGCCAGCGCTCGACCAACGGGGGTGCTTTTGGGCGCTCGCTTTGCTCGCTTGCGGCCTACCGGCCGGGCCGCTCAGCGGCCGCGCCTCCCGCATGCGCCGGCGCCGGAAGACCGGCTTGGCGGATGCTTCGGCGTCAAGAGCCAACGGCGCATGTTCGCACAAGGCACTTCGCGCCGGGGCATCCGCCCCAGCCCGTCTTCGGGCGCAGGGCGCATGCCCCGGCGCGGCCGCTTCTGCGGCCCCGGCGGTAGCCCGTCAAGGGAGCGCAGCGACCGCTCCAAAACAATCTAACTTGGGGCAGCTCTGGCGCAGCCGTCTTCGGCTCCGCCAGAGCGTCGAACGTTCGTGACCCGCCAGAGCACCCCCACGAACACCCGTGCCCCCTCGCTCGCGCGAGGGGCTCGTCAGGACGCGCGTTTCGCCAGCCCGCACTCGGGGCACGCACCAATCCCCTCGCCCAGCTCGTACCCGCACGCCGCGCACAACCCACACTTCACGCGGCGGCGGAGCTTGCGCCAGCGCAGCAGGGCCAGGGGCGTCAGCACGAGCAACGCGTAGAACAGCGTGTTGCCCAGCAGGCCGGGCCAGAGGGGGAGGGTGGGAATGGTCCAGTCGCGGCCGAACGCGGTGACGGAGTAGCCGCCCTTCCACTGGCTCGCGTGTGAACCCGACGCATTCCTGCCGTTGTGGTGGGCCGCACGCATCGGCCAGCCAAATCGATAGCTGATTGTCGAGCCTCTCCGTCCGTCGAGCGGGGTCCGGATGTCCCGTGGACGGGGGGCGGCGTCGACAGCCCTCGCACTCCCCATCTCAACAAAGTACCGCAGCGTCTCGTCATCCAGCCTTGGCGTGGTCGCAGTCGACCATGTGTTCACACCGACATAGTCGTGCCGCTGCATGATGATGGCCTGCCCGTCGCACAGGAACACAGCGGAGAAGTCGGGGGATCGGACCGCAAGCGGAGAGGAATGCCAAACGACCGAAGCCACCACCGCGCTCCCCACTGCCAGCACCACCCCCACCATCAGCGCAACCACAACCAGGCGCACCGTGAGCATGCGTGGGGGTCGCGGCGGATTCGGGTCGCGGCGGGTGCGCATGGGGGACGGTAGCGGGCCGCGAAGGCCGTGCGCCGCTCCGTCCGAGCCGCGGGCGTGCGCACGCGGCCTCAGGCCAAAGCGGTGCGATGCCAGCACGCGCCGGGGTGCTCGAAGAGATTGAACGCGAAGGTCGCGAAGAGCGCGAAGCACCGCCCCAACGAGCCCCTCGCGCGAGCGAGGGGAATGGGCGTGCGAGCATCCATTCCCCTCGCTCGCGCGAGGGGCTCGTCAGAGTGTGGTCCTGGTGCGCGGATGGCCATTCCATGGGCGCAGAAACTCCTTCCAGGGACGCAGGAGCTCTTCCGAGAGGCGCAGGTGGAGCATCCAGGGGCGCAGGTGCTCCATCCAGGGGCGCAGGAACGCCGTCCATGGGCGCAGGTGGAGCATCCATGGGCGCAGGACTCGTTCTTGCGCACGGGTATCGGACACTCGGGGCACGCCGGCGACCGCCCGGCCCCCCGGTTCGGGGGGTGGGCTTCGCGGCGTGGCGGACCGCGGCGCCGGAAGGATCTCGAATGGAACTTCCTGGCCGATCATACCTTGCGAAAAACTTTCAAAGAACTCCAAACTCGGACCAAAGTCACCGCGCCAGACCGTCGATCCACTTCTCGGCCCCGGGCGCGTGACCGGGGGCCAATCAGACTCGCGGGCGTCGGCCGGGTTGGTCGGGCCCCGGACCAACCCAATCGGAGCATCGACATGGGTACGAACTTGCCCGCCGAACGCGGGCCCGCACTGGACTGGATCAACGCGCACCTGGAACCATGGGGCGACAACGCCGCGGCGATCGGGCTCGATCCGACGGAAGTCACGGCGCTGGTGACCCTGGCCGGATCGGCCGAGACCGCCCGCACGGAGGCGGACACCGCCCGCCAGGCCTCGAAAGCGAGCACGCTGAACTGGTACGACAAGGCCGACGCGGCGATGAACTGGGCCCGCGACCTTATCTTGAAGGTCAAGACCCACGCGGCCATCAACAACGACCCGCAGGTGTACGTCCTCGCGCAGATGAGCCCCAAGGACCCGCCCGGGGAAACACCCGCCCCGGACGTGCCGAGCGACATCAAGGCCGAGCTGCTCGACCAGGGCCGCGTGCGGCTGACGTGGAAGGGCAAGGGGCCGCGCGGGACGTTCTACATCGTCAAGCGGCGCCTGACCAGCGAAACCAACTTCACGGTCGTCGCGACGGTCACCGACAAGGCGTTCACCGACGAGGCGCTGCCCTTCGGCACCGACCGGGTGACCTACGCCATCGACGCCCAGCAGACCGACAAGCTGGTCTTCGGCCCCGAGAAGAACGTGCAGCTCGGCGTCGGCAACGGGCAGCAGGCCGCGGCCCAGATCGGCGGCGGCGCGCAGAGCGACGCGGCGTAAGCACATCGGCAGATCAGCACATGGGCAGATGGGCAGATGAAGAGGGGCGTGCCATCTCTTGGTCTGCCCATTTTCTTAATTGCCGATTTGCCCATTTCGACCCCCACCCCCCCCACGGAGTGGGTGGGGCAGCCGCCCTCGCGCCGGGTCCTGCCCGACCCGGCGCGGAGGGAGAGCCGCTTCCCAAGAGCATTCCTATATATCGATTTCTGCACGCCCGAAACGGGCACGGCGACGTCGCCGGTGGTGCTACCGGGTCTGGTTGCCGGGGTTGCGGATTGTGACAGAAAAAAACGCCGGCGTCCCCGATACGGAGGACGCCGGCGTGATCAATGTCCCGAGCGGTTACGAACCGCGACCATCCAAAACCCCTCCACGGAGTGGCCCCCCACGGAGTGGGCTAGCTGGCGGCGGCGATGGCGTCGTTCAGGCGTTCGCGGATCTCGCCGGCGCTCAGGCTGGCGCCGCGGATGTCGCCCAGGACGGCGCCCGTGTCGGCGTCGAGCAGGTAGATGACGGCGGTGGTTCCGCCATTGGACCGCTCGAGGCTGTCCAGGCCGGCGTCGCGCAGGGTGGCGCGGGCCTCGGGGTTGCCGCGGTCGGTGTAGTCGGCGCGGATGACGCGGACGCTGTTGTAGGGCAGCGAGGTCATGGCCTCGTTGAACTTGGGCTCGAGCGTCTTGCACGGGCCGCACCAGTCGGCGGTCATGGCCACGGCGACGACCGACGCGCCTCCGGCGGCGGCTTCCAACTGACGCTGGTCGGCGCTGGTCATCATCTCGGTGGTGCCCGTGGACGAGCACGCCCCGAGGCCAAGGGCGGCGGCGAGCAGGAGGGTGGCGGCGAGGGTGCGGGGGGTTGGGCGTGTGGGGGTCATGGTCGTTGCTCCTATTGATAGGTTATGAAAGCGGCCGGGCCGCGCGTCCCCAGGGTAGAGGGTGCGTGGCCCGGCCTTTATTCCCGGCGCGGGGTTTCACGAAGTCTTCGCGCCCGGCGGGGCGGGCCCCTGGCCCTCGCCGGCGTCCCCGCTCGATGGGCGGGGACGGCTGGCGGACGCGAACGCCCGGGCGTAGTCGCGGCCGACCTCGGCCAGCTCGACCTGACGCAGGTCGAGCGTCCGGGCCCGGCGGGGCGACGAGTCCTCGGCATCGGCGTCCGGCCGCTTCACGCCGATGGCCCGCGCAACCACGAACGGCAGGCTGACCGCCAGCACACGCATCGGCGCGCCGGCCCGGCCGCCGGCCTCCTGGTCGCCGTCGTCGTCCTGCTCGGGCAGGCTGGTGATGCCGTGGCTCACCGGCTCCTCGCGCTCGCAGTCGAAGCGCCAGAACCGCTGGTGCCGCACCAGCACGGTCACGTACTGACCCGGCTCGACGTCCTCGGGTGCCAGCCGCCGGCTGACGCCGGCACGCTGGTGGACGCTGGAGAAGGGGAGGACTCGGGTTCGCTGTTCTTGCACTTGGTCTTGCTCTCGGCTCATAATGCACACTCCGGCCGCACGGCCTCGCTCGGGAGCTCGGCGCGCGGCATCACACGGATGAAAAGACGGACTGGTTTGAGGGAAGGGGGACCGAACTCAGCCGGCGGCGAAATCGACGGCCAGGTAGGCCTTGATATCGGCAAACACGTGCCAACTCGCGGCGCGCACGATGGCCACCGGGCCGCGGCCCATGGCAAGTCGTGATGGATAGAGCGCCAGCATCGCACGGTTCCTTTCGGGCCCGCCACAAGAAAGGGCGGGGAAGAATCATCCCCAGCCACGCCGGCCGGTCAAGTATTCCCCATGGCAAGCAGCTTTCTTATCCTCGGCTTGGCCGGCGGCGTCGGCAGCGGCAAGAGCGCCGTGGCGGCCATCCTGGGCGAGCTGGGCTTCGTTGTCAGCGACTCGGACGCCGGGGCGCGGGCCGTCCTCGAACGGCCCGATGTGATCAAGCAACTGGTGCAAGCCTTCGGCGAGAACATGCTCGACGCCGAAGGCAAACCCGATCGCAGGGCCATCGCCGACGCGGTCTTCGGCGATGACGCCAAACGCAAGGCGCTCGAAGGCATCGTCCACCCCCGGCTGCACGAGGAACGCGCCGAGTTGATCGGGGCTGCGCGAGCAAAGAACGCCGCGGGCGTGGTCATCGACGCCCCGCTGCTGTTCGAGGCCGGCGTCGACGCCGAGTGCGACGCGGTGATCTTCGTGGACACGCCCCGAGACATCAGGCTGGGGCGGGTGGTCGAGGGCCGGGGCTGGAGCGAGGCCGAACTTGACCGCCGCGAGGCCGCCCAAATGCCCCTAAACCAGAAGCGGGAGCGCAGCGACGCCGTGGTCTCGAACGACGGCGACCTGGCCGCCCTGCGGGCCCAGGTCATGTCGGCCCTGGAGGCCATCGAGCACGCCCAGAGCTGCGAATAGGGCCCTCAAATGCCCCAATTTGCCCGGGCCGTTGGCGGTGGCTATCGTCCCATCAGCCACGCGACTCGTGGCGACCTTTCCCCCGCCAATCCGGATGATCCTTCTGGCACGCGTCGCGTCCCGGACCGTCCCCAAGCCCGGTGTTCGGGCCCATCGATTGGTTGATGATTCGGGCTGGAGGGTGGCATTCGCCGCCTGCTGCCAGCCCCGATCCGATCCCCGTCCCCACCCTTCAATCCTGCGAGGATGCCATGGCGAAGACCCCGCCGGCCGAAAAGCGTGAAGACCGCGAGAAGAGCACGTCGACGGCGACCGCCGACACCCCCGACCGCCCCGAGCGCGAGAGCGGCGAGCGGCGGCGCCCCCGCGAGGGCGGCAGCCGCCGGGACAACAACGACGGTGGCGGCGGCGGCACCCGCCGCAAACGCCGCAAACGCAAGGGGCCAGGCGGGAGCAGCAACTTCGAGCACGGCCTTCCCAGCGACGACGAGCTCGAACGCGAAGCCGCCGAGATCGAGAAGATCGCCGCCAAGGCCGACCCCAAGGCCCTCAAGGAAGCCCTGAGCATCAGCGACCTCCAGAAGATGGAGCTCGATAAGCTCAAGAAGCTCGCCAAGAAGGACGGCCTCGAGGACTACGACGGCCTTACGAAACAAGACCTCATCTTCAAGCTCCTCAAGCTCCGCGCCGCCAGCCAGGGCCTGCTCGTGGGCGACGGCACCCTCGAGATCATGTCCGACGGCTTCGGCTTCCTGCGGAGCGCCGAGCAGAGCTACCTGCCCGGTCCGGATGACATCTACGTGAGCCCGAGCCAGATCCGCCGCTTCGGCCTGCGCAAGGGCATGATCGTCCGCGGGCTGATCCGCCCGCCGCGCGAGAGCGAACGCTACTTCGCGCTGCTCCGCGTCGACGAGGTCAACGGCCGTGAGCCCGCCGCCGCCCACAAGCTCAAGCTCTACGAAGACCTCACGCCCCTGCACCCCGAGGAGCGATTCCACCTGGAGACCGACGCCAGCGTCATCGAGACGCGCATCATGGACCTGGTGGCCCCGCTGGGCAAGGGCCAGCGTGCCCTCATCGTCGCCCCGCCGCGCACGGGCAAGACGGTGCTGATGCAGAAGATGACCCAGGCCATCACCGCCAACCACCCCAAGGTCAAGATCATCGTCCTGCTGGTCGACGAGCGGCCCGAGGAGGTCACCGACTTCCGCCGCAACACCAGCCCCGACGTCGAGGTGGTCGCCAGCACCTTCGACGAGCCGGCCACCCGCCACGTGCAGGTGTGCGACATGGTCATCGAGAAGGCCAAGCGCATGGTCGAGTTCGGCGACGACGTTGTCATCCTGCTCGACTCGATCACCCGCATGGCCCGCGCGTACAACGCCGAGCAGCCCCACAGCGGCAAGATCATGTCCGGCGGCATCGACGCCAACGCCCTGCAACGCCCCAAGAAGTTCTTCGGCGCCGCCCGTGCCATCGAGAACGGCGGCAGCCTGACCATCATCGGCACCGCGCTCGTCGACACAGGCAGCCGCATGGACGAGGTCATCTTCGAGGAGTTCAAGGGCACGGGCAACAGCGAACTGCACCTCGACCGCAAGCTCGTCGAGAAGCGCGTCTGGCCCGCAATCGACGTCGGCGCCAGCGGCACCCGTCGCGAGGAACTCCTGCTCGACCCCAAGGAACTCGAGCTGACCTACAAGCTCCGCAAGGTCTTGAGCGACATGAACGTCGTCGAGGGCATGGAGCTGATCCTCAACCGGCTCAAGAAGACCAAGACGAACGCGGAATTCTTGATGACGATGCAGTTGGGTTAAACGTCTCCCGCCCGATCAGCGCCAAGGGCCACGTTATGCCCGAACCCAACCACCCCAACCCCGTACTCAACAACACGCGTCTCAGCACCGCCGCGCTGGCCCTGGTGGCCACCGTGTGGGCGGGGGCGCTGGTCGTGGCCGGGCTCTGGTTGGTGTTCAGTGCGGGGCCCAGATGGCCGATGTTCTCGGTACCAGCCGCCCTGGGCGGCTGGACGGCCGTGGCCATGGGCACCTTCGTGTTCATGTTCCTCGTGGCCGACCGATTGTTCCCCAAGGCCGGGCGGACGATCGGCTGGGTACTCGAGGTCGCGCTGGTGGCCGTGTTCTGCATCGGTGGGCTGGCCACGGGGTTGGCCCTGTGGTTCGGGCCGGAGTGGTTTGGAGGTGGTTCTTGACGCGTTCGTACCGGCTGGCTGTTTGTCTCGTGCTGGCCGCGTTGGCCGGCCTCGCCTCGCGCGCGCACGCGCAGCCCAAGCCCGAGCCGCTGGACGACTACGCCGCCTTCGGGCTGGGGCGCGTCGCCCTGCTCGACCTGCGCATGCAGAACGATCCCAGTGAGGACGACTACCGCATCGCGATGCTCGCCTTCGACCTGGCCCGCACCTACGCGCCCGACGAACCCATCCTGCTCCGCCGCCAGATCGAGGCCGCGTGGTCGGCCGGCCTGGACGCCCGCGCCCTCGAACTCACGCGCGAGCTGATCAAGATCGATCCGGCCGACGATGTCGCCCTGCTCCGCATCATCGCCGCGGGTATCGAAAAGATCCACACCGTCGAGGATCGCCTGTCGGCCTATGACCGGATGGTCGGGGCCCAGAGCATCTCCCCAGCGGTTCGCAGCCGCCTGGCCCTCGACGCATCGCTCCTCGCACGCGAGACCGGCGACGAGCGCCGCTTCGTCGATCTCCTCGCCACCGCGACCGAACTCGACTCGACCAATAAGCAAGCCGCCGCCCTCGCGCTGGCCTACTTCAGCCAGGCCGGCGGCGAGCCCATCGGCCGCATGGAGCTGCTCGCCAACCTCCTACTGGCCGACCCGGTCGATCCCAACGTGCACGGCCAGATCTCGGACCACCTGGCCAAGGGCGGCGCCTTTGAGCAGGCGTTGCGATTCCACGATCACTCGGCGTCGCTGCTCATCAGAGCGCGACAGGTCCCGCAGCAGGAATCCCTCCTCCGACGGGTGCGCTTGAACTGGCTGGTCGAGGGTCCGGGCGGCCTGGCCGATGAACTCGAGCTACCCGTGCTCCAGGAACGCGCCCGCCTCGAGCAGATGCTCAACCTCATGGCGCAGCGTGGGGAGAACACCGAGGGCACGCAGCAGCCCAGCGACATCCTTCCGCCGCCCGAGGCGGCCCTGCTCCGCATGCTCCTGGCCGAAGCCGAGGGCAATCCCACCGCGGCCAGCCGGGCGTCCGAAGATCTACGAGGATCGACGGCCCAGCGCTTGCAGCAGATGATGCTCAACACCCAGGGCGATCGGGACCAAGCCCGGCAGGTAGCCCTGCTCGCCACCCGGGTGCGCGCCGAGACCGCGCTGGCGATGGTGCTGGCCGGGGTCCAACACGAACTCGTCCGCGCCGACGTCCGCCAAGCGAACGAGGCCATGGAGCGAGCCATGGCCGACGAGGCCATACTGGGCGAAGTTGATATTGAGATCATCGACCCGGCGCGGGAGCAACTCGGCCTCGTCGTCGCGCTCCTCAGCACCATCGATGCCGTCGGCACGCCCGAAGCAGAAGAACGATTGGCCGACCTCAAACGCCGCGTGGATGAGCGGACCGCCCCCATGGCTCCGCTGGCGTACGCCCACGCGTTGCTCGTCCACGGCCGCATCGCCGACGCCCTGCCACTGCTCCGCAGCTTCGCTCGCGAAGACCCCACCAGCATGTGGGGCGCCTGGGCCCACCAGAGGCTGCTCGACCTCGGCGTAGGCTCGCCCTTCCCCGAGGCCAGCGGCCTCACCGCCACGGCGCGTGCGATCCCCGCCTGGCTCGATCGGATCGTCGAGAAGCCCGAGAACTTCATGGAGTTCTCCGTGCGTGCCGTCGGGCCGGAAGAGCATGTCACCACGATCACCCGCCTGCGATTGACCCTGCGCAACAACTCGCCCATTCCCCTCGCTGTGGGCCCCAGCGCCCCCATCAACAGCCGCATCCTGCTCTCACCCGTGCTCGACGCCGACCTCGACCGCCTGACCCCGGTGGCCATCCCCGAGGTCAGCAGCGTCGACACCCGCCTGCGGCTCATGCCACGCGAGCGCCTGGAGATCGACGTGTGGGCCGGTGCCGGGCTCGCGGGCTGGTACCTTGAAGCCGCCGGCACGCGCACCACCCGCACCCGCTGGCGTGCGTTGCAAGGGTTCATTTACACGCAGCGCGCTGGGTATCTGCCCGGCCCCATGTGCCTGAGCGCCGAGACCGGCCTGATCGTGCGCCGCCCGTTGCCCGAGATCCGTTTCGAAGGCGGGCGCATCATTACCCGCCTGCTGGCCGACGATCCCGCGGTCCTCACCACGATCGCCAGCGCGCTCAAGGCCGGCCTCATCGGCCCGGATGCCCCACCGCAAGGTCGCGATCCCGCGCCCTTCGTGCCGATCATGAACGCCGCGGGGCAGCGGCTGACCGAGTCGTCCGAGTTGGTCCAGGTGTGCCTCATGATCGCACTCCCAAACACGAGGGTCAGCCGAGCGGTAGAGCCGTTCGATCGCATCGTGCTCGACACCGCAGCGGGCCCCGTGGCGCTGGGCACCGCCCTGTTTACCCGTGCTACCGACCCCGAAGATCCGGCCTTCGCTCGCGCCGCCGAGCACGACGACGCCCGCGTTCGCGAACTCGCTTCGCTCTTGCAAGCCCGGCTGCAACGCAACGGCAGAAGCTACGCAAACTTCCAGGGCTTCGGCCCGCCCCAGGCGCAGTCCGCGGGCCAGACGCCAGCCGTTGCTCCGGCGGGCCCGCCCACGCCATGACGCCCCAGGCGCGCCAGCGCAGACCGAGGCGGTCGAACGCCGGCCGCGTGCGCACGCTGGCCACCAAGGCCAACCGCTGGCGGCAGACCAGGTGGTTCCGGCTGGGCGGCTTCGTCGCCGGCACGGTACTCGTGTTCCTGGCCATCGCCGCCGCCCTGAAGCAAGACCCCGACGCCGTGCGCAAGTCGATCGACGCGCTGGGCACCCACCCCTGGTGGTTCGTCCTGCTGTTCCTCGTGATGCCGTTGCTCAACTGGCTGAGCATCTCGGCGTCCATCTGGTTCCTGCTCTCGCGCTTCGGTCGGCTCGGGTTCGCCGAGACCCTCGGCCTCATCGGCATGGCCTGGCTGCTGAACTACCTGCCCATGCGCCCAGGCATGGTTGGCCGTATCGCCTACCACAAGGCCGTCAACGGCATCACCATCCGCCACACCGGGCAGACGCTGATCGAGGGCACCGTCATCACCGCGATCTGCAGCGGCGTGCTCCTGCTCGGCGCGGTGCTCTTGCGGAGCGTCGATGCGGGCCTCGCGTGGGCCTTGCTCATCGCCATCCCGATGATCGCCGGCGCACTCGGCTCGGCGGTGCTCTGGAGCAGCCGCCCACTCACCGCTCGCTACTGCGCCGCCGGTGCCCTGCGCGTGCTCGACATGGCCGTCTGGGCCGGCCGCTACGCGCTGGCATTCGCGATCGTCGGCTCCTCGATCGAGCTCCCCGCCGCCCTTGTGCTGGCCGTCGCCAGCCAGATCGCCATGCTCATCCCCATCGCTGGCAATGGCTTGGGTATCCGCGAGTGGCTTATCGGAGCACTTGCCGCCGGCATGCCCGCCGCCATGCTGGGCGGTGCCGACGCCAACCTCTCGCAGGGCCTGACCGCCGACGTGCTCAACCGCTTCGTCGAGGTGCTGGTCGCCGTCCCGCTGGGCCTGCTGTGCCTTGGCATCATCCTCCGCCGCCTGCGACGCTTTCAGAGAACCCAGGCACCCCCTTCGGGAGTTACTTGAGACCTTCCCTAGCCGCCCCCGGCACGCGCCACGCGCCGTTTATCATTGAATGCTTATGCTGCTTTTCGTCTTCTATGCCGTCCTCGTCTGGTATGGTGCCATCCGCTGGCGCCACAACTGGCGTGCGTTCGCGTGGGTCGGGGGCGGGCTCGTCGGCGTGCTGGTGGTCATCCAGTTCCACACGCTGCTCGACGCCTGGACCCGCCAGGACATCTACCTGCCCGTGCTCCAGACCCTGCTGTGGAGCTACCTGCTGCTCGTCGGCTCGGTGGGCTTCTTCGTCGCGTGCATCCCGCAAGCCCGGGGGCCGTGGTGCTGCGAGAAGTGCGGCTACGACCTCACGGGCGTGCCGGGCTTTGCCGACGTCTGCCCCGAGTGCGGTGTTCCCATGACCGCGGAAGTCGCCTACGCCGCCGAGCGTCGCGCTCGTTCACTGGTGTCCGCACCCATCCCCGCCGGCCCCGCTCGCGCCCCACGCGATATGGCCGACGTGCTGGGCCACACGAGTTTGTCGAAGGATCTCTCAGCGTCGGAGCACACGCCAGCCGCCGCCGATCAACAGGATCACGACCGGCACGCCCAGCACCAGGCCCCACCGCAAGGCTGACAACATACCGCTATCGATCTGCCCGATCATCGCCACGCTCGACGAGCTGACCGTGGGCGCGATGAACTCGTCACGCCCCGAGAGCCACAGCACCGACGCGTCGAGCAGCGCCAGATTCCCGGGATAGCTGCCCACCATGCGCCCGTCGAGACTCTGGCCCGAGCTCACGATCTCGTCGGCCAGCCAGTCGTTGCTGCCCACCACCACCACGCGGCCCGCACCACCGCCAACCTCGCGCTGGGCGGCCCAGGCGATCGTCCAGGGCCCATCAGCGTCGTCACCCTCGGCATCGCGTACGGGCGGATTCGACACCAGCGGCCGCTCGGCACGGGGCACGCGACGATACCCCGACCAACGCGTCTCGCCCCAAGCCTGCTCATCGTCCACCACCAGCAAGGGCCACGCTTGGGCATCGCCCGCGTGCTCGATCGGCACCGCCCACGGCGCGTACATCAGCAAGCCGGTCAACGCGCCTTGCAACGCGTGCTCGCCCCCCGACCCACGCACGAGCATGTCATGCTCGACCACCTCGCTCTGTGTCGGCTTGCTCACGAGTGACAAGCCCGATTTGGTCTCGAGCCCGAATACCGCCAGCGGCGCGGCCGTGGCATCAACACCACCGCCGACGACCACCTCGCTCGGCGTCAAATTTACCATCAGCGGCTGGCCCGCGTCGACCAACCGCTGGACCAACTCACCCAGCTTCGCCACGCGCTCGTCGGGCCTGGGGGCCAGCGGGTCGGGCGAGCGCACGCTCGTGTTCGTATTCAGCACCAGGTGGATCACCGGCCTCGCCCCCGCCGGGTCGAGCCGGACCAGCCCGGGCGGGTCGGGTTCGAGCATCAAGGGCCACTCGATCACGTCGATACCTTGCTGCCGAAGGTGCCCAATGGCCACGCCCAGCGCACCCGGCCGCTCGATGAACCGGGCATCCTCGGCGTGGGCCACGATCACGATCGGCCGGCGTGGGTCGATCGCCGTCAGCATCGCCGTGGCGACCAGCCCCTCGACCCGCCCACGCAGCGAGGGCGCCGTCGCCGCTTCGGGCCGCAGCACGCCGGGCGGGGGCAACAGGGTTTGCGCGTCGATGGCCACCGCGTTGTCGGGCCCCACGAGCACCGCGGCGGCCGCATCCCCCACCGCCCGCAACACACGCACGACATCGAGGGTTTCCATTCGCTCGGCGGTATCCGCCGCGGATGCGCACAGGTCGCGCGCCGGGCCTGCGGCTTGGGCGAGTTCCATGATCGCTCGGCGGAGCGGCTCGGGATAGCTCGGATTCCGTGCGATCGCCTGCGCCTCGTCGGCGAGGATCGATAGCTCCCCCGCCGCGCCCCTCGCGGGCGCGGCAATCGCAGACCGAGCCCGATCGAGCGCAGGCACATTCACGCCCGGCATGATGGCCGATTGGAGCTGGCTCTGCACTTCGCCAGCCGCGCTACGCAGATCCTGGGCCAATCCCGGGGCGGTCTGTGCCCGCCGTTGCATGATCGCTCGGATCTGCTGCTGGCCATCACCAGCGGCCGCTGCCGTGGCGGTGAGGTTCGGCACCACCGCGTCGTCGATCACCTCGGCCGCGCGCGCCAGCTCGGCCGCCGCACGGAGCAAGGCCTGTGCTTGGGCCTGCATCTCCCCCGCCTCGCGCGCCGCCAGCCGCTGGCCGAGGGCTTCCAGACCGCCGCGGGCAGATTCACCCTCCAAAGCCGTCACCGTCATCGCGCCGGCGGCTTCCAATTCGCTCCCGACATCGAGCAACGCCTGCCACGCCCGCGGATCAACGCGAGTGACATCCGCCGCCACGACCAATTCGAAGCCCGCCCCCGGCTCGACCGCCTCGATCAACCGCCGCGTCTGGGGCGCGAGCCGGTGCTCGCCGGTGGCCGTCACGTCGAACCGCACGCTGTGCCGGTCGGCCAATGCGATCAGGAACACCGCCGATACGGCGTTGGCCACCAGGAACGTGCCGGCCAGCCACGCGACCGACACGCGGCGCAGCCACGGGCCCTTCTGGGAAGGCTTGCGCTTCACAGCCACCTCCGCACGCCCAGGCACATCGAGGCCGCCAGCACGAACCAGCCGGTGAGCACCACGAAGAAGCCCACGTCGCCCGTGTCGATCACGCCCTTGGCAAACCCCTCCAGCCGATCGGTAATCGCGAGGGCCGCCAGCACGTCGGCCACCGCCTCGGGTGCGCGCGAGCGGCCGGTGGTCGTCGCCAGCAGCCACACGAACAGCGCGAGCATCGCGCCAAGAAAACTCAGCGTCTGGCTTGCCGTCAGGCTCGACGCCAGCAGCCCGACCGACAGGAACAGCAGCCCCAGCAGCGTGACGCTCAGGTACCCCGCCAGCATGGGCCCGGGGTCGGGCATCGGATCGCTGAAGACCAGCAGCACCCCCACCAGCGGCAGGGTGCAGGCCAGCAGCGCCAGCAGGAAAAGCCCCGCGCCCACGAACTTGCCCAGCGCCAGCGACAACTCGCTCACCGGCGAGGTCGCCAGAAGCTCGTAGCTGCCCGTCCGCAGCTCATCGCTCACCAGCCGCATCGAGATCGCCGGTGCGATGGGCAGCATCAGCCAGGCCGCCGTGGCGAACAGCGGCCGCATCGTCGCGGGCGCCCCGGGCACCAGCACGAACTGCACGAACATCCCGCCCCACAGCCCGGCGTACAGCGCGAGCACCAGCCAGCCCACCGGCACGCGGAAGAGCGCCACGAACTCGCGCATCGCGATGGCCCAGGTCGTTTTTAGTACTCTCACGCCGCGCTCCCGGCCGGGGCCGCGTCAGGCCCGTGTTCCATGAGCTTGAGGAACAGCGTTTCCAGCGAGGCCTTCTCGCGCTCGAGCAACCGCACTTCGGCCCCCGCCGCCGCCAGCTTCGCACCGAGCACCCTTCGCAACTCAGCTTCACCGATGTCCGCCGGATCGAACCCCACGCGCCACCGCACCACACCGTCGTCCATCTCACGCGGCAGCACCGCACCGACACCCTCGACCGCCCCCACCGCGCGCGCCGCTTCGGTGGCCGATTGCTCGGTCGGGAACCTTGCCTCGCACACCAGCTCGTGCTCGCCCCGGGCCAGCAACTCGTCGAGCGGCCCCTGGGCGCACAGCCGCCCGCGCGCCAGGATCACCACCCGGTCGCACGTCCGCTCGATCTCGGGCAGGATGTGGCTGCTCACCAGCACCGTCCGCCCCTCGGCCAATCGCCGGATGAGCGAGCGTGTCTCGGTGATCTGCCCCGGGTCGAGACCGTTGGAGGGCTCGTCGAGCACGAGCACCGGCGGGTCGTGCAGGATGGCCGTCGCCAGGCCCACCCGCTGCTTGTAGCCCTTGCTGAGCTGGCCGACCCGACGCCGCCGGACCGACTGGAGCACACAGGCGTCGATGGCCTTGTCGACCGCGCTCTTGCGCGCCTTGCCACGCATTCCATGGAGCGAGGCCCGAAAACTCAGCAGGGCTTCGACCGGCATCTCGCCGTAGGTCGGGGCCGATTCGGGCAGATAACCGATGTGCTGGCGAACCCTGATCGGATCGCGGGAAGCCTGGACACCCCCAACACGGACCCAACCGGCGTCGGGAGCCGTATAGCCGGTGATGATTCGGATTGTGGTGCTCTTACCGGCACCATTGGCTCCCAGAAGCCCGGTGACGCGGCCCGGGGGCACGTCGAAGCTCACGCCGCTGAGGGCGTGGACCCGGCCGTAGCTCTTCTGGAGGTTTCGGGCTTCGATCATGGGTGGGAGCGAGATAGGCGGGAATCGGAGGGTCGATCGGGACTCAAAAGGCCGGATGGGACGGCCGGGATGGAATCTTCGTTGTGAATGGTTTATCCGTTCGGATGAAACAAGTCGTCTTGATATGCCGATCCTTGGAGTTGGTGAGGGGCGATCTCTCTGGGCTGGCATGGGCATTCCACGCCAACCCGCCCGCTACAGTTCGTGGCGGGGGCGTCCTGGGGCAGGTTCGGAATGGGTGATCCAGCGTACACCATCCTGATTGTCGGCACTTCGGAGGCTGAAGCTTCCGAGCTTCGCCAGCAGGCCGGGCAAGTCGCCCGGATCGCCTGCTGCACGCCCGAGCGTGCCGACGCCAAAGCCGACGAACTCCGCTCGTCGGGCGCCACCGTTGTGGTCATCAACGCCAGCGACAGCCACCAGGCGTCGAGCGAGCCCGAATTCAGCGAGATGGACCGAGCCTACGCGCTCCTCGACGCCGTCAATGAGGGCGTCTGCCTGCTGGGTGCGAACGGCTCGATCGTCTGGGCCAACGCCTTCTTCCGCACGCTCGACCCCGTCGTGGGCGAACGCGTGAAGGGTGCCGCCCGCGACAGCCTGGCCTGGCTGCTCGAGCAACGCGACCGCCGCGGCCGCTGCACCACCCGAAACGTCGAGATCGGCGATGAAGACTCGGACAACTGGTACGAGGTCGTCATCTCCCTGGCCCAGGGCGAGGGCGCGAGCGTGGCCGACACCCGGCTGGTCGCCGTCATCCGCGACGTGTCGGAAGCCCGACGCATGGATCGCAAGATGACCGCCATCGAGCAGGCCGGCCGTGATCTGGTCTCGATCGACCCGGAATTCGTCCGCTCGAAGAACGCGATGGAACGGCTGAGCGTGCTCGAGAGCCGGATCATCGAGACGGCCCACAAGCTACTGAACTTCGACCACTTCGCCATCCGCCTGGTAAACGAAAAGTCCGGCAAGCTCGAGCTGGTCATCTCCGAGGGGCTGAGCCCCGAGGCCGCCGAACTCGACCTGTACCCCTCGCGACAGGGCAACGGCATCGCGGGCTTCGTCGCCTCCACGGGCGTGAGCGAGGTCTCGAACGACGCCGCCCACGACTCGCGTTTCCTGCCCTGCCTGCAGGGCGCCAGCAGCGCCATGGTCATCCCCCTACGGCTGCACGACCGCGTCATCGGCGTGCTCGACGTCGAATCGCTCAAGCCCGGCGCGTTCAACGAGGAAGACCGCCGCTTCGCCGAGCACTTCGCCCGCCACCTCGCGATGGCCCTTCGAGTGCTCGACCTGCTGGTGGTCGAACGCTGCGAGACCAACGCGACGGTCTCGGGCCGGATGCAGGGCGAGCTGCGCGAGCCGCTGGACGACATCGCCGAGATCGTCGAGCAGATGCGCGACGCGACCGACGCCGACCCCAACCTGGGCGCCCGCCTGGCGCGGATCGCCGGCGACGTCGACTCCATCCGCGACCGCATGCGCCGCGTGGCCGAGGGCCCCCGAGCCCTGCTGGGTGTCGAGCGTGCGATGAGCTCAACCGAGAGCGAGCCGCTCATCCAGGGCCGCCGGGTGCTGGTGGCCGACGATGAGCCGGCCGTCCGCCGCGTGATCGCCGACGTGCTCCGCAACCGCGGCGCCACGGTCGAAGTCCGCGACAACGGTGCCGCCGCCATCGAGGCCGTGCGGGCCTCCGCCGCAGCCGGCGAGGGCTTTGACTTGGTCATCAGCGACATCAAGATGCCCGACCGCAACGGGTACGAGGTCTTCTCGGCCGCCCGTCGCACGCTGCCCGACGTGCCGGTGATCCTCATGACCGGCTTCGGCTACGACCCGAGCCACAGCATCGTGCGGGCGTCGCAAGAGGGCCTCCAATGCGTGCTCTTCAAGCCCTTCCAGGTCGAGCGCCTGCTCGAAGAAATCCGCTCGGCCCTTGAAAAAAAGGACGAAAAACAAGCCGAGAAGCGGGCGCAGGCCGACGCCAAAGACCCCGCCAACCCGCAGACCGTCTGATCGCAACCGAATGGTCCGAGCCCCATATCATCGGGCATGAGCCCCATCGACCCACGAGAACTGGGCCAAAGCCCGACCCCACAGGGCAGTTTCGAGGACGGGTCTCGCTGCGTCAAGTGCAATTATGATCTGACGGGCCTGCCCCAGGCGACGGTGTGCCCCGAGTGCGGCACCTCGAACGCTCGAATCACCTACGAAAAGAAACGCGGCACGGGTGTCTCGCGGGCACCGATCGCCTACGTCAATCACCTGAGCAAGACGCTGTGGCTCGCGGCGCTTGGGTTCTTTGGATATATCTTCTTCACCGTCGTGCTGGCCATCGCGGAGAACTATGTCACGCTCGGCCTCGAATTCCTGGCGATCTGTGGCTGGGTCGGCGCCCTGTGGCTGGTGACCAAACCCAAACCCGATCGGTTCGAGGCAAAGCAACTGGACACCTTCGATGATCCGCGCTGGCGTTGGGCCAGCGTGGGCACACAGGCGTGCCACATCGTCGCCGCGATCATCTACGCCCTGCTGCTCGTGCCGAAACTGAGCGTTGTGGAGGGCCTGCTCATCGCCGGGGTGTACATCTTCGACACGATCGCGGTCCTGGGCTTCATCCCCGTGTGCGTGCAACTCGCATCACTCGCCGGATGGATGGGCGACGAGGACGCCGAACGCCGGCTCCAGACGGTGGCGTGGTTGCTGGCCGTGGGCGGTCTGGGACTGCTGCTGACGCCCGTGATGGCCATGGTGTTACCGATCTTTGGCGTTCTCATCATCGTGTTCGTTATCTGCATGCTGATCGGCGTGGTGATGCTGTGCTTGAGCCTCATTTCACTCGCGAAAGAGGCCAACTGGGCCGTCCAGAACACGAAGCACAAGAGCGTGGTCTCGGGCCGCCGCGCCGTCATCGAGCGCGATCGCGCCACCGCCGCCGAAGAGAAACTCGAAGAGCGTCTGGACGCCCTCGACAATCCCAACCCCTCAACACGAGCCGGACGCCGCGGCATCCCGAAGGACATCCCCGTGCCCAGGAGCCACAACATCGAGCGGCATGATGGCACGGATCCCTACGACATCGACGAAGACTGACCCAGGATCTCGGCCTCGTCACGCCACCGCAGCCCGCCACCAGGATCCCCGGCCGCGAACTCCATGTGCAGCACGCGGCGGTGGCGGTCGGTGGTGTTTCGGCCCGAGGCGTGGGGCACCAGCGGGTTCATGACAACCGCCTCGCCGGCCTCGGCGGGTACGGGTACCACTCGTTCGGCGCACGCCCGGAGTTCTTCGGGCGAGAGCTTCGCGAACGTGCGGCCCGCTGGCATCGGCGCGACCAAGAGGCAGCCGTTCTCTTCATCCGCATCGTCTAGGTGTACACGAACCGTCAACATACGGCTCAACAAGTCTGCCGGGGCCTCACAGTGCCATACGCCATGCTTGCGCGACCAGGGCCCGAAGCCAGCGGCTTCGATCCGATCGGCCACACCGATGGTCAGGTCCTGGTGCACTTCGAGATGCCAGTTTCGTCCCGGCAGTTTGTCGAAAAGGATGGCTCGCGTCAAACGAGCCGAGGTCTCGAAAACCTCAGAAGCGATCGAGCGTGCGGGTTGCAGCAACAGGTTCGCATCTGACCAAGTCGCGAAGGGCTCTCGGATGCCGGCTTTGGGAACCACGGGGCAGGTCTGCCCCAAGCGGTCGACCACTTCGGGCCTTACCACACCACGCTCGACCCAACAACCGATCGCATGCTCGGCCATCGCTCACACCAGCGCGTGCTCACCCAGCCAATGCTCGGCGTCGAGCGCCGCCTGGCAGCCCATGCCCGCGGCCGTCACGGCCTGGCGGTACTTGGCATCCGCCACGTCGCCCGCGGCGAACACGCCGGGGATGTTGGTCACGCCGCTGCGCTTCTTGAGGTCGATGTAGCCGGCCTGGTCGAACTCGAGCCCGCTGTCGCGGAGGAACTTGGTCGCCGGCGTATGGCCGATGGCCACGAACATGCCGCTGACTTCGAGCTCGCGACGCTCGTTGGTCACGGTGTCTTCGAGCACGACCGCGCGGATGACGTCGGCACCCGAGGCCTCGTCCTTCTTGTCGAGCACGTCGACCACGGTGCTGTTCCACACCATCTCGACGTTGCCCTTGCCGAGTGTGCGTTCCTGCATCACCTTGCTGGCGCGCAGCTCATCGCGGCGGTGGATGATGTAGACCTTCGACGCGAACTTGCTCAGGTGGTGGCCCTCTTCCATGGCCGTGTCCCCGCCGCCGACCACCGCCACCGGGTTGTCACGGAACATGGGCAGAGCGCCGTCGCACACCGCACACGCCGAGACACCCCCGCCGGACGTGGCCAAGCGGATCTCGTTGTCCAGGCCCAGCCAGTTGGCGGTCGCGCCCGTGGCGATGATCACCGCGTGGGCTCGGATGGTCTTGCCGCTTGCTGTCGTCATGGTGTGTGGCTGCGTGTAATCCTTGTTGAATTGCACCGTCTTGACGTCGTCGTTCATCACCCGAGCGCCAAAACGCTCGGCCTGCTTCTGGAACAGCGTCATCATCTCCGGGCCGGCGATGCCATCGGGGAAGCCGGGGTAATTCTCCACGTCGGTCGTCAGCATGAGCTGGCCGCCCGGCAAGACGGGCCCGGGGTCCTGCTTGGGCACACCGATCACGCAGAGCGGGTCGAGCTGCGCCCGAGAGGCGTACAGCGCGGCCGTCCACCCGGCGGGGCCCGACCCGATGATGACCAGCTTCTCGATTGTTGAATCCTGACCGTTCTCGCTCATGCTGTTCCTCGGCTGTTGCAGGGGTGTGGTCCAAGACAAACTGGCAACAGGGCCGGGATGTTCCCCAGCCCCGCGGAAGCCATGGACGCGATCAGGATCAGCGCAGGACGCCCTCGGTCTGGAGGAACTCGCGGTAGAGCGAGATCACCGGCGGCCAGATCAGGTAATCGCCATCGAACAACTGCCGCGTGTTCTCGCGCACTCGGCTGGCGGTGTCGTCGTCCGAATCCGGCCCGGTGGACCAGATCACGAATTCCTCGTCATCCAGACCGATCGCGATGCCGAAGTTGCGCTGGTTGAGCATGATCACGTCGATCGGCAGCGGCTGGGGACCCACACGCGGATCGATCGGCAGGTCGCGCTTGGGTACCAGATACTGGAACGGGCTGACCAGTGGCCGGTTCTGCACATCGCGAACCGGTCCGAACGGATCGATCTCACGCTCGGGCAAGATCTGGGGTTGCAGGCTCGACAGGCTCACCGGCAGCGTGCGCAGGCGGGCCCTGTACGCCATGACGCCAAGAGCCGATCGCGTGCCGCCGATCTCGGTCCTCAGGATCCGACGATCGTTGAACAACCCGGTCATCTCGGGCATGATCGCCATCACGACGCCCTCGGTGATGGGGTTCAGCCGGTCGTACTCACGCACGAGCTTGTGGCCCGGAGCGAAATCGCTCTGCGTCCACAACTGCGACCAATCGTTGAAGACATCCGAGAGCGTGCCTCGGGTTTGCAGGCCGTCGCCGTGGACGTTCTGCACCTGGTTCCAGAGCCCGGCCTCGCTAAAGCGACGCAGCGGTCGATCGCTGGTGGTCAGCGCACTCATGGTTGGCGCGAAACGATCGGTTGGTCGCCCCCGGCCGTCGAAGATCCGCGAAAGGATCTGCTCGCCACCAATGTGATCGCCCTCGGGCAACCGCAGCCGATCGATCATCAAGAATCCGCGGCGGCCCAGATCCAGCCTGTTGATCGCTTGCATGAGCTGGTCGTAGTCGAGCACCTGGTCATTCGACGTATAATCCACGTACGCAACGTCACGGACGCGGATCGCCGCGTCGATCATCGTGCGATAGCCCCACGCGACCTCTTCAAAAAACTCGCGGTTGGCCATCATCCGACCCAGGTGCATCAGGTCGATCAGAACATCGAGCGCCCCGGCCGGGTCACCCTCGCTCAGCCGCCGGCTGGCCTCGACGTGCGCCAGAATGGACACGTTGGTCAGCTTTGGAAGGTACCGGAAGTCGGCAGTGGTCAGCGTCGGCGGGTCACCAAGTTCGGTGTACAGCCCTGCGCGGATCAGGTCAACGGGCACACCGTCGATGCCGTAGGGCTGGGCCATCACCATCGAGCCGAGGAATGAGGCCTCCTCCGTGATCTCGTCGAGCGCGGTGACCACCGCCTGCTGGCTGTCGGCGGCTGCCCACGCGGCGGCGCCGTCCCAGCCTTGCAGGCCCGGGCCGAGCAGCATGGCGTCGGTCGGGCGACCATCTTCGAGCAGGCTCACCACCGCTGGCGGCTCGGCCATGCCCACCATCGCCGGGAAGAGCACGAGGTCGGCCCGCTGGTCGTTGGGTATGGCCCTCGATGAGGCGTTGACCCGGGAGATGTAGTTCTCACCCTGCGCCAAGGCCGAAGCGGGAACGAAGAAGGCCAACGCGACCGCCAGCAGGGCGGCGGGTCGGATGTTGAACCTGCGAGCAAGCTTGAAGCACATGCGGGACTGCCTCCGGAAGCGTCGAGAAACCAACACCCCAAACCATCAATCAGTCCAGGGGCGTCGAGGGGGCTCTATACCCCGACCGGACCGGGCGCTACATCGAAACGCGTCCCGCAAACCCGCCAGGGGCGGATACTAGCCAAAACCCCGGGCAGGGGCATCCCAGCCGATCTCGCCGCCGAACACCAGGCCAGAACCGGACCGCAGCACCCGCCCGGGGCATAGCATTCTCGATGCGCTCCGCGCGGCCAATCGGGCCACGCTGGCGGCCCGCACAACCCCCGGCCAGGCCGCCACGAACATTCAGGGCAGCCCAGAATCGACAGGAGTTCCCGAGCATGATCGTTGGCGTTCCCACAGAGGTCAAACCCGATGAGTACCGCGTTGGCCTGATGCCCGTGGGCGTCGATCTGCTGATCCGTGACGGCCACAGCGTCGTGGTCCAGTCCGGCTCGGGCCTGGGCATCGGCTTCGAGGATTCGGCCTTCGAGAACGTCGGCGCAAGCATCGCCAAGACCGCCGACGACGTGTGGGCCCAGGCCGACATGATCGTCAAGGTCAAGGAGCCACAGCCCATCGAATGGCCGCACATGCGAGCCAACCAGGTGGTGTTCACCTACTTCCACTTCGCCGCCGATCGCGACCTCACGCTGGCCTGCCTTGACCAAAAGATCTGCGCGGTCGCCTACGAAACCCTCGAGGCACCGGGCCTGAGCGGCAGACCCACCCTCCCGCTGCTGACCCCCATGAGCGAGATCGCCGGCCGCATGGCCACCCAGGAGGGCGCCAAGTACCTCGAGCGACCCCAGCAGGGGCGCGGCGTGCTGCTCGGCGGCGTGCCGGGCGTCGAGCCGGGCAAGGTGCTGGTGCTCGGCGGTGGCGTGGTGGGCACCAACGCCGCCAAGATCGCCAGCGGCATGGGCGCTGACGTCATCATCATGGACATTGACCTCGACCGCATGCGCTACCTCGAGGACGTAATGGACGACAACGTCACGACCATATACAGCGATCCGCACGCCATCCGCAAGTACCTCCGCTGGGCCGACCTGGTCATCGGTGCTGTGCTGCTGCCGGGTGCCAAGGCCCCCAACCTCGTCACCCGTGAAGACCTCAAGATCATGCCCGAGGGCGCTGTCATCGTCGACGTCTCCATCGATCAGGGCGGCTGCGTCGAGACCAGCCGCGTGACCACACACGGCCAGCCGACCTACATCATCGACGGCGTGGTCCACTACTGCGTGGGCAACATGCCGGGTGCCGTCGCCCGCACGAGCACCCACGCGCTCAACAACGCGACCATCCCCTGGGCCCGCCGCCTGGCCAAGGTCGGCCCCCACGAGATCGCCGCCCGCGACGCCGGCTTCGCCATGGCCATCAACTGCGACGACGGCCGCCTGCTCAACCGCCCCGTCGCCGAGGCCCACGACCTGGAAGTCGCCACCGCCTGACCAAGCACAAAGAACCAAATGAGGCCCGGGCGCAAGCCCGGGCTTTTCGTGCGCGTACGCTGCAACGTCATGCCAGGAGACCAGAATTCACCCCCACCGCCGAGCGCATCTCGCCGGCACGCGATCTGGGGCATACTTGGTGTCGGCCTGGCCATGCTCAGCATCTGGGGTGGATTCGCCGCGAGCATAGTCTTCGGCCGTCCCATGACGCTCGCCGTGGTGGGGCCGATCAGCGTGCTGCTGTTCTTTGGCGGACTGATCCTTCCCATAGCGTTGTGGCAGCGAGACCTACGGCGTGTGCGGACGTGCCACGGTCAGGCGTGCCTCCACTGCCTGTACGACTTGCGCAGCTTGCCCGCCGAGGGTTGCTGCCCCGAGTGCGGCACGCCATACACCAAGGCCGACGTCGTCCGCCAGTGGCGACACGCGGACCGCTCGTACCAGGCAAAGAAGGTCTACACACTTGACGAAGACACGAGCGGCGACTGACACCTCACGCCGCCGGCAGATCCGCCTCACCAAACAGCCGGAAGCACTTCCGCCGCAGGATCTGCCCCGCCAGCGTCATGTCGTCCACCGACAGCGCGATGGTGGCCGTGCCCGTGGGCAGGCTCATGAGCGGGTAGGCGAAGTGGATGTTCAACTCGGCACCCAGCAGCGACAGGCACAGGCTCTCGAGGCTGTGACCCTCGCTCAGCTCGACCACGAGCACTTCCTTCTCGCCGTAGGGCAGCCGCTGCTCTTTCAGGATCCTCGACGCGATGGACGCCCGGTTGGCGATGATCCGCACCACGGCGTAGTCGGACGCCTCGTGGACGCTCAGAGCGCAGATCTTGGCGGCCGACTCGTCGAAGGCGGCCACGAGCTCGTGCAGCCGGCCGACCCGGTTGTCGAGGAACACGCTGAATTGCGTGACCGTGGGCGTCGCGTAGCCCTGCGTGGTTTCAAGCGGCGTCGCGCTCTGTGAGGCCATTGAGAATCCTTCCCCAAAAAGATCGATCGGCCATCAGTGGCGGCCGGGCCCCGTGCCTATGCATCGGCACCCCAATCGGGATTCTGGAGCCCACCGACAAGAATACCCGCAAGGGCGGGTACGGTGCAACAGGACTTCGCGTTGCGGCGGTCGATTTATCGGAGAAATCCCCTGTTCAGCCCCGAATCAAGCCGAGAAACTAGAGCCACACCCACAGGTAGCACTGGCGTTGGGGTTCTGGAAGACGAACCCGCGGCTCATGATCTCGTCCTTGAAGTCGACCACGGTACCGTGGAGGTAGAGCAGGCTCTTGGGGTCGCACACCACCTTGATGCCGTGCATCTCCATGACCTCGTCGGTGTCGCGGACGGCCTCGGTAAGGTCCAGGATGTAGTTGAATCCCGAGCAGCCCCCACCCTTGACGCCCACGCGCAGGTGAACCTTGCTGGCGTCCAACTCCTGCTCCTGCACGATCCGCAGGATCTCGCTGGCGGCCTTCTCGGTGATGCTGACGGCGTTGGTGTCGGCCTGGCTGGGATTGGCGGAAGTGGCTGTCATGGATGCTCCTGCGATGCTGAGGGCCAGAATTCGGACGCTCTAACTGTATAACGGCCCACTGGCAAGTTCTGTTCAATGAATGGGCGGGGAAGTCCCCTCTTCACCCGAGAACACCGCCTAATGGGCGTGAGCGGCCTCGGACTGGATCCCGTTCTTGGTCTTGTAATCCTCGATGGCCGCCCGGATGGCATCTTCGGCCAGCACCGAGCAGTGGATCTTGACCGGCGGAAGACTGAGCTCCTCGACAATCTGGGTGTTCTTGATGGTCAGCCCCTCGTCCAAGCTCTTGCCCTTGAGCCACTCGGTGGCCAGGCTGCTGCTGGCGATGGCCGAGCCACAGCCGAAGCACTTGAACTTGGCGTCCTCGATCTTGCCCGACTCGTCGACCTTGATCTGGAGTTGCATGACGTCGCCGCACTCCGGTGCGCCAACGAGGCCAACTCCAACGTCCTTGTTGGCCTTGATCTCTTTCTGCGTGCCAAAGCTGCCCACGTTCCGTGGGTTCTCGTAGTGATCGATGACCTTGTCGCCATATGCCATTGCTGGACTCCTATCGCGGCTGAGCCGCGTCAAATTCTGTCTAGTGCGCCTGCCACTCGATCTTGGTGATGTCGATGCCCTCGTTGTGCATGTCGTACAGCGGGCTCAGATCTCGCAGCTTCTTGACAGCCGCCACGATCTTCTCGATCGCGTAGTCGACCTGTGCTTCGGTGGTGTATCGGCCCATGCTGATCCGCAGCGAGCT
The DNA here is from genome assembly GCA_025916675.1 of Phycisphaera sp. Lineage (NCBI taxonomy): Bacteria > Pseudomonadati > Planctomycetota > Phycisphaerae > Phycisphaerales > Phycisphaeraceae > Phycisphaera > Phycisphaera sp. Next base: position 1,867,932 of record CP098402.1, read on the forward strand.
GTGGGCTAGGTCATCGCCGATGCCAAGGGACTTGAGCACGTAGCTGGGCTCGAGGCTGGCGCTCGTGCAGGCTGAACCGCTGCTCACCGCGATCTCCTTGATGGCCATCATCATGCTCTCGCCCTCGACGAAGCCGAAGGAGATGTTGGTCATGTTGGGCAGCCGCTTGTCGGCGTGGCCGTTGACCTGCACGGTGTCGAGTTGGCTCGTGATCGAGCTCTCGATCTTCTGGCGCAGGGCCAGCAGGCGTTCACGCTCGTCGTCCATCTCGGCGGCGCAGAGCTCGCAGGCCTTGCCCAGCCCAACGATGCCCGGCACGTTGAGCGTTCCCGAGCGGAATCCGCGCTCCTGCCCACCGCCCTCCTGCAACGCCGTCAGGCGGATGCGGGGCTTGCGGCGGCGGACGTACAACGCGCCCACCCCGTTGGGCCCGTAGATCTTGTGGCCGCTCATGCTGAGCAGATCGACGTTGTCCTTGGTGACATCCGTGGGCATCTTGCCGACCCACTGCGTCGCGTCGGTGTGGAGCACCGCGCCGCGATCGTGGCAGAGCTTGCCGATCTCGGGGATCTCGTTGATGGTGCCAAGCTCGTTGTTGGCCCACATGATGGTCACCAGGATGGTGTCCTCACGCATGGCCTCCTCGATCATCTTGGCGGTGATCAAGCCGTCCTTACCAGGCGCGAGGTAGGTGACGTCGAAGCCTTCCTTCTGCAACCGCTTGCACGGGTCGAGCACGGCCTTGTGCTCGTGCTGGGCCGTGATGATGTGGCCGCGATTCTCGGTCCCGGCCGGGCCCTTGGCGTACATGCTGGCCGCACCCTTGATGGCCAGGTTGTTGCTCTCGGTCGCCCCACTGGTGAAGATGACCTCCTTACGGTCGGCGCCGATCAGGTCGGCCACCTGCTGGCGGGCGGTATCGATGCCCTTCTCCGACGCCCAGCCGAAGCTGTGGTTGCGGCTGCCCGGGTTGCCGAAGGTCTCGGTGAAGTAGGGCAGCATCGCCTCGACCACCCGCGGGTCGGTGCGAGTCGTGGCGGCGTTATCGAGATAGATTGGGAGGTCAACGGCCATGGTGTCTCCGTATGGCGGAATGGACCGAGGCTTGGGCGGTCGAGCGTTCGCTACCCGTCAGGGTAGGCTCGGGTGCCCTCGTCATCGGCATCGGAAGGCCCGCTTGGCCATCCGTTTAGAACCGTTCTAGTTTAGTGGTACTCGGCTGCGGTCGCAAGAGAGATTGGAGTCAATCGGGAAATCCCGATGAGTCCGCGTCTCAATTTTCGGCCTCGGGAGGTCGATCGTAGACCATCTCGAGCCGCCTGCCATGGTTCTTGAAGTCTGCTCGCGTCATGTACGAGCGGATGAGCAAGATGCCCCGGCCACCCGGTCGGGTGAGATTCTCTTCCGAAGTGGGGTCGGGCACGTCGGTCGGATCGAAGCCCGGCCCCGGATCCTCGACGGCGATGCGGACGCGCTGCGCATCGATGCCGTAATCGACGGTGATGGGCGTGTCGTCGGGCAGGTCTTTGAGGCCATGGCGGAAGGCGTTGGTCATGGCCTCTTCGAGCGCGAGGCGGACGGCGAACATCGAAGCCTTCGGATAGCCCTGGTCCTGCATCGCCGCCTCGATCGCCAGCCAGAGCTGGTCGATGCGCTGCCGATCGTTGGTGATCCTGGCCGAGTCGCTCACGCTGGCTTGCTCGTCTCGCTGTGCCATCCGGTCTGCCCTGGAAGGAAGGGGTCGATCAGCCGAAGCTCTTCATCGCGCTCTCGGAATCCTCGTGGATCGTGAAGATGCGGTCGAGCTTGGTGATGCTGAACACCTCCTGGATCTGCGGATCGATGTCGGCCAAGCGGAGCTCGCCCGATCGATTGCGGATCTTGTGGTGGATGGTGATCAGGGTGCCCAGGGCGGCCGAGGACATGTGGTCCACGTTCGTGAAGCTGATGAGCATCTTCGGTTCGCTGGCGGCGTCGATGATCTCGGTGATCTCTTCGCCGATGCGTTGGATGCTGGCCTCGTCGAGGATATTGCGGTCGAGGAACTCAACCCGCGTCACCCCGTCCTGGTTGGTGATGCGCAAACGTGTCTCTTCGGCAGGCATGCTGGGCTCTCCGAGTGGGCTGGGCGGGTCGAGCCGTCGACACGCCGGGGCGCAAGCGTAGCAACAACGCCCGCCCCGGGCTGTCCCGGGGCGGGCGTTTCTGGTGGTTCGGGGGCCCTCAGCCGTGTTTGAGGCTTAGTTGAAGCCCAGCCCGCCGCCCATGGCCGGGAAGTTGCGGGCTTCCTGCTCGCTCTGGATGAGCACGGTGGGCTTCATGAGGATGAGCAGGGTCTGCTCTTCCTTGCTCTGGATGCGGTTGGTGAAGAAGCGGTTCAGCACGGGCAGCTTGCTCAGCAGCGGCACGCCCGTCTCAACCTCGAACTCGCTCACCAGGCGCTGGCCGCCCAGCAGCAGGGTGCCCTCATCGGGCACGGTGACCGTCGTGCGGACGCGGGTAACCGTCACGGTCGGGAGCTGGATGAACGACTGGGTGTCGGCGGAGCTCACCAGCGTGCCGCCGGCCACCGCCGTGACCTGCTCGCTGGCGAACCCGTCGATCTGGGCCAGACCCGCATCGACGTTAATGGTCACGTAGCGGCGATCGCTGGAGATCGTGCCGCGGACGAGCAGGGTCACGCCCTCGGTCGCGACTTCGACCGTGGGGTCGAAGCCGACGGCGCTGTCGCTGACCACCGGCTCGAGATCGCCCACGTACGCGACCTGGGTCGCCACGTAGATGTTGGCGAGCTGGCCGTTGGTCAGGGTCAGGCGGGGCGCGGTGAGCTGGGTCGATCGGCGGTCGGCCTGCGTGGCCCGCACCAGGAAGTCGACCTGCACGTCATCAAGGAACTGGCCCGCAACGCCCAGGGCCGGAGCGGCACCGAGGATGGTGCTAGCCAGGCCCTCGGTGGGTGCCAGAGCGCCGGCGAGGCCCAGCGAGTTCTGGCCGGCACCGATGACGCTGGTGTTGGTCGGTGCGTTGACGGGCTGGGTGACCTGCTGGGCGGCGTTGCCACCACCGACGACGGTGCGGCGGCGGCCGTTGGGGCCCGCGAAGTCGAACAGGTCGCTGGGCAGCACGGTCGGATCGTTGCCTGCCAGGGTCTGGAACTGGTCGGCCTTGGCGTTGAAGTAGATGTCCAGATCGAAGCCGATCTGCTCGAAGTAGTCCTGGTTGACCAGCAGGAATCGCGTTTCGACGTTGAGCTGGAGGGCCTGCTGGGCGCGGAGCTGGTCGAGCAGGCCGCCGATCTGGCGGTGGGCCCGGGGCGTGGCGCGCACGATCAGCACGCCGCGGAAGGGCGTGATGGACCAAGTGCCCTCGATGAAGCCCTGGTCGTCGTCGATGTTGTTCTCGACGATATCGATGATCTCGTTGATGCGGTCCTCAAGGGGGGTCTCCTCGAGCTCGTTGTTGCCCTGGTCCTGGAAGGGGCTCTGGCCGCCGCCACCCTGGCTGCTCTGCAGGGCTTGCTGGAGGTCGATCTCGGGAACATCCGGATAGTCGGGGATCTCGTGCAGCAGGTCGTTGATGTCGTACATGCCCACATCGGTCTCATTGACCAGCTTCTCGGCCGTCGAGATCGTCAGCAAGCCGTCGACGATGGCCCAATCAGCCTTGCTGAATTCGTCGAAGCTGACCTTGTCCAGCAGGCGTTCGATGGCCGTGATCGCGTTGACGCTGCCCGCCAGGCGGAGGGTGACCGGCGTGTTGCGGTCGATGCTCTTGGTATCGAGGGCCTCCCAATCGATGTCCATGTCGACCTCGGCCTGGTTGGCGATGTACGCCAGGGCGTTCTCGAGGGGGTTGTTCTGGAGGTCCATCTGGACGCGGCTGGACTCGAGTTGGGCCAGCACGCGGCGGTTCGCGGCGGAATCGACGAACTCGGCCTGGGCGTCGCGGCTCTGGCTGATGGCCGGCCAGTTCTCGGGATAGTTCACGATGTTCAGGTCGGGGATCAGGGCCCGCTCGGCCTCGACACGAAGCCCGGTCAGCTTCTTGTCGCGTTCCTTCCTGATCTGGTTGTACTCGACATAAATCAGGATGTTCTCGTAGGCGTTCTTGAGCAGCAGGCCCGACGGGTTAATCGGGTCGATCAGCAGGAGCTGCTCGATGGTGTCGAGCGCCTCGCGGTACCGCATGTTGAACTGGAACTCGCGAGCCTGGTCGAGAAGGAGGCTGATCGTGCGCTCGCGCTCGTTCCTTTCGGATTGGGCCCGCTCTTCGGTGGCCCTCCGGGCGGCCTCGGCGATCTGATCGGCGGTGGCCTCCCCTCGTTCGAGTTCCGCCCGATCGATACGGGCTTCAAGATTCTCGAGCTCGTTGATCTTGCCCTCGAACTCGGGCTGGCTAAACACGTCGCGGTTGCGCTGGAAGTCGAATTTCGTGCGCGAGACCTGGGCACGGGCCGCCCTCAGGTTGCCCTGGCCGAGTTGCCGCTCGACCTCACGGACACCCACGTTGAACTGGGCCAGAGCGTTCTGGCGGATGATGTCCAAGTCCCGGCCCAGCTCTTGCCCGGGCTGGCCGCTGGGAGCACCGGACAACCGCACGTCGATCTCGTCGATGCGGGTGGCGACGTGCTCACGCTCCTCGGGGGTCAGGCGGTCTTGGTTGGCACGCACCAGAACGTACAGGCGGCGAGCCTCGGCCAGGCGGCCGGCCTCGAACGCGGCATCGGCCTGGGAAAGGTTGGCCCGGGTCTCCTGCTCGAGGGCCTCGCGCCAGAGCGCTCCCGGATCGCCCGGCTGGCCGTCCTGGCGGCCGCGGACGACGCCGGCCTGCACGCCCGCGGCGGCGGTGGCCTTGGCGTCAAAGGTCGTGCCGGCCTGGCGCTCGGCGTCGGCGACGCGGAGTTCCATGCGGGTGAGCTTGTCGCCCTGCTTGCGGTCGAGTTCGAGCCCCGCGCGGCGCACCACCGAGAGTTGGGCCTTGGCCTGGGCATAGCGGCCCGCGTCCAGATCGTCACCGGCCTGGGCCAGCGCGTCTTCCACCATCGGGCGCAGGGCCTGCTGGCGGCGGGCGATTTCGGCCTGGGCCTGGGTCGCGCGGGTCCACAGGGCCGAGCCCTCGTCGGCCGACTCGAGCACGGCACCGACGCGGGTGGCGGCGAAGGCCAGCTTGCCCTCGCTGATGGCCATGTCGGCCTGCTGCAGGGCGATCTCCTGGCGATCGGCACCGGCCATCTTGCGGCGGATGTTCTGGAGGGCCACCAACGCCTCGGCACGCTCGTCGCTGTTGCCCGTCGCGTCGCTCAGGGCCTCCATCAGCGTGGCCTGGGCCCGCACGAACTGGCCCTGGGCCATCAACTGGTCGGCCTGGGTCCGGGCCTGGGCCAGGGTCTCAAAGCTCGTGTCGTTGGCCATCGCCGTGAACGAGGTGGCCAGCGAGGTGGCCAGGGCCAGGGCGAGGAGACGACGGGGGGTGCGGCTGGTGCTCATGCCAAGCTCCAAAGTTGTGCGTCAGGACGGGTGTGGGCGCGGGGGCTGGGGTCGGTGTGGGGACGTGTACGCATATGCGCGGCTCGTAGCTCGTGGGCCATCATTGGCAACTGCCGGGCACCGATCCTCCAAGGAAGGATGGGGTCGGGAGTTGTTCGAGCCGGCATCGGCCCCGAGCGGCGGCCCGGGGCGGGGTGGGTCTTCTACTTGATACCCGAGGCACGCGCCGCGGGATGCACGATCGGGGCCAAAATGGCTCGGAACCGAGCGGGGGGAGGATAATCACCACCCCCTGCCAGAGCAACCGACCATTTCCGTGTTCTGGCCATCTCGAATCTGGCCGATCCGTGGATCTGGTGGCGGGCTATTCGAGCCATCGGCTGCCGAGGATCCGCCCGGGCGCATCATTGCTGAGCGCTTCGTCGAGGAGCTTCGCGATTTCGGGGGGCTCGGGAGGATGGGGATCGTCAAAATCGTCGGGATTTGCTGGGGGATTGGCCGGTGGCGTGATGAGCACGGGTGAGGCCGGCGGCTCCTGTGCTCGCGCAGCGTGGGACTCGGGCCGGCCGGGCGTGGACGCCGGCTGCGATGCTGTCGGCGTCGTGCTCCCCGCGAGAATGGTTACCAATTCGTGGCGCCAGAGGCGGTCCGCGGAGATCAAACGCGGTCCGAACTCGTCGGTCAGCGACACGCCGCTGGGCCCGCCGGGCAGCTTCGCGACAGCCTGGAGCGCCAGATCCTCGGCCTCACGCCAGCAACCAGCGGCGAGCACGGCCTCGGCGTAGCGGTCGCGTGGACGGGCGTCGTTCTTCTTTGGCTCCACAACGGACTCGCGCTCGGTCTCGGGCCTCGTTTCAGGTTTTGATTCGGGCCTTGTTTCCTTGATCTGCGCGGGCTCTTCATCCGCCGGCTGCGGCTCGACACGGATCAAGCAGCGCCAGCCGGTGACACCCAGATCCCGGCCATCGTCGTCCAGGTTCCGCTCCACATCGATATTGAGCGTCATGCCCCACAGGTCGACCAGCGCTTCGGAGACCTCCTCGGGGCCGGGCAACTCGGGGCGATCGTCGGGGGTCAGCAGCACGCTGCGGTGCTCGTGGCTGACCGCGTCGGCCGCCATCACCTCGACCTGTTTGGCTTGGGGCGGCCGCCCGTCGGGCTTGCGGGCACGCCCGCCGCCTGTCCCGTTCTCCGCCCCGCTGCCCAGGTTGGGCAGCTCAAAGGCGGTCAGCAGCCGATCGACCCGTTCCTTTTCATTGGTCTCGACGCGGACGGTCAGCACCTTGTGCTCGTCGAGGAAGAAGTACATGAATGGCTCCTCGCTCATGGCGCCGAAGCCGCATAATCCATCTTCAAAGAGGAAGGGCTCGTACCAGCGGATGCCGTCGTAGAGCGACTCGACGCCCACCAGTTCGTAGGCGATGTAGGGGTCGATCTCCCGGAACGCGTCGTTGCCAAGCACGTCCAGGATTGGGTACACCCGCCCGGGCAGCAGGCTCAGCAGGGCCGAGCACAGGGGCTTGAGCCGCTCGGCCGAGACCAGGACCTCGTAGACGTAGCGGTCGGGCCACTCCTCCCACTCCTCGTCGCCGTCGGCGGGCTCGAAGTCGGCGGTGTAGCCGCTCTTGGGCGCGATGGGCTCGACGGGGTAGACACCCAGGGGGAAGGCAAAGCCGTTGACCCGGACACGTTCGAGGGCGGGGTTGAGCAGGCATCGGTGCATTGGGGGATGGTAGGGGGAACCGGCCGCGCACCGGCTGGCGTGGCAATTGCCAATTCCCTTCCCTCACTACCCTCCCCCATGGCCGGACTCTTCGATGGCACCGCGCTCGAGCAACCCGTGACGTGCGAGCGGTGCGGCAAGGCGGTCGATGGCTGCGCGTGCCCGAAGGTTGACCCCAGGGCCACCAGCCCGCGCGTGCGGCGCGAGAAGCGGCGGGGCAAGTGGAACACGATCGTCGGCGAGCTGGGGCTGCCGAAGGACGACGCCAAGGCCTTGCTGAAAGACCTGCGCACGGCCATGGGTACTGGCGGTGGCTTGGGCGACACGCCCCAAGGCGTGGAGATCGTGCTGCAGGGCGACCATCGCGAGGCCGTCGTCGAGCGGTTGAAGGCCGCGGGGTACAAGGCCAAGGCGGCCGGCGGCTAGGCGGTCGCGTCGTGGACGGCTTCCAGGAGCGAATCCAGCACTGTGGCCGGTGTGCCGCGCGCAGCCGATTCGAGCTCGGCTCGGTCGTGCGCGCCGCAGGTGAGGCCAAAGACCCTGCCGCATCCCGCTGCCAACCCGCTCTGGATATCGACGGGTGTATCGCCGGCATAGGCGAGCGCTGACGGGTCGGCCAGGCCTAGCCGGCGCATCGCCTCGTGGATGAGGTCGGGGGCGGGGCGGCCGTGCTCGACCTCGTCGCTCCCCACCAGCACGGCGGAATCCAGCTTTGAGACCTCTAGCAACCGCTCGGCGGGCTGGCGGGCGAAGCCCGTGACGTAGCCGACGGTGATGTCCTTGGACGCGAGCAGCTCCATCGCCTCGCGCACGCCGTCGAGCACGGGGGGTGGGTGCTGCTTGATGGCCTGGAGCATGAACGCGTCGAAGGCGTCGGTCATGCGGTCGATCAGGCCGGGCTCATCCACGCGATCTGGCGCGTGGGCATCAAGCACCTCGGCGAAGAGGTGGGCCTTCTTGCGACCGGTGTTCACGCGGATCTCGTCGGCGCCCACCTCGACGTTGAGCAACTCGCAGTAGACGCGATGGAAGACCGCCTCGAAGCCGCCCGAGCGGACGACGGTGCCGGAGATGTCGAGCAGGAAGGTGGTCATCATGGCGGGGATAGCAATTTGCGATTGGCAGTTGGCAATTGGCAAGATGGAACGGACGCGAGGAGCGAAGCCTTCGCCGCAGGCGAACCCGATTGCCTATTGCCCATTGCCAATTGCCACTCCTTCATGCCGGCCACTCGAAATCGGCAATCACCGGGGCGTGGTCGCTGGGCTGCTTGCCCTTGCGCTCGTCGCGGTCGATGCGGGCGTCGATGCAGGTGCCCGCCAGATCCTTGGTCGCGTAGATGATGTCGATGCGCAGGCCGTCGCCCTTGGGGAAGGCGAGCTGGCGGTAGTCCCACCAGCTATAGATGTTGCCCTCGGGGTGCCTGGCGTGGTGGGTGTCGACGAAGCCGAAGCCTTCGACGTGCTTGAGGCCGTCGCGGGCCTCGGGCACGCAGTGGGTGGTGCCCTCCCACTTCTCCAGCTTGGCGACGTCGGAATCGAAGGGGGCCACGTTCATGTCGCCGGCCAGGATGATCGGCTCGCTGTTCTTGTGCCGCGCGTCGAGCAGGGCGCGGAGGCGTTGCATCCAGGCGAGCTTGTAGACAAACTTGTCGCTGCCGACCTCGCCGCCGTTGGGGAAGTACGCGCTGTAGACGCGGACGCCGGCGACCATGGCCGAGATGAGGCGGGCGTGGTCGTCCTCGGGGCCGTTGTCGCCCTCGAAGCCCCGGACCACCTCTGTGGGTTGGGTTTTCGACAGAATTGCCACGCCGTTATAGGTCTTCTGGCCATACACCGCCGCGTGGTAGCCCAGGCGTTCGAGGTCGTCGGCGACCGGGCCGGGCAGCTCGGGGCTCTTGAGTTCCTGGAGGCAGACCACGTCGGGCTCGTGGCGTTCGAGGACGCCGGCGAGGCGTTCCTGGCGGACCTTCACGGAGTTGACGTTCCAGGTGATGACGCGCATGTGGCCGATGCTAGGTGGAAGTTGAGATCGGGCATATCATGGTTCGCCTAAGTCTGCCCATGTGGCGGATCGGGGCCGTGGGGTGAGATTTGTACGGGTATTAGACGGTTTTTATGTCCGATGGGCTTGGCCCCGGGAATCGGGGCGCATAGACCTTTCCTGTCCGATGTGATTGATACTGGAACTTGCTTGGGTCACGAGCCGGCACGTACGCCGGCAAGGCCCGAGCGCCCTTGGGGTATTGGCCGACCGAATCGGCCCGTCCCAAAAAACCGGAAGGATGCACTCGCCGTGCGCAACGGAATGACCATGGAGCAGGAACCCGCCTCAACGAACCATGGAGGCTCGGCCCGAGCCGGGCAGCAGGCCCGCCAGAACCAGAACAACCAACCCGAAGGCCAGCACGCGCCAGAGGCCGGCTGGGCCATGGCCGAGGAGTCCTTTGCTAAGGACGTCTTCACCGACGCCCAGATGCGGCGAAGGCTGCCCGCCGAGACGTACCGCAAGCTCCAGCAGACCATCCGCCATGGCGAATCGCTCGACGCGGGCATCGCCGACGCTGTTGCGGTGGCCATCAAGGACTGGGCGGTGGCCAACGGTGCGACGCACTACACCCACTGGTTCCAGCCGCTCACGGGGCTGACCGCCGAGAAGCACGACACGTTCGTCAAGCCCGATGGGCACGGCGGGGCCATCAGCGAGTTCACCGGCCAGGCGCTGGTGCAGGGCGAACCCGACGCCTCGAGCTTCCCCAGCGGCGGCCTGCGCACCACCTTCGAGGCCCGCGGCTACACCGCCTGGGACGCGACCAGCCCGGTGTTCCTGAGCCGGTACGGCGACACGGTTACGCTGTGCATCCCCACCGCTTTCGTGAGTTGGACGGGCGAGGCGCTGGACAAGAAGACGCCGCTGCTGCGATCGATGGACGCGATCAACACGCAGGCCATGCGCGTGCTCACCGCGCTTGGCGAGACCGATGGCGCGACGCGCGTGTTTTCTACTGTCGGGGCCGAGCAGGAGTACTTCCTGGTCGACGCCCGTCTTGCCGAGACGCGTGAAGACCTGACCATCTGCGGCCGCACGGTCTTCGGTGACACGCCCATCAAGGGCCAGAAGCTCGACGACCATTACTTCGGCTCGATCCCCGAGCGTGTGCTCAGCTTCATGAGCGAGGTCGAGCTCATCCTGAATCGCAAGGGCGTGCCCATCGCCACGCGGCACAACGAGGTGGCCCCCGGGCAGTTCGAACTAGCCGCCCACTTCGAGCCGGCCAATGTCGCGTGCGACCACCAGATGCTGGTGATGGAGACGCTCCGCCGCGTGGCTCCCCGACATGGATTTTTGTGTACGCTGCATGAGAAGCCCTTCGCGGGCATCAACGGCAGCGGCAAGCACGTGAATTGGTCGCTCTCGACCGACACGGGCCGCAACCTGCTGAGCCCCAAGAGCGAGCCGCACACCAACCGCACGTTCCACGCGTTCCTGGTGGCGGTCATCCGCGCCGTCGACCTGCACGCCGACCTGCTCCGCGCGAGCATTTCGAGTGCGGGCAACAACCACCGATTGGGCGCTAACGAGGCTCCACCATCGATTATTAGCATCTTCCTCGGTGACATGCTCACCGACCTGATCGAGCAGTTTGCGAGTGGCGGCACGGCCAGCAGCTCACGCCAGGGCTCCACGATGGACCTGGGAGCGCAGACGCTCCCCGAGTTCGTGCGCGATGCGGGCGACCGCAACCGCACCAGCCCGTTCGCTTTTACTGGCAACAAGTTCGAGTTCCGCGCCGTCGGCTCTTCGGCGGCGGTCGCCTTCCCGGTCACGGTGCTCAACACGATCGTGGCCGAGGCGCTCGCGAGTTTTGCCGACGAGCTCGAGAAGGCCGAGGACACGCAAGAGGCTCTCAGCTCGATCATCCAGCGTGTGTCGACCGAGCACAAGCGGGTGATCTTCAACGGCGACAACTACTCCGAGCAGTGGGTGGAAGAAGCCGAAAAACGCGGCCTGCCGCACATCCGATCGTCGGCCAAGGCGTTTCGAGCCCTGACCAATGACAAGAACCGCACGCTCTTCAACAGCCTGGACGTGCTCAGCCCGCTGGAAACCCAGAGCCGGGCGAACATCTTCGCCGAGAAGTACGCCACGCAGGTGCGCATCGAGGGCCTAACGCTACGCAACATGACCAAGACGCTCGTGCTTCCCGCGGCGCTCCGCCAGCTCACCGAAATCGGCAGTGCGGTCGCCTCGCTCATGGCCGCCGACATCGACCCTGCGGAGAACCGCACGGCGCTCGAGGAACTGGCGGGCTTGGTAGGCGAACTCCGGCGGAACCTCACGGCCCTCGACTCGGTGCTCGAAGGCGGCGAGCCCGAGTATCCCCTTGACGCGGCCGACCACACCGAGAAGCACCTCATCCCTACGATCGAGGCGGTCCGCACTCAGGTAGACGCGATCGAGAAGGTCGTGGCCAAGGACCTGTGGCCGGTAGCCGACTACAACGAGTTGCTGGTCATGCAGGCCTGATTCGGCGCACACCCCTGATTAAGTCTCGTGGCCCGGGCAAGCGTCCGGGCCATTTCATGCTCTGTCTTCTTGGCACGAATTGACCAGCAAAATGGCCTTGTGCTTGTCGGCGAATTCGGTTAATCTAGTGGGTTGACCCCAATCCGAACTAATTTTTGGAGGCCGAGATTATGGAGACTCGAATTCTCGTGGTGGGCTTGGCTGCATCAGCGATGTCCGCAGCGTGCATGGCCCAGGACGCGTTACTGCTGGTGGCGGATTCCGGAAACGACACCATCGCAGCTTTCGATCCATCCGATGGCAGCCTGGTCGACCCCGTGTTTATCGATCTTGTGCCCCTTGACGCCGGCACACCGAAGGGCATCGCTCAGGTCGGCGATGAGATCTGGGTGAGCGACCAGATCCGCGATCGCATCGACCGCTTCACGCTCGACGGCGACTTCATCGATTCCATCGGCGGGCAGGTGCCCGGCGGCGGGCTCGACAATATCCGCGGCGTCATGGTCATCGGCGACGAGGTCTGGGTGGCCAACTCGGGCACCAACAACGACGCACCGGGCGATGCTTTCGTCCGCATCGATCCCAGCACGGCCAGCATCGTGGGCAACATCCCAGTCGACGCCGATCCCTGGTTCGCGCTGCCCTACAACGGCGAGAATCTGCTCAGCTTTAGCGGCGATTCCCGCATCGATCGCGTGGACGACACCGGCGCGTTCCTCGGCACGTTCCTGCCCTCGGGAAGCCTGAACTTCCTCCAACAGATGAGCGAGACCAGTGCGGGCACCGTGCTCGTGGGCGCGTTCAGCTCGCCCTCGGGCGTTTGGGAGATCGACTCCGGCGGCGGGCTCCTTGACGTTGTCGCGGGCACGGCGGACTCCGGCGCACGAGCCGGCCGGGAACTCGGCGATGGGAACATCCTGTGGACCAACGGCGACGGCGTCAACGTGAGCGACCCGGTCTCGGGCGCGACGACGAACGTGCTCGACGGCAACGGCCAGTTCATCCTCCTTCTCGGTGAGATCGAAGGCTGCTACCCCGACTTCGACGAGGACGGCCAGTTAACCATCTTCGACTTCCTGGCCTTCCAGAACGCGTTCGATGGCGGCGACCTGCTGGCCGACTGCGACGAAGACGGCAGCCTCACGATATTCGACTTCCTGTGCTTCCAGAACGCCTTCGACGCCGGCTGCGATTAGTCCCAACCGGCCCGGAACAGCCTCAAACGGCCGCTCATTCGTGGGCGGCCGTTTATCCTTGTAAAATCCAAACATACGTTCGACTTGGTCGGTCCATCGGGGTAGCATTCCGCAGCGGGCACCGGAGAAACCCGCACCCACCCCACACGCCCGCCCGTGGTGGCCGGGCCAATTCAGGAGAAGGACCATGAGCGCCAACAGCACCGTCGACCCGAGCAAGACCGCCGAGACCCTGAAGGTGGGCAAGCGGCTTGTCGAGCTCTGCCAGCAGGGCGAGAACCGCAAGGCCATCGAGGAGCTCTACGCCGACACCGTCAACGTCGTTGAGGCGATGAGCCCGACCGACATGCCTGGTTACGACCAGTTGCCCGACGATGCCAAGAAGGCCCACTGCACGGGCACCACCGACAAAGCCCAACTGCTCGAAAGTTCCGATTGGTTCTTCGAGAACCACGAGATCCACGGCGGAGAGGTCACCGGCCCGTACCCACTGGGCGACGAGTTCGCCTGCTTCATGCGCATCGACTGCACGCCTAAGGTCGGCCCAATGGCCGGGCAGCGCATGGACATGAAGGAGGCCTGCCTCTACAAGGTCAAGGATGGCAAGATCGTCGAGAGCCGGTTCCATTACGCGATGGACTGCTGAGAACGCGGGAGAGGGAGAACGAGCCCACGTTGCAAGACGTGGGTTTTTCGATGCGCTTCCCGATGGCTAGAGCTCTTCCTCGAGCGCCCGACGGTAGCGTTCCAGCACGGCGGCCCTGGTAATCAACCCCAGCGGCCGGCGGTGGCCGGTCAGGTTTGGCGGGCCCAGCAGCGGCAGGCTGGCAATGTCGTCGTCCTCGAAGCGCTCCAGAACTACGTCGAGCGTGTCGCTGGTGAGCACCGCCGGCAGGTCGTCGCGCATGAGCTCGGCAACGAGCAACAGCGGGATGGCCTCGCGGTCGATCAGGGCCGTGCGCATGTCCTTGCCGGTCACCATGCCGATGGCGTCACCCTGGGCGTCGACCACCACAAAGTCGGGCACTCGGCTGTGGGCGTGCAGGGTGATGAGCTTGCTGAGCGGATCACTGGCATACACCGGCTCGCCCGGCAGCGGGATGACCGGCACGCTGGTCACCGCGATCTTGCGGAGGATGGCCAGGTCGCCCGTGCGGCCGATGCGCAGGCCCGCACGGCGGAGCGGGTGCGTGTAGATGTTGTCCCGGTCGATGGCCTGGCTCATGAGCGTGGCGACCACGGCCGCCAGCATGATCGGCAGCAGCACGTAGGGGTCTCGCGTCAACTCAAAGAGCATCAGGATCGCCGTCAACGGACCGTGCGTGCTACCCGCCACGACGGCGGCCATGCCCACGAGCGCGTAGGCCGCCGGGCTGCTCTGCTCGGGCAACAAGCCGATGCGGTCGAGCGCGACGCCCAGGGCCGCGCCGCCGGCGGCGCCGATGAACAGGCTGGGCGCGAACACGCCGCCCGAGCCGCCGCTGGCGAGCGTCACGCTGGTCGCCGCACCCTTGAACAGCACGAGCAACGCGATAAGCCATACAGCGAGTGGCAACGCCGCCGACCCGTGGGCACCGTGCCCTCCGGCGTCACCATGCGCCACGGCATCGGCCGCGACCACGGCTGTCTGATAGCTGCCCGGGTCGAGCAGCCAGCGGATGGTCTCGTAGCCGTTACCGAAGAAGCTGGGGATGTCGGTGGCCTCGCTGGAAGCATCTCCACCCGCGGCCCGCACCATCAGGATCCAGCCGATGCCCATCGCACCCAGCACCAGGGCACCGGTGATGGGCGCGACGAACCAGTGCAGCTTCAGGCGGGCGTACAGATCCTCGCAGGCGTGCAAAGCTCGGTTGAAGCCGATGGCCAGCAGGCCGCACAAGAGCCCCAGCACGATGTAATTGGGAAACTCGAGCGCGGTGAAGTTCAGGTCGCCCAGGGCCCGGACGGTGAAGATCGCTTCGTTCTGCCCCTGGGCCATGTGCGTGACGGCCGCCGCGAACACGGCCGACACCACGATGGGCGTGAACGTCTTGAGCGAGAAGTCGCGAAGGAGGATCTCGAGGGCGAAGAAGACGCCGGCGATGGGCGCGTTGAAGATGGCCGCGATGCCCGCCGCCGCGCCGCAGCCCACGAGCGTCATCATCTGCTCGCGGTCGACGCCGATGCGCTGGCCCACGACCGAGCCGGCCGTCGCCCCGATCTGCACGATGGGGCCTTCGGTACCGGCCGACCCGCCGCTGGCAACCGTGGCGATGCTGGCGGCGACCTTGGTCAGGCCAACCCTGGCGGGGATGTGCCCGCCCTTCTCGATCAGGGCCCGCATGACCTGCGGCACGCCGTGGCCCTTGGCGTCGCCGGCGAACAGCCGAACGAGGATGCCCGTGAGCGTCAGGCCGATGACGGGCCAAACAAACAACAGCCACAGGGGCATGGCGATCTGGGAATGGCGGACCTGGGCCTCGGCGTAGTGCAGGGTCCACGCGAAGCCCAGGGTTCCCAGGCCCGTGAGCGTGCCCACCACGGCCCCGAGGCACACGACGTACCACTCCTTGCGCAGCCTCAGCCGCTTGGTGAGGATCGCGGCAATGCTCTGCTTGGGGTCGGCCATGGGAACCGTCAATATAGCGGGTTCTCGGGTCGGATTCGTGCCGAGCGGTCCCGCTGCGTGGCGAGCCCCGGGGTCCGCTAGCCTCCCCGGTCGGGTGAGGGGGCCTCGTGGGCCCGAAGCCCGACCTTGAGGGGAACACATCATGCAGCAATTGAGCCAGACTCGATTTGTGGTGGGCGTCGTGGGCGCGTTCGCCGTCGCGGGCGGCGCGGCCGCCGACGAGCTCATCGTGCCCAGTCCGGACTATCGCGATATCGCCGCGGCTGTCGCGGCCGCCAGCGCGGGCGACGAGGTCGTGCTGCTGGACGGTGTGTACGAGACCACCGCCGACCGCAACATCACCATTGGCGTGCCCATCACCATCCGCTCGGCCTCGGGCGACGCGAGCGCCGTCGTGCTGCGCGGGCCCGAGGGCATGTTCCCGTTTCCGACCGATCGGGCGTTCACCATCAACGCGTCGGTCACGATCGAGGACGTCACCTTCAACCGCTTCTGGGGCGACGTGGGCGGGGCCATCCTCGTCGAAGGGGCCGACCTCACCGTCGAGCGCTGCGTGTTCGATGGCAATCGCACGGGCGACGAGTTCGGGTGCCAGACCCGCCTGGGCGGCGCGATCGCGGTGCACGGCGGCGGCTCGCTGGTAGTCACCGCCAGCACGTTCACCGGCAACGGCGCCGCGCACCCCGGCTGCGCGGGCACGGGCGACGCCCGGGGCGGGGCCATCCACATCGACGGCGGGGCGCTCACGATTCTCGACAGCCGGTTCGAGGACAACTCGGTCTCGGCGAACCTCTCGGGCACCGGCGGGGCGATCCACGCCCAGGACGCGATCGTCACGCTGACCGGCTGCACGCTGGTGGGCAACCGCGTCCGCGGGGTCTTCGTCGGTGGCGGGGCGCTCGAGGTGCGCGGCGGCACGCTGGCCATCATCGGCGGCGTCGTCCGCGGCAACGAGGCCAGTGGGTCGGGCGATGACTTCGCCAGCGCCGCGGGCGGGGGCATCGCCGCCCGCACCAGCGCCGCCCTGGTCGGCGTGACCATCGAGGGCAACACCGCCACGAGCGAGTGGGGCTCAACCGGCGGCGGGCTGCTGGCCACCGGCCCGCTCACGGCGGCCAACCTGGCGGTCACCGGCAACGCCGTGGCCATCGACCTGCCGTGCGACGACCCGGTCTGGGAGTCCTTCGCCGCCGGCGGCGGGCTGTTCATCGGCGCGGCGGCCGAACTGGCCCACGCCACCATCACGGGCAACACCTCCGACTGCCAGGGCGGCGACGTCGCGGTCGGCGACGGCGGATCGCTGGCCCTGCGCAACGCCATCGTCCGCGGCGACATCGACGCGGCGGTCATCGACGCGCTCTACAGCAACGTCACCGGCGGGCTGCCCGGCGAGGGCAACATCGACGCCGAGCCCGCCTACGCCGACGGCCTGCGGCTCGCCAGCGGCTCGCCGGGCGTGGACGCGGGCGCGGTCGCCCTGATCCCCGGCGACGCGTTCGACCTGGACGGCGACGGCGTCTTCTTTGAGCCTCTGCCGCTGGACCTCGACGGCGGGCCGCGCCAGGCGGACGACCCGGCCACGCCCGACACCGGCGCCGGGCCCGCGCCGATCCCCGACATGGGGGCCTACGAGCTGGCCGCCACCCCGTGCCTGGCCGACTTCGACGGCGACGGCCAGCTCACCCTCTTCGACTTCCTCGCGTTCCAGAACGCGTTCGACGCGGGCGAGTTTCGGGCCGACCTGGACGGTGATGGCGAGCTGACCATCTTCGACTTCCTCGTGTTCCAGAACGCCTTCGACGCGGGCTGCGAGTGATCGGACCAATCGGACACGGCCGCCAGCGATGATCGGGTTCTAGAAGGCAAATCGGCCCCCACGGGCTCCCAGCCCGGGCCGGACACGACCGCCGGCCTGCCCGGACATGACCACCGGGGCCCCGGACGTGACCACCGGGGCCCCGGACACGACCACCGGGGCCCCGGACACGACCACCGGGGGCCCGGTCATGGCCACCGGGGCCCCGGACATGGCCACCGGGGCCCCGGACACGACCACCGGGGGCCCGGGCGAGACACCCGGGCCCCCGGCTCTACACTGCCCCCCACCCGTCCCGAGCCCCGCCGGAGGATCCATGGCCAGCCCGACCAACACGCCCCCCACCAACCCCCACTACCCCCACTACCCCATCGACGAGACCCACAACCCCAAGCTGGAGAGCTGGGTCGAGAGCGCCAACGACCCGGGGACGGACTTTCCGATCCAGAATCTGCCGCTGTGCCGCTTCGCACCGCCCGGCGAGTGGGGCCTGTGCGACCATCTTGGCGTCAGGATCGGAGACAGCATTCTCGACTTGTCGGAGGTCGCCAATCAGGTCGCAATCCACTCGGACTCGGGCGGGCAAGCCGAAGCGGAGATCTACGACGGCGAGAACGAATCGCAGCTCTTCGCCGAGTGGTCGGGACCATTCGGTCGCAGGATTCGCAAGCGCGTCCAAGAGATCCTCGGCACATCGATCGACGCCGAGACCCGCAAGAAGCTCGAATCGCACCTGCACGACGTAAAGGAGTGCGAGTTCGATCCTCCGGCGACCATCCACGACTACACCGACTTCTACGCCTCGCTCTACCACGCCACCAGCGTCGGCAGCATGTTCCGGCCCGACAACCCCATCCTGCCCAACTACAAGCACATCCCCATCGGCTACCACGGCCGGGCGTCGAGCATCGTGCCCAGCGGCACCGAGGTGCGTCGGCCCGTCGGCCAGCAGGCGCCCGCCGAGGACGGCGGCAGCCCAAGCTTCGGGCCTTGTAAGCTGCTCGACTACGAATTGGAGATGGGCGTGGTCGTCGGGCGAGGCAACGAGCTGGGCGAGACGATCGACATCGCCGACGCCGAGCAGCACATGCTCGGCCTGTGCCTGGTCAACGACTGGTCGGCCCGCGACCTGCAGAAGTGGGAGTACCAGCCGCTGGGCCCGTTCCTGGCCAAGAGCTTCGCGACGACGGTGAGCCCCTACATCGTGACGATGGAGGCGCTCGCGCCGTTCCGCGTGCCCGCCTTCGAGAGGGACGCGGGCGATCCGTCGCCGCTGCCGTATCTTTCGAGCGAGAGCAACAGCACCGCGGGTGGTTTTGATATCACGCTCGAGGTGTACCTCGCCAGCGAGCAGATGCGAGCCAAGAACATGGACCCCATCAAGCTGAGTAGCGGCAACTTCAAGGACATGTACTGGACCCTCGCCCAGATGCTCACCCACCACAGCTCCAACGGCTGCAACATGCAGCCCGGCGACCTGCTCGCGTCGGGAACAGTCTCGGGTAAGACGCGCAACAGCCGCGGCTGCCTCTTGGAACTCACCTGGAACGGCGACGCCTTCGCCAATCCCCCCATGCTCGTGCCGGGCACCGACCGCACGCCCATCACCCTGCCCACCGGCGAAGAACGCAAGTTCCTGGCCGACGGCGACGAAGTCATCATCAAGGGCTACTGCGAACGCGAGGGCTTCCGCCGCATCGGCTTCGGCGAGTGCCGGGGGATCATCACGCCGGCGAGGAGCGTGTAAGAGCGCGTCTTGCACTTCACGAGCCCCTTGCGCGAGCGAGGGGAATGGATGTTCGAGCGTCTATTCCCCTCGCTCGCGCAAGGGGCTCGTTATTTACGCAGCTGCCCAAACCGCCATGGCTTCTCCGCCGCCCGCACGCTTGGCACGCCAGCGAACCCCGAGACCTTCTCGGCCCGCTCGACCGACACGATCGCGTCCGGAGCGATACGCGCGACCTTTTCCATGACATCGGGCACGATCTTCCGCCGCACGGCCAGGAAGACCATCTCGACCGGGCCCTCGCGCGTGAAGCCGCCACCGCCGCCCTCGCCGTCGACGCGGGTGGTGTGATAGCCCTTGCGCCGCAGGCGTTCGGCCAGAAGCAATTCGGGGCGTGGGTTGATGACCCGGATCACACGCCAGCCAATGGCAAGGCGTTGCTCGATCTCCATGCCGATGAGCGTGCCCACGGCGAAGCCCGCGCCGTAGGCGACCAGGGCGACGACGCTGTCGATGTGCTGGATGGCTTTGCCCACGGCCACCATCCAGATCATGACCTCGAAGAAGCCCAGGATGGCCGACGCGTAGCGGTGCCCGTTCATCACCATGATCATGCGGACCGTGCCGATGGGCACGTCGAGCAGGCGGGCGCTGAAGATAAGCAGCAGGACGTACCATTCGGGCATGGGTGGGGTCTCCGGGAAGCCCGAATCTTCCCATCATCCATGCCCGCGATCAAGCGACTTGCCTAGCTAGGGCAGGCTGTCGTAGAACTCATCCAGGTCGGCCTTGAGCTGCTCGAGCGAGGGCTGGTGCACATACATCATGTGCCCGGCCGGGTAGTAGCCCAGGTCGATTCGGTCGCGGTACTCGGGGTCGAGCTTCATGCGGTTCAGGGTCGTCTCGGCCGCGAAGAAGGGCGTGGCCAGGTCGTGGTGGCCCATCGCCACGAACACCCGCGTGTGCGGCTGGCGGTGCATGGCATCACGCAGCCGGTCGGCCACGCTGACGTAGCGGTCTCGACCGGCCCCGCCGTAGTCCCAGGGCCACACGCCGGTGAGGATCTCGTAGGGCAGGTCGCTCTCGTACTCGAGTTCGCCCCGCACGTATGCGTTCAGGGCCTCGGTGTAATTGCTGCGGATAGCCTCGTACGACGAGTCGTACGAGTAACTGTCACCGACATGGTCGCCATCGATGCCCTTAAAGCGGGCGTCGAGGCGGCCGACCGTCTTGCCACGATGCCGGAGCAGTTCCTTGGCAAAGCGGGGCAGGCTAACGCGGAGGTCGGCGTCTTCGAGGTACTGCGGGCTGAGGCCCGTGAGCTCGGACATGGTGGTTCGTACGCGGTTCCGTTCGGCTTCGTCGAGGCTCGCGCCGCGGAGCAGGGCGGGCAGGTAATCGTCCAGGGCGAACCGCCGGGCCTCGGCGATCACGTCCTCGACGGGCCGCTCCTGCCACTTCTGGGGCAGGGCCTCGTGGTAGTGGGCCGTCGCGGCGTAGCTGGGCAGGAACATCACGAAGGGCAGGTCGTTGCCCTCGCCGAAGCGGATGGTCTGGAACTCGAGCACCGGGCTGACGAGGATGACGCCGGACGTGGCGATGCCGTGGCGCGAGTGCAGCCGCTGGATGAGGCCCGCCGCCCGCGTGGTACCATAGCTCTCGCCGGCGATGATCTTCGTGCTCCTCCACCGCTGCTCGCGGGTGAGGTACATGCGGATGAAGTCGGCGACCGAGTCCAGGTCGCTCTCGAGCCCGTGGAACTGCTTCTCGCTGGTCTCGCCCTCGGCCCGCGAGAATCCGGTCGACACCGGATCGATGAACACGAAGTCGCTCTTGTCGAGCAGGCTATGGGCGTTGGGAATCACGCTGTAGGGCGGGGGGCCCGGGTTGCCCACCTCGTCGGCGTACGCAACGCGCATGGGGCCGAAGATGCCCAGGTGCAGCCAGACGCTGCTGGAGCCCGGGCCGCCGTTGAAGCTGAAGGTGATGGGGCGCTCGGCGGCGTCGGGGAACTGTGCGCTGTCCGCCCCGCCGTCAATCTTGCGATAAGCCATGTAGAACAGGCTGGCTGTCGGCTCGTCCTTTTCGTTGACGAGGGTGATCGTGTCGGCGGTGGCCTCGTAGTGGATCGTCTGGCCGTTGATCTCGACGCTGTGGCGCGTGACGCTGGGGGCGTCGGGGTAGCGCTGGAAGGTGGCCTTGGGGGTGGGCTCTTGGGGTTCGGGCTCCTGGGCGAGCCCGGCATGGGAAGACAGGATCATCGCGACGAGAAGGGCAAGGTACTTCATGGACGATGATATGACCCCGCGCACCGCGCGAGGGGCTCGTTATCGACGAATTGGGAAGCCCTTACCGCTTCTCGATCGGCGTGTATGCCACCTTGTGCGGCCCGACGTAGTTCGTCGTCGGCCGGTACAGACGGTTGTCCTCGAGCTGCTCGATGACGTGGCCGGCCCAGCCCGCCAGGCGGCTGAGGGCGAACATGGGGGTGAACAGGTCGAGCTTGAGGCCGATGCAGTGGTACGTGGTGGCGCTGTAGAAATCGACGTTGGGGTAGATGCCCTTGCTGGCGACCTCACGCTCCATGACCACCTCGATGGCGTGGCTCTTCTCGTACAGGTCCATGTTGCCCGTGTCTTCGGCCAGTTGCTTGGCCAGGGTCTGGAGCTCGCTGGCGCGGGGGTCCTTGGACTTGTAGACGCGATGGCCGAAGCCCATGATCTTGTCTTTGTTCTTGAGCTTGTTCGTGACGTAGGTCTCGGCCTCATCAGTGGACTTCAGCTCGTTGAGCATGACCATCACGCCCTCGTTGGCGCCGCCGTGCAGCGGGCCGCGGAGGCTACCGATGGCCGCCGACATCGCGCTGTACAGGTCGCTCAGCGTCGAGATGACCACGCGGGCGGTGAAGGTCGAGTTGTTGAGCCCGTGGTCGGCGTGGGTGATCATGCAGATGTCGAAGGCCCTCGCCATCGCGGCGGTGGGCTTCTCGCCATTGAGCATGTACATGAAGTTCTCGCTGAAGCCCAGGGACTTATCCGCGGGCACGAACGCCTCGCCGCGGCGGTGGCGGTCGAACGCGGCGACGATCGCGGGCGTGGCGGCCAGGATCCGCAGCGACTTCTCCCGAGCGCTGGGCACGTCGTTGGCGTTCGGATTGGCGTCGAAGAGCGCCAGGGCGCTCACCAGCGTCCGCAGCACGTGCATCGGCTGGGCGTCCTTGGGCATGCCCTTGACCATCTCCAGCACGCCCTCGGGCGGGTCGTAGTTGGCCCGAAGGCCCTTGGTGAAGGCGTCGAGCTCGGCCTGGGTGGGCAGCTTCTTGTTCCAAAGCAGATAGACCGTCTCCTCGAAGGTCGAGGAACTGGCCAGGTCGCCGATAGCGATGCCGACGTACTCCAACACCCCCTGCTGCCCGTCGATGAAGGACATTTCGGTCTCGGCGGCGACAACGCCTTCCAGGCCTTTGCTGAACTCGGGCATCTTCTGCGATCCTCCTGCTGGTGCAAAATGGGCGGGCCGATCGGCTCGCGGGGGTAGTTTTGGGTCGCAGTCTAGTCGGGCTGGTGGTCCGGGGAGGGCCGGGCGAGGGCCGGGCGAGGGCCCCTGACGAGCCTTTCACACCCAACCCCCGCTGCCGGGGCCTGCGGCGGCTGATTGCGGTACCATCGGCCGTGCTGATCCCCCTGGGCACCGACCGACCGCTCCGCCGAACCCCGGTGGTGACCTATGCGCTGCTGGCGCTGAACGTCGTGGCATATATGGTCCAATCCGCCCTGACGAAGGACCCACTCAGCCCGGTCGCGGCGATCGTCTGGAACGCGGTCCTCGTCCCCGGGGTCAGCGGCTGGTGGACCTGGGTGACATACGCCTTCCTCCACGGCAGCCCCCTGCACCTGCTGGGCAACATGGTCTTCCTCTGGGTCTTTGCCCAGGCCGTCGAGGACCGCTTCGGCCGCATCGGCTTCTCAGCGTTCTACCTGGTCGGGGCGGTGGCTACCGGTGGAGCGCACGCGCTCTTCAGCGAGCACGCCGTCGTGGGCGCGTCCGGCGCCGTCGCGTGCTGCACGGGGGCGTACCTGGTGATGTTCCCGCGGGCCAACGTCAGGGTGCTGTTGCTGCTGTTCGTGGGCGTGACACTGTGGCCGGCGTGGGTGTTCATCGCGCTGGCCATCAGTTGGGACGTCCTCACCTGGGCCCGCGGCGGTATGGGCGTTGCCGTGTGGGCTCACTTCGGCGGATACGCCTACGGCTTCGCGATCGCGTTCACCCTGCTTGCCTTCCGGGTGGTGCCGCGCGAGCCGTACGACCTGTTCATGGTCATCAACCAGAAGCGGCGGCGCAACCAGATCCGCAGCGCGGTCCGCAGCGCCGGGCTCGACCAACCCATGGCCGCCAAGCCCCCGCGCCGAGAGAAGCCTCCATCCCCCGCCGACGCCGCCGCCGAGCTGCGCCGTGGCATCGAGAACGCGCTGAAGGACCGCCGCCCCGGCTCGGCCGCCACCATGTACCGCCGCCTGATCGAGAACCACGAGAATGCCGAGTCGAGGCTTTCCCGTGACGTGCAACTCGACCTGGCCAACACGCTGTACCAACGCAAGCAGCACGAGCTGGCCGCCCGGGCGTACGAGGGCTTCCTGAAGGCCGAGGGCGACGACGACGAGGCCCCCATGGTCCGCGTGCTGCTAGCCCGAGTGCTGGCCGATCACCTGGACGACGCGGGCCGCGCCAAGGATCTGCTGCGCCAGGCGTTGCTCGAACTGCGCGATCCCCAGCTGCGCGAGCTGGCCCAAGCCGACCTGGACGCGCTCTAGAAGGAGGCACGCCGATGCCACGAACCCGCATCAAGATCTGTGGCGTGGGCGATATCAAGACCGCCGAGCTGGCCGCCGACGCCGGTGCCGACGCCATCGGCCTGGACTTCCGCCCCGATGCCCGCTGCCACGTCGACCCGCATCTGGCGGCCGACATCCTGTCCTCCCTGCCGCCCTTCACCACCGCGGTGGCCGTCTATGCCGACCCGACGCTCGACGACTTCCTCGACGCCGAGGCGATCTGCCCCGCCCCCTACACCCAACTCCACGGCCACGAGAAGGACAACCTCGTCCGTCGCATCGGCCCGGACGCCATCAAGTCCATCAAGCTGGACCCGGCGAACCTCGACGCCGACCTGCGGCACTGGCACGGCATCGAGGAAGTGTGCGCCATTCTGGTCGAGGCTCCCGCCGAGGCCGATTGGGACGCGCTCGCTCCGAAAGTTGCTCGGGCGATTGCCCTTACTCCAGCGCGGGTTCTCCTTGCCGGTGGGCTCACACCCGAGAACGTCGAAGGCATCGTGAAGGCAACGAAGCCCTGGGGCGTCAGCGTTTCAGCAGGCGTTGAGGCCGGACCGGGCGTGAAGGAGGCCAGCAAGTGCCGCGCGTTCTGCCAGGCCGTTCGCTCCGCCGATGTGGCGCGTTGAGGGAATACTCGGCGGTTGTGCCGGCATTCGCACGGCTCACCTGTTCCCAACACCCCCACTGGAGACCGCCATGAGCACCATCGACATCAACGGCAAGGTTGCCCTGGTCACCGGCGCCAATCGCGGCATCGGCAAGGCCATCACAGAGACCCTCCTCGAGAACGGGGTATCCAAGGTCTACGCCGCCGTGCGCAAGCCCGAGAGCGCCCAACCGCTCATCGACAAATACGGCGATCAAGTCGAGGCCATCAGATTTGACCTGACCGACGAAGCGAGCATCAAGGCCGCCGCGGGCACCGCGTCGGATACGCAGATCGTCATCGCCAACGCCGGCGTGCTCCGCACGTCCAGCGCCCTGGACGACGACGCGATCGACTCGATCGAGTTCGAGATGAACAGCAATGTGTACGGGCTCATGCGCATTGCCCGAGCGTTCGCCCCGGTGCTCAAGGCCAACGGCGGCGGCGCCCTCGTGCAGCTCAACTCGGTCGTATCGGTCAAGACGTTCCCCGACATGGCCACGTACTGCGCCTCAAAGGCCGCCTCGTACGCCATCACCCAGGCGCTGCGGGCGCAGCTCGGCGAGCAGGGCACCGCCGTGTTCAGCGTACACCCGGGCCCCATCGCCACCGACATGGGCAGCCAGGCCGGCCTCGACGACGTGGCCGAGCCGCCAAGCCTGGTCGCCAACGCGATCCTCAAGGCGTTCAAGACCGGGGAGTTTCACATCTGGCCCGACAGTATGGCCAAGCAGATTGGCGACGCCTACCAGAGCTTCGCCCAGAACGTCGTGGAGGCCGAGATGGCCGAGGCCTGAGCCCTACGCCCCGATGAGCCGCGCGTAGATCGACCGCGCTTCGGCAGGGTCTTCAGTCCCCGAGATGATCGCGCGGCCGTCGGGGAAGATCGTCAGGCCGTATCGCTTGTTGCCCTGACTCGTTTCGGCCTTCAGCAACGGGCCAACGCGCTTGCATGGGCCGTGGGCGGCGAGGCGCTCCGCAAGCCCACCTAGCGCCACGACCGCTTGGTTCGAGGGCGTGACCTGCACCGCGCCTCGCCCGCACAGTGCCACGGCTTCGCTGCCCGACGAGCCATCCAGGTAGTCGAACAGACCACGCCCGCAACACCGACACGCCGAGCGATCACCCGCAAGGTCTACCAGCCGCAGCCGACGACGCGTGCTCTTGAACAGATCGAAATCGAGCATCGTGCCGCTCAGCAGGTCGAGCCTGCCCAGCAGCACCTTCATCGCGTCGGCGGCCTGCTGGGCGGCCACGATCGCGACCGAGGGTCCGAGTACGCCCGCGGTGTCGCACGTCGGCACGCTGCCCGAGGGCGGCGGCTCGGGCAGCACGCACCGCAAGCAAGGCGTCGAGTGATCGCCATTCCCCGGCACGAACGTCGCCGCCATTCCTCGGCTGGCGATCACCCCGCCGTAGACGTAGGGCACGCCCAGCTTCACCGACACGTCGTTGAGCAGGAACCTCGTCTCGAAGTTGTCGGTACCGTCGAGGATGGCATCGCACTCCTCCGCCAGCCGTTCGGCGTTCTCGCTTGTCACGTCAGCAGTGACCGGTTCGATCGTGATGGTCGAATTGATCGCGCGCAGCCGCGCTGCGGCGGCGATGGCCTTGGCGTTCCCAACATCGGCCTCGGCGTACAACGTCTGTCGTTGCAGGTTCGTGGGCTCGACCACGTCACGATCGACGATACGAATGTGCCCGACGCCCGCTCGCACGAGCAGATCAGCCTGCGCACACCCGAGCGCACCGCATCCAACGATGAGCACCGAGCAACCAGCCAACCGCACCTGCCCGGCGTCACCGATCTCTGGCAGCAGCTTCTGGCGGTGGTAGCGATCGACCGGCATATCCATAAAGAAAGGCTACGCGATCGCACAATACGAAATACGAGCCCCTCGCGCGAGCGAGGGGAATGGATGCTGATACACGCAAAACCCCTCGCTCGCGCGAGGGGCTCGTTGGTTGTGCAATCGACTCTGGCTCGCCTTACGCGAAGTGAGCGAACGCCTTGTTCGCGTCGGCCATGCGGTGGACCTGATCGCGAGTGGTCATCGCCTTGCCCTCGCCGCGGGCGGCGTTGTAGAGCTCGTCGGCGATGCGGCCGGCCATCGGGCGGCCCTTCTCACCCCGAGCGCTCGTAATGATCCAGCGGAACGCGAGGCTCTGCTGGCGGCGGCCCTTCACGGGCTGGGGCACCTGGTAGTTGGCACCACCGATGCGCTTCGAGCGCACCTCGACGTAGGGCTTGACGTTATCGATGGCCATCAGAAAGAGCGTCAGGGCGTCCTCGGGGGCGTCCGGGTTGCTCTCCTTCTTCAGGCGGGCGTCGATCAGGTCCATCGCGTCGTAGATGACCCTGGTGGCGCGGGTCTTCTTGCCATCGCGCATCACGCAGTTGATGAACTTCGCCAGGGTGATGTCGTTGTAACGGGGATCGGGACGCAGTTGGTCCTCGGAAGCGGTAATCCGACCGGCCATGCGAATCTCCTTTGGCTCATCCGTCGACCGTTCGGGGCCGACCGTTGTTCACCCCGCCATGCACAGAGTGCAGACGGGATTACTTGCCATGAAATCAGAAAAGGCACTTCGGCACGACGCCCAGTGCCCGGGTTGCTTACTTGCCCTTCTTGGTGCCGTACTTCGAGCGGCCCTGCTTGCGACCGTCGACACCCAGGCTGTCCTGCGCACCGCGCACGACGTGGTAGCGCACGCCGGGCAGGTCGGGCACGCGTCCGCCGCGCACGAGCACGATGGAGTGTTCCTGGAGGTTGTGGCCCTCGCCACCGATGTAGGCCGTGACCTCGCGGCCGTTGCTCAGGCGAACACGGGCCACCTTGCGAAGCGCCGAGTTGGGCTTCTTGGGCGTCATCGTCTTCACGCTCAGGCACACGCCGCGACGCTGGGGGCAGCCCTCGATGTCACGCACCTTGGACTTCACCTTGGGCGTCCGGCGGGGCTTGCGGCAGAGTTGATTGATCGTCGGCATAGGCGCGCCAGTATCCTGCTAAGGGTCTTTGATCCACATGAAACACCCGCCGAGACCTCTCGACAGGGCCACGAGTATAGCGCCCAAGGCCATCTCCGGTCTACCGTGGACGCATGACCAGCAGCCAGACTCCCAGCCACGCTCCGGATATCAGCCTGCGGGACTTCCAGCGTCTCATCCGCGACCGCTACCACGCCACCGACAGCGCCAGGGGCGTGCCGGGCACCTTCATGTGGCTCATCGAGGAGGTGGGCGAGCTGGCCACCGCCCTTCAGGACTGCGCTCCCGACCGAAACCCGAGCCAGGCCCAGCTCGACAACCTCGAAGAAGAGTTCGCCGACGTGCTTGCCTGGCTGAGCACGCTGGCCAACATCGCCGGCGTCGACCTCTCACAAGCAGTGGGCAAGTACACCGATCCCGGGCGCGTCGAGGGCGTCAAGCACTAGTAAACGAGGCCCTCTGGCGCACACCTGGGCTCTTCTGCCGTCAAGCACCCACAAAAAACGCCCGGGCTCGCGCCCGGGCCTTGTTTGGTCATGGATGGTCCCGCCTCAGCCGGCGCTGCGGGAGCGAGCGGCGGCGGCCATCGCGCGGGCACGGGCACGCTCGGGGCTTACGGCCTCGCCGGTGCGGGTGCGGTTCTCGCGGAAGAACCTGCTTGGCCGCTCGTCGGTGAGCTGCGAGTTCAGCCGCGTGATCGCCTCGTCGACGATCTGACGCACACGCTCGCGGCTGAGACCAACACGCTCGGCGACCTGCTTCAGGGTCAGCGGGTCGCGGCCGTCGAGGCCGAAGCGGGCGTTCAGGATGGCCGCCTCCCGATCGTCGATGGTCTCCATCAGACGGCGGAGCGTGGCCATCTCGTCGGCCTGGAGCGGCGTCTCGGCCGGCGGGCCGTAGCGATCGTCGGCGACCACGTCCGAAAGGCCGGGCGTGTTCTCGTCGCCGGTGACCGATTGGGTCTGGGCGCGGGTGGCCCGGATGGCGCGGCGGATGGCGCGGACCTTCTTGACGGGCAATTCCATGGCGTCGGCGACCTGCTCGATGGAGGGGGCAAAGCCCGTCTCGCCCTCGAGATC
The DNA here is from genome assembly GCA_025916675.1 of Phycisphaera sp. Taxonomy (NCBI): domain Bacteria; kingdom Pseudomonadati; phylum Planctomycetota; class Phycisphaerae; order Phycisphaerales; family Phycisphaeraceae; genus Phycisphaera; species Phycisphaera sp. The sequence continues at coordinate 1,896,560 of CP098402.1, forward strand.
ACGGGAGACCTGACGCATGCGGGAGATCAGCTCGACCATGTAGGCCGGAACGTGGATCGGCCGCGAGGCGTTGATCAGGGCACGCTTGATGGCCTGCTTGATCCACCACGAGGCGTACGTGCTGAAGCGGGCGCCCTGGTCTGGGTCGAAACCCTCGACAGCGCGCATCAGCCCGATGTTGCCCTCCTCGATCAGGTCCGAGAGGACCAGGCCGCGGTTGGCAAAGTTCTTGGCGATCGCCACGACCAGCCGAAGGTTGGCCCGGATCATGCGCTCGCGTGCCTCGGGGCAGCTCTGGCGCTGGATCCGATAACCCAGCTCGCGCTCCTCCTCAGCCGTGAGCAGCGGCGTTCGTTTGATTTCGTCTAAGTACAGTTGGAGCTCGGAGCGGACCCCCGAACCCAAACTCTGATTACCGGCCATTGCACTCATCTGCATCCCACCTTTCGCGATGTGCCCCCACGAAATACAACCTGGAGCACACCGTCCTCCTACCACGTATTCGTCCGCCAGCCGCAACGGATTCATCGAGCCTTCGCGCAAGTGGCTCGACTCCGAGCGGACGTACGGACTCCGACGAGGTTGGATTCACCCAACAGGCGAAAATAATCCGCCTGTGCCGAAGCCCAGCTTGCCTCTCTCCTCAAAGTGGCGCGGGTTTACGACATCAGCGAACGCGGGTGAGACTTCCTCAGGCACTATGCTACACGGACCCAGGGGCCCCACGCAAGAGCAAATGAGCCACGAAACTCCAAAAATTTCCATGAACCGCGATATATCGGACATACTGGAAGACTGGCCCTTCGACCGCACTCGGCCGAACATCCGCCTGATCCAGGGGGACGACGGCGAGCCTTTGCTCCAGGTACGGCTGGACTTAGGGCTGCTACAGATGTACGTGGACGGCCGGCCCGACGGGCGATCGCCGCATGGTTATCGGAGTCTGCTCGAATACTACGAGAGCTTGGTCGACGACACCGAGATGATGGCCGAGGAGGGGGAGGGCTCGGGCGAGTTCGAGCTTTCGCCCGACGACTGCAAGCTGCTGCGTGAGGAGGCCGCCCAGTACTACCACCGCTACGTGGCTCTGCTTGTGCTCAACGACTTCGATGGGGTCATCCGCGACACGGGGCGGAACCTGCGGCTGATCGAGTTCCTCCAGAAGCACGCGCGTGAGGACAGCGATCAGCGGTCGATGATCCACTACCGGCCGTTCATTATCACCGTGCGCACCCGCGCTCTGGCCGGGCAGATGATCCGCTCGAACGAGACCAAGGCCGCCGTCGCGATGATCGACGAGGGGCTGGATGGGTTGCAGCAGGCGTTCGCCGAAACGGGGGAACCAGAGGCGTTCGAAGCGTCGGCCGAGCGGCGCACGCTCGTTGGCATGCGCGAGGCGATCCACCCCAAGCTCATGCCGAGCCAGTCGGCCGAGTTGGAGTCTCGCCTCGAGCGAGCGCTCGAAGCCGAAAACTACGAGCTCGCGGCTATCCTGCGCGACGAGATCAAGTCGTTGCGAGACCGGCCACCGAAGGCCTGACCTGACATGGCCGACTGGGATCAAGATCACACCACTCCGTTGGCGCGCCAGGCCGCAATGGCGGTCGTGACCCATTTGCGCGGGCAGGGGCACGAGGCGTGCTTCGCCGGCGGCTGTGTGCGTGACGAGTTGCTGGGCCTCACACCGGGCGACTACGACGTGGCCACGGATGCCACGCCCGATCGGTTGGCGGCCCTGTTCCGCGGCGCTCGGCTTGTCGGTGCGAAGTTTGGCGTGGTGCAGGTGCGCAGGCTGGGCGTGTGGACCGAGGTTGCGACCTTCCGCAGCGATGGCTCGTACTCGGACAGCCGTCGGCCCGACACGGTCACGTTCAGCACGCCGCAGTCGGACGCCGAACGACGCGATTTTACGATCAACGCGTTGTTCCTTGATCCACTCGCCGACCGCGGCGACTGGACGCTCCGGCCCAACGGACAACCCGTTCACGGGCGCGTGATCGATCTTGTGGGCGGGCTGGCGGACTTGAAGGCAGGTGTGCTCCGCGCGGTCGGCCCCCCCCACCGCCGTCTTGCGGAAGACCACCTTCGGGCATTGCGAGCCGTGCGATTCGCCGCGCGATTGGGATTTGAGATCGAGCCGGACACCGCGCACGCGATCGCGGAACGAGCCGGACAACTCGTGGGCATCAGCCGCGAACGCATCGGCGGCGAGATGCGGCAGATGCTGGGCCACCCGACCCGGACGAAGGCAGCGAGTCTTACCGAGATGCTGGGGCTCGATGCGCCAGCATTCGAGCAGGAGCCTCGCGGAGCCGGCCTGGGGCATCCCCGCTTGTCGCATCTGCCCGGCGACGCCGATTTCACTGCTGCGTTAGCTGCCTGGATGCTGGATCGTGGTCATGGGCTGGTGGGTGCGGAAGTCCCCTCCTTGGCTGCGCAAGTGCGGGCGGCGTTGTGCTTGAGCAACGAAGAACATGCGGCGATCACTCACTGCCTGAACCGCAGGCTGTCCATCCTCGAAGAGTTTGTCGGATTGGACAAAGCCGGGCAGAAACGGCTCGCGGCCTCGGCGGGATTCGAGCTCGCTCTTGGGATCGTGGACGCCGAATCTCCGGATCTTGCCCGGGAGATCGCCAGCCGGGTTTCCGCCTTGGCAGCCGAACCGGGCGGGCTCGCTCCGGACCGATGGGTGTCGGGGAGCGACCTGCTGGACCTGGGATGGCAGCCAAGTCCGGTTTTTGCTCGGATATTGGAAGACCTCTACAATCTCCAATTGGGGGGAGAGGTGGCCGATCGCGCGGCATTGCTGGAACATCTGGCTAGGCTGAGCGTCGAACAAGAAGGATCGGCCCGCACCGATGGTGCCGACCCAAACGAGAACCGGATCGGCCCCGGCTGAGGCAAGCCGCCTCGGGGGCCGCGCAGATGGAGGCTCGAACGCATGAACGTTTACGACAGGGGAAGGCGGGGTCGGGTCGGCCGCCTACGCCACGCGATGACTGGTTTGGTCGGTGGTCTGGCCGCGATGCTGGCACTGGCCTTTGTCGCCAGCCCGGCGGTGGCCCAGCAAGAGCCCGCCCGGGTGTACACGTTCACGCTCGATGGCTGGTTCGGCAAGGACGTCTCCGAGACGCCCATCGCCGAAGCCCTCGAGGACGCCCGCCAGGAGAAGGCCGACTACATCATCATCACCGTAGATACGGACTGGCACCAGTACGGTGATCCGCTCAAGAGCGATCTTGATGAGGACGTCATCGGCGGATTCGATCAGTTCTTCCGGACCAAGGCGATGGCCCCACTCTTCCAAGAGAAGATGCTGGTCTGGGACAAGGAACCCAAGGTCGTCTTCTGGGTGAAGCAGGCCATGGGCGGGGCGGCGTTCATCCCGTTCTTGGCCGAAACCATGTATTTCCACCCCGAAGGCCGCATCGGCGGCATTCGCGGCATCTTCGTGCAGTTCACCACCGGCGACCGTGTGGTGATCGAGAAGCAAGTGGCCCTCCGCCTGACGACCGCCCAGGGCATCGCCATCCAGAATGGGTACGAGCCCAAGCTGATCGAAGCGTTGACTCGCGGCGACTACGAGTTGTCGTATCGCCTCGAGGGTGGCCGCCCGGTATATCTCGAGCGCGAACCGCGAGCAACCGACGAATTCCTGCTGACCAACGATGCCTTGGTCGATGGCAACGGCGATTCCATCCAGGCACTCGCTCGCGGCGAGGGCGTGAACTGGCTGACGCTCAAGGCCGATGTTGCGCAAGTCCTGGACGTGTCCAAGGGCACGGTCGAGAACATGGACGATCTGCTGTTCGAGCTTGGCATCGCCCGCAACTACGAGATGGTTGGCAAGGGCGAGAAGATCATGGACGACTGGTCCAAGAGCATCAAGCGGACCGAGGAATCGCTTGGTCGCCTGTGGCGTGATTGGAATGACATCGAGGTCGAAGGCGACTGGAACGAGCGTCGCCGAGCCCGCGGCCAGCAACGCGCCAAGCTGCAGCAGATGATCGGGCTGCTCGAGCGGTACGAGGAAGCCATCGTTCCGTACCACATCGACGTGTTCCGTAACTTCCGCAACGCCGCCCAGTTGATCGCCGACTTCCGCATCCGCCTCCAGCGTCTGGAGCTCGAGCAATTGGCCGACGAGCGCTAAGCGCCCGGGCCCCAGTGGAGAATGACCATGATGAAGACTACCCAAAACACAATTGCCAGGCTGGCCCGCGGCGTGGCCTGCGTTATTGCCGTCCTGGTGTGCACGCACTTCGCCATCGCGATTGACCGCGTGACCCTCAACGACGGCCGTGTCGTCGAGGGCGAGATCGCCCGTGAATTGAACGGCTCGGTGTGGGTGAAGACCGCCGACGGCCAGACCCAGTTTTATTCGTCCTCGGACGTGTTGCGTATCGAACGCGATGTCAACACCGAGAGCGAGGAAGCGCCTTCCAGCCCGACGGTTACCGATCCAACGCCCGGTGAGGCGGAGTCGATGGCTCCCAAGCCCGAGAAACGAGCCGTTTCGGCCGGTGCTCCCCGGGCCGCGGTCCTGAGCTTCGGCGATGCCGACAGCGGCAAGGACATGGTGGGAACGTATCTGACCGCAGCCTCGCTCCGCGAGTGCATCCCGATGCTCGAAGAAGAGAACGTCGACATCGTCGTGCTTCGTGTCAACTCTGGCGGTGGTGCCATCCTTGAGATCAAGCGGATCAGCGATCTGCTCGAGAACGAGTACAAGCCGAAGTTCCGCACGGTCGCATGGATCGACTACGCCATCTCGGCTGCGGCGATGACACCGCACGCGCTACCCGAGCAATACTTCATGCGTCGCGGCGCGTATGGGGCGTCGACCGGCTGGTTCGGCAACCTGACGGCCGTGGCTGGTCGGGACCTCGAAGAGGTGCTCTACCTGATGGAACTCATTAGCGAGCGTGGGGGGCACGACCCGCGCATCATGCGGGCCATGCAGATCATGGAGCCGCTGTCGGTCGACCTGGACGACAACGGCCGCGTGACGGCCATGTACCAGAACACCGAGGGCGAGGTGGTCGTCAACAAGCCCGAGCGTGTGCTGTGCATGACCAGCGAGACGGCGACCAAGATCGGTTTCGCGACGGGTATTGCCGACACGCTTGACGAGCTCGCGACGGCCATGGGACTCACCGAGGTTGAGTGGGTTGGCGAAGAGGTCAAGGGCAGCCCGTGGCCCGTGAGCAAGGCCGACAAGCACCTACGCCGCTTCCGCGATCAGACCGCCCGGGACGAGCAGAGCATCAACGAGTACTTCGACGGCTACAACGTCTCGATCGCGCTCGCTCAGGGGGCCCAGCCGGAAAACCGCGGCAAGTTCATCGGCTTCGCCCGGCGCAGCCTGAACTCGATCGTCCGCATGGTTGATAACAACCCGAACCTTGCACTGTTCATCCTGAACTCGTCGGAAGAGGACTTCCGCAAGTGGGTGCGTGAGCAGGAGCAGTTGTTGCGAGATCTGGCCAAATAAGCCGCCGGACACCGGCCGACATCTCGTCCGATCCAGATCGGGGCCGTCTCTGCGAAGGGGCGGCCCCGTGTTCTTTGGTGGATCAAAGCAAGCCGAATTGGTTGGCGGTCTACCATGCCCCTCACCGCCGGTAGGAAGGCCCTCCCGGCGGCGCCTTGAAGACGCAGACCAAGGAGGCCCCTGCCATGACTACCGCCGCCACTCCGACCGGCCTGGTGCCCGAAGACATCGACGCCACGAACTGGGACAACCTGCGCCCACTGTTCGACGAGCTGGCTGACCGCGAGGTCGCTGGCAAGGCCGAACTCGAGCAATGGCTGGTCGACCGTAGCGAGCTCGAGGCCGCGTGCAGTGAGGCGCAGGCAAACCTGTATATCGCGATGACGTGCGATACCGCGAGCGATGAGAAGCGGAAGGCCTACACGAACTTCCTGGAGAACGTTGCGCCAAAGCTCAAGCCCGCTGGCTTTCAGCTCGACCAGCGGCAGGTGGAGTTGGCCGAGAAGTTCGGCCTGGGCGGCGAGCGGTACGAGGTGCTGGCCCGCGACGTGAAGGCCGACGTGGAGCTGTTCCGCGACGAGAACGTGCCGATCCAGACCGAGGTCGACAAGGTCGAGCAGACGTACACCGAGACGGTGGGCGCGATGACCGTCGAGTTCGATGGGGAAGAGAAGACGCTGCCGCAGATGGGGGTGTATCTCCAGGAGACCGATCGGGACGTCCGCGAGAAGGCGTGGCGCGGCATCGCCGACCGGCGGCTCCAGGATGCGACCAAGATCAACGGCATCTACGACCGGCTGATCGAGCTTCGCCACCAGATGGCCCAGAACGCCGGGCACAAGGACTTCGTGGGCTACTCGTTCGCCGCGATGCACCGGTTCGATTACACACCGGCGGATTGCAAGGACTTCCATGACGCCGTGGAGAAGGTCGTCGTGCCGTTCAAGCGTAAGCTCGACGCGCAGCGTCGTGAGAAGATGGGCGTTGATCCGCTGCGGCCATGGGATCTGGCCGTTGATCCGTTGGGACGCGACCCGCTCAAGCCGTTCAAGGGCGGCGTGGACATGGTGGCCAAGTCGAAGGCCGCGTTCGAGGCGATCGACCCCAGGCTGGCAAAGATGTTCGCCACCCTGGGCGACGGCAGCAACAGCAACGGGCCTGCCGACGGTGCGCTCATGGACCTGGACAGCCGCAAGGGCAAGGGCCCGGGCGGGTACCAATACATGCGTGATCGCGTGCGCGAGCCGTTCATCTTCATGAATGCCGCGGGGCTGCATCGCGACGTGGAGACGATGGTGCACGAGGCAGGCCATGCGTTCCACAGCATGATGTGCAACGACGAGCCGCTGCTGCACTACCGGCATAGCCCGATCGAGTTCGCCGAGGTGGCGAGCATGTCGATGGAACTGCTCAGCATGCCGCACTGGGGCGGGCCCAACGGCTTCTACAGCGACAAGGCCAATCATGCCCGGGCCATGCGTGAGCAGCTCGAGGGCAGCATCTCGATGCTGGCGTGGATCGCGACGATCGACGCGTTCCAGCACTTTATCTATAGCAATCCAGAGCACACGCACGAGCAGCGCACGGAGCAGTGGCTCGAGCTGGACGACCGATTTGGCAGCGAAGTGTCGTGGGACGGCCTGCAGCGCGAGCGTGAGACGCAGTGGCAGCGCCAGTTGCACCTGTTCAGCCACCCGTTCTATTACATCGAGTACGGCATCGCCCAGCTCGGCTCTCTCCAGCTCTGGATGCGCTCGCTCGACGAGGGCGAAGCGGTCGCGATCGATGCGTACCTGCACGCGTTGTCGCTCGGCGGCTCGCGGCCGCTACCCGAATTGTTCGAGGCGGCGGGCATCAAGCTTGATTTCTCGGTCGAGACGATCGCTCGTCTTGCCGAACGTGTCGAAGCGGAGCTGGCAAAGCTGCCCGAGTAACCTATTCATCCTACGAGATTCTGAAAGGAAGACGACGCATGTCGAAGTACGCCGAATTGTGCGCCTACGGGCGCCGGGGTGCCACGCTCAAATCCATCGCGGCCCTGCTGGGGTGGGACCAGGAGACCTACATGCCGCGTGGTGGCGGTGATGCGCGGGCCGAGCAGATGGCGCTCATGGCGGGCATGATGCACGAACGCGGCACGTCGGAAGAACTTGGCAACCTGATCGCCGGTTGTGAGGACGAGGATCTTGATGCCCAGCAGTGGGCGTGCGTGCGGGAATTCCGACGAGACTACGACAAGCAGATGAAGCTGGATAAGCCGCTGGTCGAAGAACTGGCTCGCACGGGCAGCAAGGCCCAGGATCTGTGGAAAGAAGCACGCAAGAACAACGACTTCAAGTCTTTTGCGCCGCTCTTGAGCAGCATGGTCGAACTCTCGCGGGAGAAGGCCAAGGCGTTCGGCTACGCGGAAGGCGGCGAGTTGTACGACGCGTTGCTGGATGAGTACGAGCACAACGCAACGGCCAAGGAAGTCGAGACGGTATTCACGCCGCTGGGCGAGCAGCTCTCGGCGCTGGTGAAGGAGTTGCAGGACTCGGGCAAGGCGCCCAATGATGCGCCGACGAAGATCCATGCGCCGAGCGATCGCCAGCACGCGCTCGGGTTGCACGTGCTCAAGGCCATCGGCTTCGATCTCAACGCGGGCCGGCTAGACATCACGACGCACCCCTTCTGCGAGGGGCTCGCCCCGGGCGACACGCGGCTGACCACGCGCTACGACGAAGAGTACTTCCCCGGTGCGCTGTACGGCACTATGCACGAAGCCGGGCACGGCATGTACGAGCAGGGGCTGCCCAAGAGCGGCACGCACGAAGGCCCGGGCGGCGAGGCCATCCAGAGTTTCGGCACGCCGTTGGCCGACGACATCTCGCTGGGCATCCACGAGAGCCAGAGCCGCATGTGGGAGAACATGGTCGGGCGCAGCCGGCCGTTCTGGAAATGGATCTACCAAGAGGCGTGCGACCAGTTCGCCGAGCTTGGCAAGTTCGACCAGGAAGAGGTGTACCGCGCGGTCAACATCGTGCGGCCGACGTACATCCGCGTCGAGGCAGACGAGGGCACGTACAACCTGCACGTGATGCTGCGTTTCGGCATCGAGCGGGCGTTGATCTCGGGGGACCTGTCGGTGAACGACCTGCCGGGCGCTTGGAACGAACGATTCAAGGACATGCTCGGGCTCGACGTGCCCGACGACACGAACGGGTGCCTGCAGGACGTCCATTGGAGCTTCGGGCTGTTCGGCTATTTCCCGACGTACACGCTGGGCAACCTGTACGCGGCCCAGCTCTGGCAGACGATCAGCCAGCAGGTGCCCGGGCTCGACAACGACTTCGCCAAGGGCGACTTTGGGCGGCTCAAGCAATGGCTGAACGAGAACGTCCACGCGCACGGCCGTCGGTATGGGGCGGGCGAGCTGTGCGAGAAGGTGACGGGACGGCCGTTGGAATCGCAGCCGCTGATGGAGTATCTTGGCGGGAAGCTCCGCGAGGTCTACAAGATCTAACCCAGCTTGTCCTTGCGCACGCGGACCTCGTCGATCGTCGTTGTCGTGCGGCGGAGGATGACCTCGTCGTCGTCGGACAGCTCTCTTGGCGCTCGATCTCGATCGTACTTGTCGGGATCGGTCTTGACCGCCTTGACGATCTCGCCCACGAACGATCCCAGTGATCGCATGAGTCCCGGCTTGTGCTTGTCTCCGGTCATGCCTTGGCCTTCGCGGGGGTGGAACGCACCATCCTGGGCAGGGGCATCGAGTCGCGGAGACGCTCGAAGTCGGGGCATTTCAAGAGTTCCGTGCCCGGGGTGATGGCGGCGGCGGCTCCGGCGGCGACACCGTCACGCAGGATCTCTTCCGGTAAACTGCCGCGTTCGATGGCCAGGACCGCGGCGGCGACCATGCTGTCGCCCGCGCCGGTGGCGCTATGCACGTCGACCTTCGGGGCTTGGCAGAAGGCGTAGCCGTCCTTCATAGCCAAGACGGCACCGTCGCCGCCCATGCTAACCAGCACGTAGGTGATGTTGTGCGTTTGGGCCAGTTCGATGGCGGCGGCGCCCACGACGGCGGGATCGGACTCGTCGGGGTTCATGTTTCCAATCGTGTCGGCCAGCTCGCGACGATTCGGTTTGACCATGCACACGCCCGCGCCCAGGGCCTCTCGGAGCGCGGGTCCAGAACTATCAACGACGACGCGCCCGCCGACAGCGCGCACCCTGTCGATGATGGTGCGCACGAAGGGTGGCTCGACGCCCGGGGGCAGGCTGCCGCTGATGACCGCGAGCCCCCCGCCTTCCACACTCCCAACGCCGTCGACGAGCGCGGCCAGGCACGCCTCGGCCTCGTCGTCGCTCAGCTCGGCCCCGGGCATGTTGAAGCGGAACTGGTTGCCGGTGCTGGTCTCGTTGACGATGACGTTCTCGCGCGTGGGTGCCATCACGGGCACGCCCCGCTGGTCGCACAACTTACCGGTGCAATAGAGGCCCACCAGGAATTTCAGCAGGTCGCCCACCTTGCCGCCCGCGGGGAACACGGCCGTCGACTTGCCTCCCAGCTCGGCGATGGCCCGGGTGACGTTGAGCCCCCCGCCGCCGGGCTCGCGCTTGGGCTGGCCGCAGCGGAGCTTGTGCTCGGGCTCGACGGTGTCGACCTGGACGCCCATGTCGATGCATGGGTTGAGGGTGAGGGTGAAGATGCGGGCGGGGGTGTCGGAAGGGGGGGTGGACATGGGGGATGGTATCGGCAGATTCGGGGCCGAGGGCGAGGCGCTGGCTGCCTACCCACTAACAGCACGACGGTCACGCTGATGACCATCATGACGATGCTCACGAGTATCGAGAGGGTTACGTGGGCCACCCACAGGCCGAATTGGCGGCCGCGGTCGGGGCCGGCGATGATCGCGGGAAGGAACACGGCCAGACCGGCGAGAAACGCGAACAGCGTCGCCGGCAAGAACACCCACATGACGGACTGCATCTCCATCTTGCCAGATTGCTCGACGAACATTGCCAATACGACCATTCCTGCATACCCAAGGGCGATGGGTATGACGGTCCACCCGAGTGCCTTATTGAAGCTGGGCGTCTCGGCCATGTTGAGTAGTTGGGAATGAACCCCGGTAGCTTGCCTCAACTCCCGGAGACTTCAGCGGCGGCGAGGGCGGCCGAATCCGAAGACGGCGAGGCCCAACACCATTGTTCCGGCGGGCGCGGGGACGACGCGGATGGTGGCGCGGCCCTCGACGATCTCGTCGATCAGCGACACGGTCTCGGAACTGCTCATCTCGATGTAGGCGTCGAAACGGGTGGTGAGCGTCGAGAGTTCGACGTCGAAGGGAGCCGCGACGTCCGCTGGGGCGGTGTAGGTGGCCTGCCAGAAGGGGAGCGGGTAGGGCGGTGGCGGGAAGATCGGGAAGGGCCAGTTGAGCTTGCCGGCGAGGATGCCGTCGACGCCGGTGGGTGAGATCTCGCCGGCCATCGTGCCCGGGCCCGCCATGCCGTCGATGAGCATCGGGTCGCTCAGGCCCATGCTGCCGGCCGAACTCACTAGGTTCGTCTCGACCACGGCGATGTCGTAGGTCCGCGTGGATGCGCCGAGCCAGGCCGCAGAGAGCGTGACCAAGGTGCTTTCGCCTGGCCGCAGTTCGGGATTGTCCGCCGTCATCACGATACCGACATCGGGGATGACCTGGGCCGTAGCCGTCGCGGCCAGGAACCCTCCGACGAAGAGACCGATCACTCGCGGGCCCATATACGTTTCTCCCCTGGTATCGCGAACCCCACGGTGGCGGCATCGGGGACGAGAGCCCCGGGGTGAAACCCACCACCCCCATCAGGTGACTCTCCGCAACACGCCCGGGCCCGGTTCCCCTACCCTGTGGGTGTGACCCCGGTCAGCATCCGGGCCTGGCACGGAAGCCCGGCTCACACCCGAATCGAAGTCTAGTGGGAATAACGACATGCACGCCTACGACACCATCCTCGACGCCATCGGCAGCACCCCCCTCGTGAGGCTCAATACTGTCGTGCCCCCCGGCGCGGCGACGGTGTACGCCAAGTGCGAGTTCATGAACCCGGCGGGGTCGATCAAGGACCGCATGGCCTGGCACATCATCCGCCGGGCCGAGGAGGAGGGACTGCTCAAGCCGGGCGGGACCATCGTCGAGAACACCAGCGGCAACACCGGGGCCGGGGCGGCGATGGCCGCGGCGGCGCGCGGGTATCACGCGGTGTTCACCATGCCCGACAAGATGAGCCAGGAGAAGATCGACGCGCTGCGGGCGTTCGGGGCCGAGGTCATCATCACGCCCACCGACGTTCCCGGCGACAGCCCAGAGCACTACGTGAATCGCGCCAAGAAGGTCGCCGCCGATACGCCCGGGGCGTTCTACATGGACCAGTACCACAGCCAGTGGAATATCGAGGCCCACGAGACGAGCACGGGGCCCGAGCTCTACGAACAAACCGATGGCGGGCAGGTCGACGCGATCGTCGTGGGCACCGGCACGGGCGGCACGATCTCGGGCATCGGGCGGTACTTCAAGAAGCAGAACGCCAAGACGCTGATCGTGGGCGTCGACCCGCTGGGCAGCGTGCATTACAGCATGTTCAAGACGGGCGAGCCTAGCACGCCGTACGTGTACAAGGTCGAGGGCCTGGGCGAGGACATCATCTGCCGGGCGTTCGACCCATCGGTCGTCGACGAGATGCACCAGGTGAGCGACTACGAGTGCTTCACGATGGCGCGTCGGTTGATCCGCGAGGAGGGTTTGTATTGCGGCGGGTCATCGGGCGGCATGGCGCACATCGCCATCGAGGTGGCCAAGCGGCTTGGTGCGGGCAAGACCGTCATCGCCATCTGCCCCGACTCGGCCGGCCGCTACATCACCAAGTACCTCAAGGACGATTGGATGAAGATGCACGGGATGCTCGAGAAGCCGCGCGGGCTGGGGGTCGTGGGCGACCTCATCGACGAATCGACCACCGTCATCACCGCGAACCAGGACCGGCCGCTGCGCGAGGTGATCGACCTGATGCGCCGCCACGGCATCAGCCAGGTGCCCCTGACCGACGACGATGGCAAGCCGCTGGGCATGGTCCACGAGATCGACATCCTGCGCGGGCTGCAACGCGACGAGGTCAACATCGACTCGCCCGTGCGCACCATCGAGACCCAGATCGGCGGGCTGCTGAGCCCCTCGGCCAGGGTGGAAGAGCTCTACGGCGTGTTCGGCGAGCAGCAGGCGGCCATCGTGGTGAGCGAGGGCAAGATCGTGGGCGTGCTGAGCGAGATCGACCTGATCGAGCATCTGGCGAAGGCGGGTGGGAGTAGTGTGGCCAGCGGGATGCAGCCGGCTGGAGTCTGAATTGTCGGAGACGCCGCGATGGCCATCACCAGCGCCAAGGTGGACGATGAGAACGGGCGGCGAGTTCCGGTCGTGCCCGAGTTGTCCTCCGCACCACGCTGGCCTTGGAACATCCCGAGTGCTCGCATCCTGAGCCCGAGCGTGCGGCGCTGGATGGTGTGCGAGGGGTTGATCGGGCTCATTGGCCTTGGCCTCGCCGTCTTGTGCGCGTTGATCGCCGTCGCGGTCCAGAACCGGACCGGGGCATTGATCTTGATGGCCATGATGCTCGTGTGCGTCGGTCTGTGGCTCGTGCTCAATCAGATCCACCACTGGATCTGGACTGGCCCGGGTCGCCAGTTCGCCGCCAGAGCGATGGCCGCCGACGGTACGTGCCCGAGCTGCGGCTACGGCATCGCCGGCGTTAAGCCTGGGCACAATGGCCTCGCAACATGCCCCGCGTGCTCCGGTGCCTGGCATGTTGGGGCGATCGCCGCGTGTGGGAATTGTGGGTATGACATGATCGGGACGCCGCACGACGAACGGGGCGTGATGGTGTGCCCCGAGTGTTCGTGGGAGTGGTCCTCCAAGGAACGACTCTGAGTGATGGCATCGCGAAACCCCATCATCGAAGACGAACGTGGCCGACGCGTACAGGTGGTCGAACGGCTGCACAAGCTGCCGATGTGGCCGTGGAAGAGAGGCCGTGTCAAGGTCGGTGCGGCAACTGAGCGGTTGCAGCGGTCGTACACGATCGCGTGCGTGGTGTGCTTGCTCGTCGCGTTTGCGTTCATGTGGATGTGGGACCACGCCGTCATGAAGAAGCACGGCGTGCCGTTCACGGCTGTTCTCATGACCGCGTTGGTCCCAGCGTGGACAATCGGAGTGCTCGCGTTCCTTGCATTGGCGACGCCGGGGGCGGCGGATGAGCGCGAGGATCATCGCGTCCGGGGGCGTGTGCCCCGTGTGCGAGACCGACATCGGCGGGGCGATTGCCGAGGCCGACGGGTTCACGACCTGCCCCAAGTGCTCTTCGGCCTGGAAGGTGGGCGTGCCGGTGGAGTGCCCGCGGTGCGAGTATGACCTGCGGGGCGTGCCGGCAACTATCGAGGGTGTGACCACGTGCCCGGAATGCTCCGAAACCTGGGGTCCGACACGTAAGCAGCCCATACCATCCCCGCGATGAGCAGTGGCTATACAAAGATGCGGCTTTCGCCCCAGCAGGTCCAGCGGCGGCGCAAGGTGGTCGACCCGGTGCAGCGGGCGTTCGAGGGCGGGCAGCTCGCCGAGGCGCACAAGCTGGCGATGGCGGGGCTCAAGAAGATGCCCGGCGATGCGCAGCTGCACCTCTTCCTGGCGGCCATCGCCGAGCGGACGGGCGATGTCGAGCAGGTCCGCCACCACGGGCGTAAGGCGCTCGGGCAGGGGCCAAACGCCGGGGCGTTCGCGGTGCTCAGCCGGCTCGAGCGGCGGGCGGCGAATACCGAGCTGGCGTTGGATTTATGCGACCAGGCGCTCGAACTCGTGCCGGGCGACGTGCCGCTGCGGATCCATCGCGCGGGATGTCTTGAAGAAGCGGGGCGGACGGAGGAGGCGAGGGAAGTCGTCGACGCGATGGCGGCCGAGTTGGACGCGAAGAACCAGCCAGTGCCCCCCCACCTGCGATACGAGCAGGCCAAGCTGCGCGTGCAGGACAAGGACTACGACGGGGCGATCGAGATCATCGATGAACTCAGCGGGGCGGTCGACACGCCCCACGAGCTGCGCAGCGCCGCGTGGCACCTGCGGGCCAAGGCGTTGGATCGTGCGGGTCGGTATTCGGATGCGTTCGACGCGGCAACCCAGGGCAACGAACTCGAGACGAAACCGTTTGACCCCGACGCGTACGAACAACAGACCGCCGCGATCATCGAGATGTGGTCGAAGGAGAACATGGCCGGCTTCCCAGAGAGCTCGTGCGAGAGCGAGGTGCCGGTGTTCATCGCGGGCATGCCGCGCTCGGGCACGAGCTTGCTGGACCAGATCATCCACTCGCACCCCCAGGGCGCGGGCGTGGGCGAGCTCGACACGCTGGAGCGGTTCTTCGCACAGGCCATGGCGGCGTACAAGCCCGATGCGCCCGAGGGCAAACAGTTCGGAAGCCTGAACCGCTTCAAGTGGAACCGGGCCGCCGACGACTACGTGCGTGAGATCACGAAGATGGCCCCGGGTGCCGAGCGCATCGCCAACAAGGCCATCGGCAACACGCGCATCGCGGGGCTCATCGCGCGGCTGTTCCCCAGGACGCGCATCATCCACATCCGCCGAGACCCGCGCGACGTGGCGATCTCGTGCTACATGGGCGCGTTCAACAACGACGCGATGCCGTGGACGACCAGGCTCGACTGGGTCGCCAAGGCGTATGAGCAATCCGAGCGATTGATGGCGCATTGGAAGGAGACGCTGGGCGTGCCGATCCTCGAGGTGCGCTACGAGGATCTGGTCGCCGATCCGCAGACGCAGTTGCCGCGTGTCATCGAGTTCCTTGGATTGCCGTGGGACGACGCCTGCCGCGAGTTCTACAAGACCAAGCGCACCCTCCGCACGCTGAGCTACGACCAGGTGAACCGGCCGCTCTACACGAGTTCGGCCGGCCGGCACGCGAATTACGCCGAGCAGTTTGCCGACATCGAGTTCCCAGAATACCCATAAGTCCGGCCGAGCCGCGAAAATCGCCTTGCATCGGGGTCCGGTTTCGGCGAGAATAGCCGAGTCCGAGGAACCGATCGACCCCGAGAGGAGATCCCGATGCGTCCCACCACGCCCCTTGCCGTCCTCGCCTGCGCCGCCCTGACCGCCTCGATCACGCTGGCCGACCCCATCGACCCGGTGTTCGTGCCGGTGGGCGTGTCGAGCGGGCCGATCGTGGGCGACGACCCCGCGGCGCCCATCGCCGACGACCTGGGCCGCGTCACGATCTACGAGCACACCGTCTCGGTGCCCGGGGCCGCGTGGATGCGGGTGGACTTCGGGTCGGTCGACCTTGGCGGGGCCCCGGCGGGCACGCCCCCCACCATCATCCGGCTTACGTCGCTCAGGGACGGGGCCGTGCAGCGGCTTGAGTCGACGCACGTCGAGCAATGGCGGAACATGTCAGCCTTCTTCAACGGCGACGCCGTGCGGGTCGAGGTGCTGAGCGTTCCCGACGCCAACGTGAGCGCCATCACGATCGATCGCGTGCTCGTGCAGCCCGGCTCGTTCCAGCCGATCGCGTCGCCGGGCGAACCCGACTCGATCTGCGGCGATACCGACGACCGCCAGCTCTCCAGCGACCCGCGCGTCGCGCGTGGCTGGAGCGCCAGCGGCAGCGCCAACTGCACGGCCTGGATCATCAGCGACTGCATGAGGTGCGTGCTGGCGGCCGGGCATTGCAACTTCGTGCAGGTCCACTTCAACAACCCGCTGTCGACGCCCGGCGGCGTGCCGGTGATGCCCCATCCGGACCACCAGTACGCCATCGACGCGAGCAGCACGCAGGAGCAAGCCAGCGGCCTGGGCCAGGACTGGTACTACGCCGGCGCGTTCGCCAACCCCAACACGGGGATGCGGCCCCACGAGGCCCAGGGCGACGCGTTCGATCTCGCGACCGCCATCCCGCCGGTCACCGGGCAGGACATCCGCGTCACCGGCCACGGCGTCACGGGCGCTTCGGTCGATCCGACGTGGTTCCGCGCCCAAAAAACGCACACGGGCCCCTTCGTAGAGTTCGACGGGTCCCGCTTGCGCTACGCGATGGACACGTCGAGCGGCAACAGCGGGTCACCGGTCATCGACGAGGCCAGCGGCCAGGCCATCGGCATCCACACCCACGGCGGCTGCTCGGCCGGCGGCGGCGCCAACGGCGGCACGGCCATCACGTTCTCGAACCTGCAAAGCGCCCTGAATAACCCGATGGGCATCTGCGTGAATCCCTGTCCGGCCGACCTGACGTGCGACGGCGCGCTCAACATCTTCGATTTCCTGGAGTTCAGCAACCTCTTCGCCACCGGCGACGCCCGTGCCGACCTGGACGGCGACGGCGACCTGACGATCCTGGACTTCCTCGAGTACCAGAACGCGTTCGTGATGGGCTGCCCCTGAGTGCTGCCGCGTCCCAGCCCGAGCGGGCAATGGTCGGGGATGGCCGACCGACCGCCGGATCTCCAATCGATGTTGGACCACCGTATCGCGCGGTGTGGGATCATCCCCGACCTGCGTGATGCGCCGGCGATGCTCCCGTTCCGCCGGGCCGATGTTCCCCTCGACGCGGACACGCTCCGCAAGCTCCGGATCGCCTTCTGGCTGTGGCTCGCGGCCGTGATCCAGATGTCCGCCCTGGCCAAGCTGGCCATGTTCGCCGCGGGCGGCATGGGGTGGTTCGCGTTCCGGATCGTCATGGGCCCGGCGATCGCGAGCATCCTCGGGGCGTTCGTTGCGTCCGCCATCGTGCGGCGCTCTGCCCGATCGAGATGGGCGTCCGACGGACGCGCCGCGAGCGCGGCCCTGCTGGCCGCACGCGGCCAGTGCCCCGCGTGCGGCGCGTGGATGCTGGGTGCGGGTCGGGATGCCGACGGCCTGACGCCCTGCCCGAAGTGCGAAGCCGCCTGGAAGATCGGTAACGAGGGGGGCTGCCCGGGCTGCGGGTACGACATGAGTTCGGTGCCCGCGACGGCCGGGCCGCTGGCGATCTGCCCCGAGTGCGCGACGCTGAGCGCGGCGAGCGCGGGAGCCGAACCCCCGGAGTGAGCCCCGGCCACCGGCGCGGGGCCGGCGGCGGGCATCGCCCGACCGACCACGACCATCGCGGGAGCGGCGGCGGCCCTGGTGGGAACGGGGGCCATCGGGGTCGGAACGGCGGCCATCCTCATGGACACGAGCGTGGCCCGCGTGGGAACGGGAGCGGCCATCGCGGGAACGGCGGCGGCCGCCGTGGGAACGGGAGTGACCGCCGTGGGACCGATGGTGGCCGCCGATGGGCGGGCGGGGTCCGGGAATGGGGGGCGGATCGGGGCTGGGAGGCCGTGAGGGGGGATTGCGCGGGGCTCAACGCATTCACGCTCCAAGAGGGCAGACCTGACAGGCCCGATGCCGGGAGATTGGGTAGAGTTCTCCCGTATGACTGAACAACAGCAGAACGGCGAAGCGGATCCGGTAGGGGAGACCACTCCCGTCGTGCCGGTGGTCGAACTGTTGGATGACGAGCCCTCCGATGTGGACCTGGCCGGTGGCGGGCATGATCGCGTCGCAAGAGCGATTGCCGACATTGTTAAGGGGAAGAACGGCGGCAAGGCCATCGCGTTGGAAGGCTCGTGGGGCTCTGGCAAGTCAACGATCGTCAATCTCCTTCAAGAGAAGTGCGGCGACTCGGTCTTGGTCTACACGTTCGATGCGTGGAAGCACGAGGGCGATCCATTGCGAGTCGCGTTCCTGAGCGGTCTCGCCAGGGCGCTGCGAAAGAAGCGGTGGCTCAAGCGCACCGCCCATCGGAAGGCCGAACGGGTCTTTGATCAGCTTCGCGGCAAGTTGCATATCGAGAAACGAACGGAGCGGGCGCTCTTCAGAGCACGCGACCTGCTGCTAATCGCGATTGTTTTCGTCATCGTGCCATTGCTGCTCAGCGATCGTGTTGCCGGGGTTCGCTCCGTGGACGACGTCCGGGCGCTTCTCAAGCAAGCTCCCGCATATTGGTTGCTGGTAGCGATCATCGTCGTCGTAGCGGCGGCATGGGTACAACGGTCCATCGCTTCCTTTTTCTTAATGCTCACGGATCCAAAACAGCATTGGATGATCTGTCCGACACTTGAGGTTGTTGCGGGGCTCTCTATGCTCGCTTTTGGCACCTTTGTGCTCGCCACACACGGCCACCTTACGCTCGCTTGGGTTTGGGTCATTGCATCCGGGACGCTCGCACTGGCCGGTGCGACTCAACTGTGGCTCCGCGACACCTCGTCCTGGGATCCCACACGGTCTAAGCAGAAGTACCCGCCTTGGCGTTCGGGGATTGAAATTGCCCGCGGCATCCAACGGCCTTCGTTCGTTGAACACCTGCTGCGGCGCCAGCCGCACGAGGTCGAGACTGAGATCCGTGGCAGTCGATCGCTCGGCGTCGAGGAATTTGAGTCCAGATTCGTCACTTTGCTCAAACGATGCATCGGGACAAAGACCGAAACAGAGACACAGCATCCACACCGTCGACTCGTCCTCGTGCTAGACAACCTGGACCGACTCGAAGCCCAGGAAGCCCTCGCCGTCTGGAGGACACTCCGTGCGTTTCTGGAACTGGACTCGCCTTCAACGTTATTAGATGAATCACAGCGTGCGCTGGTCAAACAAGTATGGCTACTGGTCCCGTACGACCGAACACACATGGAGACGCTCTGGCCGATCGACAGCCAGCACGCCGACGATACTGGCACGCGAGGCTCTGGCAGAGATAGCTCGTTTCTTGATAAGACCTTTGCAGTGCGACTGGATGTCCCACCCCTTCGCGTTCTTCAATGGCAAGAGCAGCTTCGCCTGGCGCTTTGCCACTCGCTTGGAATCATGGGCACGCCAAAGGCGCTTAGTGAGATCGAACGCCTGTTTACCCACCTGACGATCTTGTGGGGACGTCCGCCAACTCTCAGGCAGATCAAACTCTTTGCCAACGACCTGCGCGCCCGACAACTGCAGCACGCCCCAAGGCTGACGTTCGCACCCAGGTGGCCGATGCCAGCGGACATGGAGTTCTCCATTGAATCCCTGGCCGCATACGAACTCCTCCGGAGAGAGGGCTATACCAGCGAGGTAATTCGAAGCAAGCTTCTGAACCAAGAGATGCATTCGATCCGGGAGTTGCCGATGGGCTGGCTCACTTCCGATCGCCAGCAGATGCTCGCTTGCCTTGTATTGAACACGTGGAGTCGCTCAGACGCGGATGAGTTCTTGATGGCAGGCCGTATCGTTCATTCCCTTGTGTCGAGACAAGACCTCGAGTTTCACTCACCCGATGACGACGCGTTGTTTTGGGCCACACTACATCAATCACAGAACACCATCGCATCATCGATTGTCTCCAACGGCATACCCGTCGTCACCACTGCTATCACTAGCCTCGCCGCCCTCAGCATAGCACATCCCACACACAGCAGAGAGTCGATCGCTGATCTCGTTGAACTCCTCATCACAAACGCAACGGGGTGGACTCTTCGCGCCGATTCTCAAGACTTGTGTAATCAGGCCGTACAACTTTGCCCACGGCGTAAGACCATCCAAGTCCTCGCCATGCAGATCCAACAACTAGCACAAAACACAAGTACGGCGGAGGCTGGGCGTCACCTTGGCGATGCATGGGGCTCGCTTTGGTCCACCATCCAGCCCGAGCTTAAGTACAACTACCTAACGATTGATGGCATACCGTCGCTTACTGAGATCCAAGTTCCGAAAGAACGCTTGGGGTTCGTCTCATGTCTCAATACGCTTTACGGCAACTGGCCAGACACCACCTCATGGTGGAAACGCCTCTGGAGCGCTTCGCCAAAGGACACTCAGGAATCGCTATACCCCACACAAAACAAGGAGGTTTCACTCCAAGATTTGAGCCGGGCCACCTGCGTTGCAATGCACGCTCCGAAGCTTGGTGTCGCATGGGATGCGGTAGCGAAAGACATCGCCAAATATCTCAAAGACTCTACCGGTAAAGATGCGGACGCAATCTCTTCGGCCTTGGCATTACTGCGATGCGACTGCCTTGATGAACTCTACACTGATGTACCATACACGAACGAAATCAACGACGGCATCAAGCACTTTCGCACAATGATGGTGAGCCTGTGTGACAGTGGCTTGTTGTACGAAAGATTAATTGCAGTGTTCAACCAGAACGCACACGGCGCGGTTGGCGCAATTGTTCTCGGCTTGGGCGCTGTAAGGAGCCTTGATTTCTCAGTTCGGCAACGAACTAGCCAACTGCCCAACAAACGCGAACTGACCACTCTCGTGGATGAGACCACAAGCATCAGCAAGTATGTCGACTATATCATACAAGCTCCATTGGTTGCGCTTCGAAAGTTCATCCAAAGGCGCATCGATGGCCAAGACGGCCTGAACCTGCTTGATGCAATCGTCGTGGGCATGACGCCGGATCGAGTACGGCAAGTTTTTACACCTGAAGAGTTTATCGCCAACTGGCACAAATACGCAACCAACGACAACCATCTCCGTGTCGTGCGTCGAGCGGTCTTGAAAGCCCTGGAGCCCGAGGACAGCAGTAAGCCTCGTCGTCTCTCCGAGGTCATACTCCGGCGGCCGGAGTTGCCGAATTCAGCATCGGTGGCACTTGCAATCGTGAACACCACGGGCTCGACACGTGAAGTTCACGCATTGGCAACACGGATGGTCGAGGCCGCAACAGGCAGCGAAGCCGAGGCTTGGACAGAGGTGCTCGAGGCAGCGGACAAAGATCAAGGGGCGGGGTAAGCCAACAAATTCTCTAGCCGATCGTCGTTTCTCGACTCCCCCATGTCTCTGCGAGCTTACCGCGCCAATCGCCCATTGCAACTGGCAAAGCCCCCCTCCGCCTCGGAAGACCTCGGCACTGATCGAGAGCCCCCGCGGAGCGGCCCCGCCGGGGGCTGGGGAGGGAGTAAGAAGCTCCACGCGGGCACAGATCGCCGGTTTCCGGCCATTTTCCGGCATTCCTCCCCCTCTCCCCCATGGCCCATTGCCAATGGCCCATTGCCAGCGGCCACCCCGGCGGCGTCCTTCTCAACACACCCGCCCGCCACCGCCGATCCCTCCCCACACCCGGCAGCCTCCGCACCCGCTCAGCGCACGATCGCGTCGCAACGCGATGTTATCTTTCCGATAAAGACCGCCCTCCCGGACCGAGAGCCGCGATCGCGTTCGCATGTTGCATTTTCTTGATCGGCGAACGAAAGTTTCGATGCGGCCGCGCCGATGCAAAATGCAACGGCCACGCGGGCACCGTCGCCCTCGGCCGCAAGCGAACACGCCCCGACGCGGGCCACCCAGGGAGATGCAGCCATGCCGATCGTTCCCGATTCCAAGGACGCGATGATCAGCTTCTATGCCACCCACGTGCCCGTGTGGGCCGACAACGCCGCGGCCATCGGCCTCAGCGTGGAATCGATCACGACGCTTGAAGGACTGCTCACGAGCGCCCAGGACGCCGTGTCGACGCAGGCCGCCAAGGACGCCGAGAAGGAAGCGGCGACCGCCGCCGCCAACGACGCCGCCAAGGCGCTGCGCAGCTTCGGCGCGGGCAACCTGGCCACCATCAAGGCCTACGCCAAGGCGACCGGCGACCCCAGCGTGTACACGATCGCCCAGATCCCCGCGCCGGCCGACCCGACCCCGGCCCCCGCGCCCGGCATGCCCTACGACATCGACGCCAGCATCGACAACAACGGCAACGTGGTGCTCGCCTTCAAGGCCGACAACGCCCAGAGCCACACCGGCACCTTCTTCGAGGTCCGCCGCCAGCTCAATGGCCAATCGGGCTTCACGCTCGTGGGCTCGACAGGCACCAAGAGTTTTGTTGACACCGGGATCGAGGCCGGGACCGCCAGCGCGGTGTACAACATTACCGCCAAGCGGGGCGAGCTCTCCAGCGCCACCTGCGAGAACATCTACGTGCCCTTCGCCAGCGGCGGCAACGGGCAGCTGCAGATCAAGGCCGGCGGCACGGGAACCGGCGAGAAGGCCGCGTAAGCAAGAGGCCGAGAACGGCAACCAGAAGGTGTCGTGGAACCCGTCCGAGCTCTCATGGGGCTCGGGCGGGTTATCTGTTGTGTCGCACGGATTGCAATCGGGGCCTACCGCGCCGGATCGTCGTGCCACGTCGTCCGATCCGTCGCCACGTGGTAGTGCGGGTCCTCGCTGATGTTGACCTCGACCAGGTCGCCGGCCTTGTCGAGCAAGCGCCGGCAGTCCTCGCTCAGGTGCCGCAGGTGCAGCCGCTTGCCCAGGGCCGTGTACCGCTCGGCCAGGGCGTTGATGGCCTCGAGGCCGCTCTGGTCGTACACGCGGCTGAAGTAGAAGTCGATGACTACGTCGTCGGGGTCGTTCGCCGGGTCGAAGAGTTCCCGAAACCTCGACACGCTGCCGAAGAACAGGCCGCCGTGGAGCTGGTAGATCCGGCTGCCTTGCTCATTCAACTGCAGGTCGGCGTAGAAGTGCTTGCTCTTGTTCCACGCGAAGATGAGGGCCGAGATGATGACGCCCAGAAGGACCGCCGTCGCCAGGTCGTGCATGAAGACCGTGTAGCCCGCGACGACGAGCATGACCAGGACTTCCGCTTTCGGGATCTTGCGCCAGGTTTGTAAGGTCGTCCACTCGAACGTGCCCACGACGACCATCAACATAACACCCACGAGCGCGGCGATGGGCACGGCCTCGATGAGCGGGGCCAGGAACAGGATGAACGCCAGCAGGCTGAGCGCGGCGGTGATGCCCGAGAGCCGGCGGCGGCCTCCCGCCTTCACGTTGATCAGGCTCTGGCCGATCATCGCGCAGCCGCCCATGCCGCCGAAGAAGCCGCAAGCAATATTCGCCACGCCCTGCCCCAGGCACTCGCGGTTGCCATTGCCGCGGGTCTGCGTGAGCTCGTCGACGAGCGTCATGGTCATCAGGCTCTCGATGAGCCCGACGCCGGCGAGAATAACAGAAAAGGGCAAGATAATGAGCAAGGTCTCGAACGTGAACGGCGGCAGATCGAAGTCCAGCCACGCGGGCCGCGGCAGGCCGCCCGAGATGCCGGCCCCCGATTCGTCGACCGAGGCCAGGGCGGCAGTGGTTTCTTTGCTCGTCAGCGGGGCCAGAGGAGCGTGGGTCTCGTTGGTCACGACGACCGAGTCGCGCACGCGCTCGGGCAGCTCGGCCGAGGCGGCGGCGAGCGCAGCGGTATCCTTAGTAGATTGGGCCTGGCGCACGGCGGCGGCCTTGGTGTTGTCGAGCACAAGATCCCCCACCGTGCGCACGGGGCGCTCGGTGGCCGTGCCCGGACTCACGGCGTTGATGGCGATCGCGGCGATGGAGATCGTGATGATGGCCACCAGCGACGCCGGAACGGCGCGGGTGAGCCTGGGCAGGAATGCGATGATGCCCACCGTCGCGGCCACGAGGCCGATCATGAGCCACAGGCGGGTGCCCTGGAGGAACGCCATCGCGCCATCCGCGGTGAGCGTCTTGAAGCTGTCGGCCTGCGCGAGCAGGATCACGATCGCCAGGCCGTTGACGAACCCCAGCATCACCGGGTGGGGCACGATGCGGATGAACTTGCCGAGCCTGAGTAAGCCCGCGGCGACCTGGATCAACCCGCACAACACGACCGCGGGGAAGAGGTAGCCGATGCCGTGATCCGCCACCAGCGCAACCACGACGACAGCCATCGCGCCGGTGGCGCCCGAGATCATGCCCGGCCGCCCGCCGAAGATGGCGGTCAGCAAGCAAACGATGAACGCGGCGTACAAGCCGACCAATGGCGGCACGCCCGCGACGAACGCGAAGGCGACCGACTCGGGAACCAGGGCCAGCGCGACCGTGAGGCCGGCAAGGACCTCGGCCTTCGGGGAACCGCTCAGGGTCGATCGCAGGTCGAACACGCGGGGCTTGCCGTTGGCGAACCCGGGTAGGCGGATGGTGATCTCTGGCTTCGGTGGCATGGGGCCTCAAACAAGGACACAGCGCGGCGGCGGCACCGCGCGCATCGTCGGCTGGAAATTGAGTTGCGTGACGCACGGGCCGATCGGCCCGCGGCGAGCGGCGATCATAGGCGGAGGCCCGATCTCGCTGCGGCCCCTACCCTCCGGCTCTCGCCCACGACCCCCGCGCACGCGCCAACGCAATCGAGGCCCTTCCATGCACATCGACGACTCCGCCCGCTTCGGCACCAAGGCCATCCACGCCGGCCAGAGCCCCGACCCCAGCACCGGGGCCATCTGCATGCCCATCTACCAGACCTCGACCTTCGTGCAGAAATCGCCCGGGGAGATCATCGGCGAGTACGACTACAGCCGGGCGGCCAACCCGACACGTACAGCTCTCGAGGCGAACCTGGCTTCATTGGAAGGCGGCAAGCATGGGCTGGTGTACTCGAGTGGTGTGGCGGCGACGGGTGCCGTGCTGCACCTTCTCAAAACCGGCGACCATGTGGTGCTCTGCGATGACGTATATGGCGGGACCAATCGGCTGTTCCACAAGGTTTTCGCCCAGCTCGGCATCGAGATCACGCTGGTCGACATGACCGACCACGACGCGGCCAAGGGCGCGATCCGCAAGAATACGAAGCTCATCTGGATCGAGACGCCCACGAATCCGACGCTCAAGATCGTCGACATCGCCGTGCTGGCCGAAATGGGCAAGGCCGCCGGCGCGATGGTGTGCGTCGACAACACATTCTGCAGCCCGTACTTGCAGAACCCTCTCGCGCTCGGGGCCGACATCGTGTGCCACTCGCTGACCAAGTACATCGGCGGGCACAGCGACGCCATCGGCGGGGCGCTCATCGTCAACGACGACGAGATCCACAAGAAGCTCAAGTTCCTCCAGCTCTCCGAGGGCGCGGTGCCGGGCATCCAGGAGTGCTTCCTGTTCCTGCGATCGACCAAGACCCTGCACGTGCGGATGGACCGCCACTGTGACAACGCCGCCAAGGTTGCCCGCCACTTGGAGAGCCACGCCAAGGTCGAGCGGGTGATCTACCCGGGCCTCGAGAGCCACCCGCAGCACGCCATCGCCAAGAAGCAGATGCGCGGCTTCGGCGGCATGCTCACGATCTACCTCAAGGGCGGCGTGGCCGAGAGCAAGAAAATGCTCGAGACAGTCAAGATCTTCGCCCTGGCCGAGAGCCTGGGCGGGGTCGAGAGCCTGATCGAGCACCCGGGCATCATGACGCACGCCAGCGTGCCGGCCGACCAGCGCGCCAAGCTGGGCATCGCCGACAACCTCGTGCGTCTGAGTGTGGGCATCGAGGATGTCGGCGACCTGATCGCGGACCTCGACCGGGCGATCGGCTAACGCCCCTTGTTGGTCTCGCCCTTGTCACGGGCCTTCCACAACTCGAGCAACTCGGCCTCGCGTTCGCGTGTAATGCCGGGGCGGCTGCCGCCGAAGTCGAACTCGGCGTCGGGCGTGCCGCGGTCGGCCATCGCCTCCTTCCACATGGGCATGTACTCCTCGTCGAGCCACGTGAGCGTGTCGGCAATGGTCGTCTCTAGCGGCCGCGTCGTGAGCCCGGCCTTGGCCGCCTTCGAGAGGTCCCGTGTGTGGAAGCCGGCCATGCCCTCGGCCGGTGGGATCCATACCGGCATCTGGGCCCAGGCGTTCACACCCTGAACCGTCAGCCAGTCGGCGCCGGCCCAGGTGAACGTCGCGTCACTGCCGGTGGTCTTCTTGCAGGCGTCCAGCAGCTTGCCGATAGTCATGCCGCCGCCGACCGGGCCATTGACGTTGTACGTGCCCGTGAGCGATTTCTCGATGCCCAGCACCATGAAGGCCGCCAGGTCTCGCACGTCGATGAACTGGATCTTGTGATCAGGCTCGCCCGGCGCGAGCACCTCACCACCCCGGCGCACGCGGGCGGGCCAATAGGTGAAGCGGTGCGTGAAGTCTCGCGGGCCCACGAGCAGGCCCGGGCGATGGATGAGAGCCTTGCCCGGGAAGTACTTGCGGGCGGCCGCCTCGCTCCGAGCCTTCACCGCGCCGTAGTACATCATGTTGTACTGCGGTGTGGTGATCTCATCGGCCACGTCGTCGGGCATCGCCGCGACGGTGTCGTTCTCGTCGAGCCCGACCTTGCCGTTGTCGGCGTACACCGACAGCGACGAGATGTACGTGTAATGCTTGGTCGCTTCCTGGAGTAGCTTCGCGCTGTTCTCGACCCAGGTGTGCACGCTGGCGGTATCAATGACGGCGTCCCACGTGCGGCCGGTGTCGATCTCGTCTTGCAAGGGCTTCAGCCCCGGCTCGACATCGATGATGCGGTTGCCCTGGATGAACTCCAGATCGGGAAACATCTCGTCGCGGTTGCCGCGGTTGAACAGCGTGACCTCGTGGCCGCGATCGACCAGGATACGGACCACGTGCGGCCCGAGCATGCCCGTGCCACCCAGGAACAGGATCTTGAGGCCCTTGGCCGCCCGCATCCCGGCAAACGTGTGCTGGCTCCACGGCCCGAGCCCGAGCAGCGCGGCGGCACTGGTGGCCGAGGCGGTCTTCATGAAGTCTCTCCGGGTCTGGTTCATGGTACGGTCCTCATTCTAAACTTACGGTTGCGGGCTCGCGGGCGATGCTAGCGGCCCAGAGCCGGGGGTTGGAAGGTCTTCGATCGGCAAGTGCTGAACAGTGGTGCTCGACTCCTGACGGCCTAGCCAGATCGCGATCCCGAGCGAGGCGGCACCAACCGGCACGGCCAGCCACGCGGCGACGAGCCCAATGCCCGCGAGCGCCATGTCGGCCAACGCGCCCACGCTATCACCGCCGCGATACACGAACGTGTCGATCAGGCCCTTGGCCTTGTACTTGTCGGCTCTGGGAACGACAGTAAACAGCGTCTCGCGGGCGGGCTTGCTGAGCGCATAGTGCGATGCGCGACGCACACCCTCGAACATCCCGACGACGAGCACGAATGGCGCCAAGGCCAGCGCAACGAAACCGGCAATGGTGACCGCGGGCACGATCGCGAGCAGCCACCCAACACCGACACGGCGCATGAGGCGGCCCGTAATGAACACCTGGAGCAGGATCGTGAGGATCTGCCCGCCCAGTTCGATGACGGCAAAGAGTTGCGTACGAACGGCCGCATCGCCGGTGTAGGCCTCGATGATCCTGTTCTTCTCGAAGTACAGCAGCGTCGAGGCGATCGCAAAGAGCCCGACCGTCGCGGCGATCGCCAATAAGTACGGCGACCGAATCACAGCGATCACGCCCTGCCAACTCGTCCCGCCCAATGAGGGGCCATCCGCCAGCGCGCGATCGCTCGAACCCATGGAGCGCCGGCTCGCCACACGATCGAGCACCACCGCTAGCACGCCCGCGGCCAGGATGAGCGCAGACGCGCCTGCAAACAGGCCAACGTCTCCCAAGGCCTTGGCAAACCCCGCCGTCCAGGCCGAACCGCTAATGGCCCCGGCCGTCCCCCCCACCGCGATGAAACCGAAGAGCCGCTTGCCCTGCTCGCGCGTAAAGATATCGGCCATGAAGCCCCAGAACACGGCCGTGGCCATCAGGTTAAACACGCTGAGCCAGACATAAAAGACCCTGCCAACGACCTCCGACCCGCCCGGCCCGAGCATGAGGAACGCGACCAGGAAGCACAACAGGCACGCCACCCCGAAGCCGTAGACCAACGGCACGAACACCCGTCGCGCGACCCTCGACGCCACGGCCGCAAAGGCAAGATTGGCCAGGATCATGACAGCCAGCGTGCCCAGAAACAACAGCCGGAGCGAGTCGACCCCGCCCTCCAAGCCCATCGTGTCTCGGAGCGGCCGCAGCATGAAATAGCCAAACAGCAGGCAATAGAAGTACAACGCCGACAGCACGGCCGGAGCGAACTCCCCAGCCTCGAACGCGACCACTCGCTCGACCGTGCGTCGGATCATCGTGGCTATCGGGGATGCGCAGTGACTCTCAGGCCGTCACTTTTCCCACCTTCGCCGCGACATCCGCCACCGCCTTGCCCACGCCCTCGGCCATCTGCCGCTGCTTGTCGTTCTTGAGGTTGCCCTCATCGTCGAACGCCTCGTGGCAGCTCGCCAGAGCGTACTGATCGGGCAGCACGATCGCCTTGATGTGCCCAAGCAACATCCGCTCGACCGGCAAACCCCGGATACCACCAAGCCCGCCGGGCGACGCGGCGGTCAGCCCCACGATCTTGCGCTCAAAACACTCCAGCGGCGTCTCGCCATCGCTCGGACGACTGACCCAGTCGATCGTGTTCTTCAGCACGCCACTGATGGAACTGTTGTATTCCGGGCAGCCGATGAGCAGGCCGTGGTGCGCCTTGAAGAGTTCCTTGAGCTTCAGGCAGTTCTCCGGCAGGCCCTGGTGGTCCTCGATTTCCTGGTCATACAGCGGTAACTGGAACTCGCGCAGCCGGATGACGGTCACCACCGCCCCGGCCGCCTCGGCTCCCTTCGACGCGGCGACCGCGAGTTTGTGGTTCCACGAGTCGGTTCGCAAGCTGCCGGCGAAGACGAGGATCTTGGGGGTTGTTTCGGTCATCGGTAGTCTCCCTCGCAGGTATCATCTCGATCCAATCTTAAGAAGCGGCAGCATAGGCAAAGTCGATTGCAACGAGGCGGGTGCGAGGCCAAACCCCGCGAGTTGGGAAGCGCCCCTCTGGCCGCACGCAATACGGAACATCCTCGACCATCTACGAGACCCCGACCCGAATAATTCTCAAATTCCGCGTGAGAGTACGACCCGGCTCCCGCTCTTTGCACACAGGCACTTCCCCAGGTTGCCACACAAGGAGTACACGCCATGCTGTTGACTCGATCCAGGTCATTGTTCGCCCCGCTCGCCGCTCTCGCACTGGCGAGTATCGCCGGCCAGGCGTTAGCCGTGCCGCTCGCACCGGGCGGCTCGGTCTCACTGTCGGGTGATTTCTCGCCGGGCACGGTCGTCCGCGACACGCTCGTGCCGTTCACGATCATCGATCGGTTCGGCCTCACCCGAACCGGATTCGTCCAGGACCGTGTCGTCCGCCGAGCCGATGGCACGCTGGCGTTCCAGCCGCGCATCCGGGACGTGGGTGGCAGTTCGGGCGCAGGCATCATCCGGGTCGTCCGCGAGGGCATGGCCGGGTTCTTCACCGACGTAGATTACGATCCGTCGGGCGTGGGCACCGCCGCACCAACGAACTGCTTACGCAGCGGCGACGGCGACAACCTCGACTATAGCTTCGCGTTCGCCCCGGTCTTTGGCGGCCAGTCCTCGAAGCACTTCTTTGCCAAGACCGACGCCGACCAGTTCACCACCACCGGTGGCCGGATGACCCTCATCCTCGAAGACGGCCGCAGCACCACCATCGTCGTGGCCGCGCCGGTCATCGACACCACACCCCCAAACGTCAGCATTACCAGTCCCAGCCCCGAGTCGTGCGTCTGCCCGGGCATGGTCGACATCCGGGGGTTGGCCTGCGACCCTGAGAGCGACCTTGTGTATACCGTCCGCGCACGTCGCTCGGGCGACGCCGGCGGCACGGGCTGGATGTTCATCGGCGGCTCCAGCTCCGAGCGCTGCTCGGCGAGCAGCCTGACCACGTGGAACACCACGGGCCTGCCCGGCGGCGACTACATCATCCTGGTCGAGGCGATCAATCAGGTTGGCCTGACCGCCAGCGCCGCCATCGAGGTCCGCCTCGACACCGCGGCCAACCCCGCCGTCATCCGCACGCCAGAGACCGACACCATCATCGGCGGCACCATCTGCCTTGACGGCAGCGTCGGCGGCTCGTGCTTCACCAGCTACACCGTCGACTACCGCCCCACCACCGGCGGCCCGTTCCTGCCCGTCGACGGAACCACCCCGGTCTACACCCGGAGCGTGACGAACGACCCGTTCGCCAACTGGGACACCCGGACCGTCGCCGACGGCAAGTACGAGGTCCGCGTCCGCGTGTCCGACGTCTGCGGCCGCGCGGCCAACACCACGAACATCTACGAGGTCGATAACACCGCGCCAATCGCCGAGATCACCTCGGTCTTGCCCTGCGAGTGGGTCAACGGCCTCGTCGACGTCAAGGGAGAGGTGTTCGATACGAACATCGCCTCGTGGGTGCTCGAGTACACCGGTGGAAGCAGCCGAGGCTGGACCCACATCGCCAGCGGCACCGGGAACATCCCCGCCGGCGACACGATCGCCATCTGGGACACCACCAAGATCGACCGCTGCGCCTACACGCTCCGCCTCCGCGCAGGCGATAAAGCACGCGTCGGCTGCGTCGCCCCCAGCGGCAACGCCGCCAGCGACATGGTCTCGGTGAACGCCGGCTGCGAGGCCGACCTCGACGGCAACGGCGTGCTTGACATCTTCGACTTCCTCGCGTTCTCGAACCTGTTTGGGGCCGGCTGCCCGTAACCAAACCGCCCAGTACCCCTTCCCATACCCACGCCCGGGCGTGCCACGAGACCGGCACGCCCGGGCGTACCCCATTCGGAACCCTCCCGATCCGGCACGCGAACAGTGCGCTCGACCAGGGGAACCCTCCCAACCCAACCTTCCCCAGTCCAAGGAGAACCGATATGCCCCGTTTCGTCACCCTCGCGACGCTGGCCCTCGCCGCCGTGGCTCCCATCGCCAGTGCCGACGTCATCTTCGAGACCAACGACCCCTTCGGCAGCCCCTTCGGCCTCATCGGCTTCGACGTCTTCACCCAGCAGTCCGTGGCTGTCAGATTCGTGCCCGACGAGGACTACCGCCTCACCAGCGTGTCGGCCTGGTTCATGAGCAACGACTTCGCGAATCCGCTCGACCGACCGGTACGGGTCACCGTCCAGACCGACCAGGCCGTTGGTGACGCGTTCATCCCCTCGGGCGAAGAGCTTGAGGCGATGGATCTGCTCATCACCGCCATCGGTTGGGATCCGCAACTCGACACCGCGATCGCCTCGGGCGACACCGTGCTCAACGCGGGCCAGGCGTACTGGATCGTCGCCGAGAGCGACTACGGCGCGGCAGAGAACCCCGTGTGGAACTGGGCAACCGGCGTCACCGGCTACACCTCGACCACCCACTTTGCCACGGGCGAGTGGCAACCCGGCGGCACCGGTGCCACCGTTGGCATCGTCATCGAGGGCAACCCCGACACGGGCTGCCGCGCCGATCTCGACGGCGACGGTGAGCTGACCATCTTCGACTTCCTCGCGTACCAGAACCTCTTCGACGCGGGCGATCCAGTGGCCGACTTCGACGGCGACGGTGACCTCACCATCTTCGACTTCCTCGCCTTCCAGAACGAGTTCGACGCCGGCTGCGAGTAAGCCAAAGCGATCGAAATCACGTGCAAGACCGACCGGCCGCTGGCGTAGGACCAGCGGCTGCTTTCGTGTATTGATGCGCACATTGCCCAGTTTGACGCCCGAAAACAGGCAGAATCCGCCACGGAATTCAACAACTCCTAATACGCCTCCAACCAATCGAGCACCTATCCCATATAGCATTCCGCCTCGAATGGCTCCGGGAGACAAGATGCGCCTCTGAAGTGGCCCATGCCCCAGCCCAGCCAGACCCATCGGACGAACTAGGGAGATACTGACATGAACCGTACCCTCATTGCGCTCTGCGGCGTGACCTTCGCCACGACTGCCCTGGCCCAAGAGACCCTCTCGGCCGTAGCCACCGAAACCGGGACCATCCGTCCAGACGGTCCACGCGGGGGCTCGGGCGGCGATCGTTTCTTCAACATCCAGGGCACGACCAGCGGCGGGGGCTCCTTCGACTCATACGGCGTGGCCCGCTGGGATCTCTCGGCCGTTCGCGCCGAATTTGACACCCTCTTCCCTGGCGGCTGGGAGGTCACGGGCCTCGCCCTGGAATTGACCCAGGACAACGCCGGCTTCACCGCTGATGGATTCGTTGCTGTCTACTACGCAACCGACGACACGGCCGACATCAAGACCGATGCGAGCGGCTTGTTCTTCCCTTTCTTTGATCTGGGCGCGCCCCAGCTCGAATTGGGCGACCCGGACCCATTCCTGAATTACCTCTTCTTTCAAGAAGCTTCGGGCACCATCGACCGCTACGACCAAGCCGGCGGCCCGGGCGGAGGCAGCGAGGCCCTCGAATTGATCGACGGCGTCAAGTCCGATATCGAAAATGAGGATCTGCTCACCCTGGTCTTCGTCGATGACATGGACCCCAACGTCTCGGCCACCTACCGCGGCCAGGAGCCCTTTGAGGGCCGTGAGGGGCCCAAGCTGTTTATCACCGCTGAGGGCGATGGCGGCACCGGCTGCCGGGCCGACCTCGACGGCGATGGCAGCCTGACCATCTTCGATTTCCTCCAGTTCCAGAACCTGTTCGATGCCGGCGACCTGACAGCCGACTTCGACGGCGATGGCGCCCTGACGATCTTCGATTTCCTGGCCTTCCAGAACGAGTTCGACCTGGGCTGCTGATTTCCTTCACTTGATCGGTAGTTGGGATTTGGATATCGAAATCCGGGTACTGATCCATGCGGATAACGAGCGGCCGACTATGGAAATCCTGCGGGCAATAACCCCCAATTTGCATGATCCGGCTAGTATATGTGGTTATAGGACGATTTTTTAGCAGGAATCTGTCCAGATTTGCTTTCATTTTGCTTGGTTTTGGAGTACATTATGCTGAGCGCCTGCAGTTGTCGGGCGTATTTCCCGAGGCAGTTCGCCTCAGTTCTGTCAGAACTTTGTTAGTGTTATCCCTGGGGAGGAATACCATGCAGAAGAAGTTTGCTTTCGCCACGATCGCCGTTGCTGGCCTGGCCACCGCTGCCAGCGCCCAGACTCGCCTCTCGCACAACCTCGAGGAGTTCCTCGTGACGGCCGGTGCCGGCATCGCTTGCGCTGCTCCGGCTGGCACCGCTGGCCCGCAGACGACCACCGACAACCAGTGGTCGCGCTCGTTCACCCTGGCCGACTTCGGCGTCACCGAGGGCTTCACGGTTTCGACCGTTGAGTTCGGCGTCGAGAACCTGCTCATGCCGACGCTGATCGAGTCCGAGATCACCGTCAACCTGTACCAGGTGCCCGCGGGCAGCCCGCCCCTGGCCGGCGCCACCCTCGTTGGCAGCGCCAGCATGACCAGCGGTGACCGCGCCCTCGAGGTCGTCACCATGGACGTCGACGGCAGCGTCGACGCCGGCAGCGCCCTGATGGTCGAGGTCGTTTCCGAAGACTTCCTGACCCTGGCCGGCGGCCAGTTCGGCGACGTCTTCTTCATCGGTGGTAACAGCTTCGGCCAGACCGCCCCCAGCTACGTTGCTTCGCCCATCGGTTGCGGCATCGTCGATCCGGCCGACGTCGCCGACTTCGGCTTCCCGGACGCCCACTTCATCATCATCGCCGAAGGCGAAGTTGGTGGCGGCGGCGGCTGCCCCGCCGACATCGATGGTGACGGCGTCCTGACCATCTTCGACTTCCTGGCCTTCCAGAACCTCTTCGATGCCGGCGACCTCGAAGCCGACTTCGACGGTGACGGCGTGCTCACCATCTTCGACTTCCTCGAGTTCCAGAACCAGTTCGATGCCGGCTGCCCGTAATCCGCGCTGCTAGCTTCGATTGAGATCGAACAACAACCCCCGCGATGCGAGTCGCGGGGGTTGTCAATTTGTGCCTCAGCTATCCGATATCCATGCTACGTGATCGTCAACGTCGGAGTGGACTTCGCCTGCCGCACCGAAGCCAACGCGAGTTGGCTTTCCAGGTTGTTGAGCAGCCCATCCATGGCCTTCCTCAGACGCTGCGCGGGTACGCTGTCGCCCTCGAAGTTCGCGGTCGGCTCCCCGGCATCGCTATTGGCACGCAAGTCCATGGTCATCGGTAGGGCTCCCAGGAAGGGCAGACCCAACCTTTGGGCCATCTGCTGGGCCCCACCGCAGCCGAAGATGTCATATTCGGAACCATCGGGCGCCACGAATACACTCATGTTTTCGACCACACCCAGGATGTCGATGCCGAGTTGCTCGAACATCTTGATGGCGCGGACGGCATCGTCCTGGGCCACACGCTGGGGCGTACACACGATCACGGCACCCGCAAGTGACAGATTCTGGGCCATCGTGAGGGGCACATCACCGGTGCCCGGCGGCAGGTCGATCACCAGTTGATCGAGCTCCCCCCAGTCCGTCTTTTCGGTGAGTTGCTTGAACGCGCCATGGGCCATCGGACCACGCCAGATGAGCGGCTTATCCGATTCAACCAGCTTCCCGACGGTCATGGACTTCACCCCATGAGTCATGAACGGCTGGAACCGACCATCGAGGACGTTCGGCTCCATCGCCCCGAGACCCATCAATGTCGGAAGGCTGGGTCCGTAGATGTCGCCGTCCAGCAAACCCACCGCCTTGCCACGACGCGCCAATCCCACGGCGATATTTACGGCCACCGTGCTCTTGCCCACGCCACCCTTGCCGGCCCCCACCGCGATGGTGTGGCCCACGTTCGCGAGCGTGGACGCTGGCTCTGCTTCTGGCTTCGTCTCGGGCTGGGCCGGCCTGGCCGATGGCGACTCGCCAGCGGGACGGAGCGCCCCCTTGGGCGACGCCGCAAAGGCGGTCTCGCGGATGACTTCACCATCACGATCGACGAATTGCACACGCATTGCTCGTACACGCTCGCCGGCGCGTACGGCACCCTGCCGCACCGCTTCGAGGCACGCCCCGGCCACCGCCTCCATCGCGCGCGCATCGGACGCGATATCGGGTAGGTGGAGCTTGATGGACAGACCGTCTTCGAGCAGTGAAACCCACTCGAGCCGGCGGGCCGACACAAGGTCGGCTTCTTCGCCGGCGGGTGATACAGCGGATAACCAGCGACGGACCTGTTCTTCGGATATCGGCATAATTCCTCGGCTCGGTGGCCCAGCAGTAGCGGACGGTTCGATCTTGGAATCGTAGAACCAGAGATGCAATCGGTCCCGCAGGTCGAGCGTTCACCGGGTGTCGCCGGCCGAGGCTGGCAGCGCAACCAACGGTACCATGCCCCGAGGCCATCACTAATCTCGACCGGGCGATCAACCAAGGAGGCACCGAATGACGAATCGCCGACTCAAGGCTCCCTTCATGCTGATCGCGGTCGCCGGACTGGCCACGCTGGCCACACCGACGATCGCCCAAGAAGGCAAGCGGCCGACTCGCGAAGCCCAGCAAGCCGAGCGTCCCACGCTATCCGGTCCCCGTGTTCGAGAGCAACGTGTGCCCGGCACCGAGTCGGGATTCTCGGCCGGCACCGACACCGCAACCCGTAGGACCGCACAGCCGGTACCACCGCAGGTGTTTCGCAAGGCCCTCGGCGAATTGATGTCAGAGGATGCCCCACTGGCTATCCGACTCTCGCCCGAGCAGCGCGAGCGCATCTCCACGCATGTGCGCGCGTTCGAGCGAGAGTTTCGTACCCATCGTGACCAGCGCTCCGGCCAGCAACGTGATGCCGTAGTTCGCCCCACGGACGGCCGAGAGCCAGAATCCGATCGCCGGCAGGACCGGAATCGACCGCAGATCGATCGTCCACAATCGGATCGCCCCCGTGCCGATGAACGCTCGATGGACCGGCGCCAGAGCGACCGGCAGCAACGCCCCAAGCTGGGAGAGGGCCAGCAAGAGGCACGCAAGCGTGGTGATCGCAACACCTCACGGGGTGGTGGGGCGCGCGCATTGGCCGGTTTGCAAACGCGCATCTGGGCCGAGTTGAGCGCGGCCCAGCAGGCCCATGTCGGAAAAGCGATCGAGGCGTCAAGGGCGCAAGCCGCAGAGTCGCGCATGGGCCAGATGCGTGAACGCTACCGCCGCGAGATCGGGGCTCGGTTCGAAGAGATGGATGACCGGCGCCCCCAACGGCCCGAACGAAGCGGCCAAGGGGGAGTCGCAGACACCGACAAGAGTGCGACGGAATTGCGACAGTGGTTCTCTCAACTCCCCCAAGACGTGCGACAGCGGATGACCGAGCGTTTGGAATCGATACCGGCCGAGCGACGCGAAGCGGTCATCGCCCGGGCAATCGAGATGTCTCCCGAACAACGCACGCAACTGGTGCGGCGGCTCTTGCAGAGCGAAGAGCGTGAATCGCCGCGGCGTCGCCCTCAGTAGCAAAAATAAATTTCTACCTTGACAAACACAAGACCACCCAGTTTGGGTGGTCTTTGCAATTCTGCGATCGCCGGACGTGTTCCAGAAAACCGGCCTGGCAGGCATGAAAATGGCATAGCGACTGAGCGCAGTTAGTTTGCATGCGAACAAAATACGATCGGAACTCTCTGTCGTTTAGTGCCTGTTTACCCTAGCAAACTAGAAAGATGCGATAGAAGACTGGTGAATCAGCCCGATAAACAGGTTAGTATTAGATATCTCTCTCTCTCCTCCAGCGGGGTGCCGTCAAACGATGGTACCCCGCTTTTAGTTTTTGTTTGGATATCGGTCAGTCGTCACGCCCCCAGGTCACGACCCTGGTGATCCAGCACCCGGGCCGTTGATCGCCCGGTCGGCGTTGATGCCGGCAGGTTTGAGCTCGTTTTCCCATAATTGGTGCCAGGCGTCCACGCCCTCACGGTCGCCCACGCCGTGCCAGATGATGACACCGGCGGCCCCGTTTTCGGCGAGGATACGGTAAACCTCTTCGTGCTGGTAGCGGCTGACCGGTTCCTGCTTGAACGCGTGTGCGGTATAGAAAACCGGGGAGTGGATAGGGTACACGGGCTTGCCTTTTGCAAGGCGAACACTCTCACGAACCATCGAACTGAGCCAGGCTTCGTGGACCGTTGGACTGATCTCACCAGGTTGTCGCTCCACTGGCGGCCACTGCTCGGGAACCCTCAGCGCGGGATAGATGCGGGGGACCACAAAATCGACGGCATCGAAGAACCACTGGATGTCGTCGTTCAATCGACTGGCCTCGTGAGAAAGATCGCCGTAGCCCTTCACGCCGCTCGCGGTGAGATCGCTGTTGATGATCACCTGTGGGTAGTTGTAAAAACCCCACTGTGCTCGCGGCCTGAGTTGCTTGCACTTGTAGTATGTCGCGAGAAGGAATGTGCGGACGAACGCCTCATACGTCCGCTTGTACACGTGCTCTTCCCACTCTGGGCTCAAGCCGTCGAGCAGATAGGCCCGCTGCGAACGTACATAATCGCGCCAATCGTCCTTGTAGTCGCTGTCGAGGGCATCGAACTCTTCACTTGATGGCTTGTTGTTCGTTCTCTCCCAGAGTGCCCACCAGGGTTCGTAGTCGATCACGACAACCCCAGTGAAATCAATTGGCACGAGTTGGGGAACGTGCTCTTCCAGCCTGGTCAAGTGCAAGCTGAGGTTCGGAGTCTGCATTGCAATCAGGTGTGGCCCCTGGCGACGGTACCGCCCGAGCTTCCACCCGGGAATATCGATGACCTCTTGGTTGTACGGAGTGCCAGTGAGGTCCGTGTTGTGCACCGGATCGATGCCGCCGTATTGATCGTCAACGCTGTCGGTGGCGAACGCCGCAAGGCGGAACTGGAAGTCTGGAGACTCGCCTGCGGCAAGGGGGGCCTTCGCCTTCCCATTGAGCGTGACGACAGGACCGGACGCGCTGGCGATCGCGAGTGTTGCCAGCCCAACCGACGCAGCAAGAGCGCACCGCAACACACAGGCGGGAGTCAATGCCAAACGTTTTCCGATCAAATTCGTGCCTCCCGGGCCATGACCAAGGTATCGCAATCGTGTTGCTGCACCAACACGGTACGATGCCCGCCGGTTTGGGATCGGCTGCCACCGGGCTCGGGCCGAAGTGGAACAAGTCACGAGTCTGGCGAGCCGAAAGGAACGTAGGGCCTGTGCGTTGCGGGGGGCCCGAACCCGATGGCCGGCGATGGCGTTAGGGGAGATAAGTGATTCAGCGGGCCGGAGTACGGCGACGGAGATAGGTTTTTGTTCAGCTTCGAGCAGTACACCGATGTCATCCCGTTGCCGGTGCTGATACTGGCACCGGTCATTATCGGGCT
This sequence comes from Phycisphaera sp., assembly GCA_025916675.1. Taxonomy (NCBI): domain Bacteria; kingdom Pseudomonadati; phylum Planctomycetota; class Phycisphaerae; order Phycisphaerales; family Phycisphaeraceae; genus Phycisphaera; species Phycisphaera sp. The sequence continues at coordinate 1,935,080 of CP098402.1, forward strand.
AGTTTTCTTGCTGTGCCCTGCACGGTTGAGGCTGCCGGCCGCTCTCATCATCATGCCGCCGTTTCTGATGGTCGGTCGGCTACCCCTCTTGGGGGCTCCGGCCCTGGGGGCCAAGGCCTTGGGCTTTGCCATGCTCTTGGCGGTTGCCGCTGCGGCGTTCTTGTCTCCGGGACCCAAACGCAAGCTTTCCATAATGTGCTATGCGTATGTGCCGCTCGCTTTGGTTGGCCCGATATTTCTGATCACTACAGAGGACAATCTGTTCCCTTTGCTCCGAGCCGTGCAGTGGATCTGCATGGTCTTCGCGGTGCTTGAGGTCGCCAAGACGGTCGTCGACGCTGCGTCGCTGGTCCGGCTCCTCAAGTACCTCGCGATCGGGTTCGTGATTAACACGCCAATCCTGATGAGCGCCATCGTCCTGGGCAGATGGACGCACAGCGGCCACTCCCGTTTCGAGCCGTATGGTGCGTCATCGTTGCAAATCGGCATGGTGTTTACCATGACCGTTGGCTTCACGTTGTATCTTGCCCTACGCGACCGGGTCATCCCGATGCGGCTGGTGTGGACCGGAACAGCCGCCGCGGCCTCCGGCATGGCGTTGCTCTCGGGCAGTCGATCGGTGATCATCACCATCATGGGCGTGTGTGTTCCGCTTGGCTTGACGATGCTCCGCAAACCGGTGCTCGCCGTCCCAATGATTGGCATCCTTCTCGTAGGGATCGCGGTCGTGCTCAGCCGTGTGGACAGCAACCCCTTTGCCCGATACAAATCGCTCGAATCGGCCCGGGGCTCGCAAGCTGTGGAGTACATCCGAGAGTCTATCTCGCAGCGCCCGCTCACCGGCCTCTTGGGTACCAGTGGGTTGCAAGCCGAAGCCGATGAAAGCCTGGGCTTTCACGCACACAACGCGTATCTCAAGCAAGCCTACATTGGAGGCCTTGCGCTGGCCGGACCGTACCTCGTGCTCGCGGCGATCAGCCTCGGTGCCACATTCTATGTTTGGCGATATCGAACGCTCATGGATGTCGACCCACTGCTCATCAGCACATTGGCCGCGTTCATGGCCATGGTGTACGCACAGGGCATGGTCAACCACATGATCTACCTGGGCACGAACACCTGGGGGTTCCTGCACCTTTTGCTCTCGGTGTTGTTCCTGACGTGGGCGAGCGAGTTGATGCGATTCCGGCGCAATAACCCGGGCATGGCGGCCATTCTCGCCCGGCGTCAGATGCAGCCGGCGTGAAGCCTCGTCACTGGGACGCCAGCCTCAGCTTCTCGTAGCGGTCACGAACCCCGTCCGGATCCCACAGTGGGTATGGCCGTCCAAGGATGTCGGCCAGCTCGCGCTGGTCATCTTCGAGTTCGCCCAGAAGCCTGTCGACGCAAGCTTCAGACGGCGGGGGCGGAGGGGGCGGAGCCTTGGGAGTGAGCATCCGGCGTAGTCGGTCGCGCGTTGCGACGGGCAGCATCGGTCGCAGCCGTTGGTAGGGCCGAGTCCGGCGGATACGCATCGCTAGACCGCGGTCCGAAGAGCGCCCCCGGGCCGTGTTGAACTTCGATTGTGGGTCGACCCTGTCTGGCTCGGACGCAAAACCGAGCTTCGGCGCGAGCAGCTGGATTGCGGCCCGGCGGTCCTTCACGTATTCTTCCAAGAGCAGCACGTTCAGGCGGCCAACCGGATAGTACTCGAGCCATGCCTTTGCCTGGAAGGCGTATCGACTGAAGGGGATCGCCGTATGGTCGGCATCGATGAACTCGTCGACCGTGGCAGGACCGGGCTTGTTCGTGATCTCATGGTGATGATGGCTCACGATCCGGCTCACCGGCTCGCGCAAGATGTAGAGGAGCGTGATGTCGGGGCCGAGCACCTTGTGGGCTCGCTCGGGGACATTCGTGAATCGTGGAATCTTGGCGTAGCCCGTCGACGCATCGCCGCGAGCATCGGTCGCCTTGGCATTGGCAAAGAGGCTCTCGTACTCTGCCAGCCCTTCGGGCGTCAGTACCTTATCGTGCGCCAGAGCGGTCGGCTCCTTGTGGAAAGGAAAGTACACACCCGGCTGCGTCAGCAGGTCGCGGTAGAGCGTGGTGGTGCCGCTCTTCTGAGCACCAATGATGAGGAACGTTGGAAGCATCGGTGTCTCGCTCAGGACAGGACGTCTTTGTAGCACTCGATGGTAAGGCGTGCCACGCTGGGCCACGTGAATCGCTCGCGGACGAGTGCCCTTCCGGCCTGCCCCATCTGGCTGGCCGCATCCCGATCCGACAGCACGCGCTCCAGGCCATCGGCGACATCGCCAGCGTCGAGGTCGGTCTCGATGCCCGCCCCGACTTCGGTGATCTCGGGGTAGTGGCACGCCCGGGTCACCACGACCGGGATGCCCATCGCGAGCGCTTCGGTGATCGCGATCGAGAAGCCCTCCTGTCGGCTGGGCAGGCAGAAGACGGCGGCATCACCAAGAGCCGCGAGCTTGTCGGCACCGTAGAGCGGGCCAACGACGTGCACGCGATGGCCGACGCCGTGCTTCGCGATGCTGGCCTCGAAGGGTGCCTGTTCGCCGCCGTCTGGACCCGCGACGACGAGATCAACATCGGGCATCCGCTGGTGGAATTGCGCGAACGCGTCCGCGAGGTAGTCCAGGCCCTTCTTGTGCGCCAGCCTCGAAAGGAACAAAATATATGGCCGTTCGGCCAATTCGGGATGCTTGGACCGGAACGTGCCGGCCGGGGGCCTGTGCTCGAGTTCTTCGAGGAAGATGCCGTTGGGTATGACCCGCGTTGGTGCCCCGTGGAGCACGGGCTCGGCGAGCGTGGCCTCGTCGGCATTGAGCATGTGGACGAACGAGGCCTTGCGCAAGAACGCCTTGTGCGTGGTCGCCAGAGCGATGCGCTTCTTGGTGGGCTTCACCGAGAGCGTGTAGGGATCGAGCATGCCGTGCGGGGTGACGACGTAGGCACTGCCACGCTTCCGGGCGACCGCGCAACATGCGGGCATCATGGGCTCCCACATGCCGTGCGTGTGGAGGACGTCGACGCCGTCGTCGGCGAGGTGGGCGAACGCCCTTGCCGCCCCACTTCCCGTGAGCCGCTCGTACCGGCCTGGCGACTCGATCGAGACGAGGTTCACGAGGTCGCCGTGCGGCGTCTCGGCCATCAGGGCGTCGCCTCGCGGGCCGCCCTCGGGTGTGCGGTACGACAAGATGGTGACGTCGCAGCCGAGGTGGGCCTGGGCCGCGGCCAGGCATGCGGCGACGACCGGCGGACCGCCGCCAGCGGGGTCGAGGTCGCCGATGGCATGGACGACGCGGAGCCCGCTCATGCGTCGCTCGACACGGGTTCGTCGCGGAATGGGGGCCGGGGTTTGATGAGCACGGCCGGGTTGCCGGCGTAGATCGACCACGGTTCGAGGTCCTTCATCGTGCAACCACGCGAGCTGAGAATCACGCCCTCACCGACCCGTACCGCCGGCCCGACGAACGCGTCGGCGGCGATCCAGACCTCGTCCTCGATGATGACGGGGGGGCGCAGGAGCGGGAGCGCCCGGAGCGTGTAATCGTGCGAACCCGCGCACAGGTGCGCGTTCTGGCTGATCACCACGCCCTTGCCCACCGTGACCGGGCCGAGGCAATACAGGATGGCGTGATCGCCGACGGAGCTGCCCTCGCCGATCGTGAGGTTCCAGGGGATCTCGATATGCACGGTTCGGCGTAAACGCACGCTCGGGTGGATCTTGGCGCCAAACAGCGTGAGCAACTCTCTGCGAAGCCGGTACCAATTATGGAACGAGCATCTGAAGAGCGTGGCCTGAACGATACCCCACAGCACCCGCGCGACCTTGGCCTTGAGCGAATAGGGGCTCTTGCTCCGGTTGTTTAGATCGGCACCCTCGTCGACGTAGTCACGGGCGCGCATGTGTGTTTGTTGTTCGGTCATGCCGGCGGCCCCCCGCTGTACTTCTGGTCCAATTTCTTGATGATCTCCATCTCGCGCCGTTTGGCGACCGACATGAACTCGTACCAGGCCATGTTGGTGGCCATCACCAGGCCGGGATAGCCATCGCGTATCCCACGACGAATGAAGTAATCAAAACAAAACCGGAGCAGCGGCCTTGCGGGCAGATTCCGGGTGTGCTTCTTGAGCCAGCGATGCCGTTCGATCGTGGTGCCGAAGAGTTTTGCCTTCACACCACTGGTGTCCATCACCCCTCGGGCGTGGGCCCCCCAGGCGTGGGCCTCCCAGGTCGTATAGCGGTTGTGCTTCTCGATCCAGGTACTCAGGTCACGATACGCGTAGTGCAGCATATCGTGCTCCAGGTACCCCGCCTCGCCCGTGAGCAGCACGGGGTGCTCGTGTACCTCGTTGTCACCCGAACCGGTGTCTCCCAAGTCGCCGATGCGTTCGTAGCGACCGATGCGATGCTTGAACAGGCGCAGGTTCCAGCTCGGATACCACCCTCCACCCTTGAGCCATCGCCCCAGGAACATGAACTTGCGGTTCAGCCAATAGCCATCGCCGCTGGCATTGCCCTCGGACTTGTTCTTACCGGTGACAATATCCTCGATCTCTTTGGCCAGTTCGGGGGTGATGTGCTCATCGGCATCCACGATCAGGACCCATTCGTGCCGCCAGGGGACGTGCTCGAGCGCCCAATTCTTCTTCTTGGGCCAGCCGGTCGAGCGGTCGTACTCGAATTGGTAGACCTCCGCGTCGCTCGCTTGGGAGAGCGCGATCGTGTCATCGGTCGATTGGCTGTCGATCACCGCGACCTGCTCGGCCCACGCGAGGCGGCGGAGGCACGAGGCGATGTTGATCTGCTCGTTCTTCACGGGCACCAGCACGGCGACCGGGACGCTGCCCGGTGCCGGGTAGCCCTCGACGGGCGGCAGCTGCGTCAGCTCGGTGCGGTGGAGCTCCAGGCCGTCACGCAATGGCATCGGCACGGCATCGGCTTGGTGCGGATGCTCGGCCTTAGCCGGTGTTTTGGGTTGCGTCGTTACGACGGTCGTCATGGTGCGGCGGTCTGGCTGGGGGTTTTGGATTCTGCGATGCCCGGCTCGTCCTGCACGGCAGAGCCAAGAAATCGGGACAAGACCGAATTGCAGGGTTCCCATGCATTATCGGCCAACAACCGTTCGAGCTTGCGTTGGGTCGAGCCCAACCCAACGTAGCACTTGAACCGCCGGTGCGGTGGCATGGGCCAACGCGGGCAATCGGTCGCGAAGTCGCGCGGATGCAGGTACGCAACCGTGGGTCGGCCGTTCTTCGCCTCGCTGGTGATCGCAGCCTTGAGTTGCGAGTACGGCAGCAGCCGCAGGTAACCACCGCCCGAGAATCCCATGCGCAACGATATGGCTGGCAGGGGCGACCACACCGACACCGGTAATTCTCGGATCTTGGCACCATTGGGCGCGGTCACCAGGTGCGGCTCGCGCGGGCACGGATATCCGCCGTGGCCTCGCGGTGCGGGGAACAGGCTCGAATCCCACTGGATGCCCGCGTCGGCGAGCACGTCGAACGCCCACTCGCAGCCGGGCACGATCGAGAACGATGGTGCCCGATAGCCCCGGACACGGACACCGCTGGCCTCGCCGATGGCGTCGATTGATCGCTCGAGATCCTCAGCAAATCGATCGCGGCCCAGCTCGCCCACGGGGTCGTGCATATGCCCGTGGCTGGCCAGCTCGTGGCCCGCCTCGGCGATGCGCCTAATGAGCGCCGGGTACCGCTCGGCGACCCATCCCAGCACGAAGAACGTGGCCCGGGTGTCCGCATCCGCGCAGGTTTGCAGGATCTGGTCGGTGTACCGCTCGACCAGCGTTTGCTGCTTGGTCAGGTCGTCCCAGTGCTCGGCTTCGAGCCCTTGCACCTGCACGATGTGGAACCAGTCCTCGATATCGAAGGACATGGCGTGCGTGATTTCGGTGGACCTAGGCATGGAATAACTCAGAACGCGTCATGATCAAGAAAAGTGAACCGCCACGCGTCCGCATCGCTGGGGAGCACGGGCTCGGCGTCCGCCTGGGTAAAAGCGATGAGGCGGTACGTCTCGTCGGCAGCGGTTCGGTAGCCGATACCCCGCAGCATGTCGGACGTCTGCCGGCCCGCCCCGTCGAGCCAGAGCATGGCCTCGGCGCCCCTATCGGCAAGCTCACGCTCGCAGGCGATTGCGAGAGTACGCAGAGCACTATTGTTTTCTTCATCGGCTGCCAATTCGAGGATCACGCCGGTGCGAATGTCGTTGCCTCGCGTGGCCAGGCGGCAGATCGCCACGCCCTCTAGTTTGGCATCGCGACGGACCATGAGCACCGAGTAGGGCTCGCCGTCCACCCCACCACCGAGCCGGGCCTCCAGGAGGTTGGATTTCCAAATCGTCGCGGCACGATCGTGCGCCGAATCTGCGAGCAGCGTGCAGATCTCCTGCAGCATTCGCGATTCGCCTCGTACACGCTCGGCGTCGAAAGACTCCACGGTCAGGCCCGGATCGCCTCTGCGAACCAGCATCGATTGACCGGCACGCCAAAGCCCGTCTCCGATCGGAGCGACGGCAGACGCGAGCCTGATGCCCTTGTGTTTGCCCAGTAAGGCGAACGGCTTGAGCGGCTTGACGAGCACCGGCCACGAACAAACGACCTTGAACCCCAGCTTGAGGTGGCCCTTGGTCACCTCGGGCCGTCGCATCGCGGTCAGGATCGCCTCGATGCCGAGTTCGGCCATCGCCTTGCGCATCGTGAACACGAGCTGGGGATAGAGCATCAGCTTGCGATGCTCGGGCAGCACGAACAGGTGCGCCCAGTAGCCAATCTGCAGCGGCTCATCCCGATCGGGAACCCGGAGCGAACGCAGATACATCGCTGTGCTTGCGGCGGGTTGGTCCTCGACCGTGGCAAGCCACATCGCAGCGTGCTGCTCATCGAGCCCGCACAACGCCCGGTCGACATGGTGTACACTCAATTCGCAACCATCACGCTGCGACAGCAGGCCGGCGATACCGGATAGATCATCGGCCGTCGCGCGGCGCAGGTTGGTCCGGGCGGCCGTGGTGGTCAGCGCTTGGCCTCCACGCGTTGGGCGATCGCGGACGGCGAAACCAGTTCGGGGATCTCGTCGGGATCGAACGTCACGCCGAACGCGCCCTCGAGGGCCATCACGATGTTCAGATGGGCGATGCTGTCCCACGATTCGATCGATTCGGGAGAGGCGTCTTGCGGCACCGGCGGCAGGCCCAGAGCGTCGCCGATGATCTCGCAGGTCGTGTCTAACACCGATTCGGGCATGCGCTGGGCTCCGTGAAGAGGGATTCAAGCGGGCGTGGGCAGGAAGACTTGACGGGTGATCCACTGTGGCTGCTCGGGTGCATCGGCAACGATATCCAAACCCCAGAGCACGCCCTCGTCGGTACGCTCGAGTTCGGCAAATCCGTGCTCACGGTAGATCGCCTCGGCCGGTGGATTCTTCTTCGTCGGCAGGAACCATCCCCGCAGCGCCGGCGCCCCGGCCTGACGAGCGTGCTCGGCGAGCGTGGCGAGCATGCACGTCTCGACGGTTCGACCGATGACACGGCACGACATGAGGAAGCTGTCGAGTTCCCATGCCTTGCTGTTCGTATTGGCGATCATGACACCCACGATGCCGTTGTCGCCGAAGCGGTCGCGCACGCCTACCCAGTAGATGCGCCAAGCGGGATCGCCGGCCATCGACCGAATCTGCTGGACCGTGTACCGCTTGGTGGTCGTGTTCAGTTGATTGGTTTTCTGGGTAAGCTGGGCCACGCGTTCGATGATCGCCCCATCGCTTGAGGCATCCAGCAAGCCGACGTCGGCTTCCATCTCCAGCGATCGGAGGTAGTCCGCGAGTGAGCCGGCGCTGCTCTCGAGTTCGGCCCGCTGGCGCTGCTGGGCGTACATCTGGCCGCGCTTGCGATCGTCGCCGCTGAGCGCGAGGCGTTCGAAGAGCGGGCAGTTGCGTACCGCCGCGAGCATGTCGCGTGGGTGGTCGCTCGCGGGTTCGAGCACGGTGGCTTCGGGGGTCAGGCTGCGCACGAGCTCGCGTTCAACGGGGTTGTCGTCGAGAAACACCAGCGAATCGACGCCGATATTGAGATCGGCCGCGATCTCGCGGAGGTTCTGGGCCTTGTCGGTCCAGTTGACGCGCACGGCCGCGAAGTGCTCGGGCCCGAGCACCATGTGTGGGTGCTTCTCGATCACCTCCATCGCGTCGTCCGGGTTGTTCTTGCTGCACAGGGCGAGCAGGATGCCGCGGTGGTAGAGGTCGAGGGCGGCGCGTTGGATCGCCATGTAGTGGGCACCGGGGTGCTCGACACCCAGACGGATGCCTGTCGGGCCGTCCTCGCCCACAACCCCGCCCCACAGCGTGTTGTCCAGATCGAGCACCAGGCACTTTGCCTGGCGGCCCAGCGCGGGCAAGAGATGCTTCGACCACTCCCGGGCCAGCGGCAGCAGGGCCTCGGCGACCATCGGCAGGCGCACGGTCAGGAATTTGTCCTCGTCGTACCAGCGATCACGGCCGAATCGGGCGATCAGGCCGTCGTAATCGAGCACGTACACGCCCGGCATCGAGGCGGCGGCTTCGCGCAGCTTCGCGTTGACGCGATCGATCGCCGCCGATTGGGTCACAGCCTGGCCGCCCGACGATTCAAGAATTCCGGTAGCTGGCGCCGCGGGCTTCTCTAAGGCGTGCACGATCACGTGGGCCTGGCTTCGCTCCCGAAGGGCGCGCAGCGGGCCGAGGATCGCCTCGGCGACGCGGTCCGCCTCGTCGGCCAAGGCCGATCCATCGAGCGTTGCCGACTCGAACCACAACGCCGGGGAAGTGTCCCTGGTCTGCACGGCGAGCACGATGGCGTCCGGGCTGGGGTCCTGGTACACCGCCGAGGCGGGCGACAGGAGCTCCTGCGTCCAAGCGTTGAACTCGCCCAAGCGAACGCGCAGGTCGACGCCGTACTCGGCCATGCACGCACGCGCGAGGGGGACCACGGGCTCGAGGGTGAAGCTGCGGAGCACGAGCAGGTCGCAGGTCGGAGCCGCGAGCGCTGGCGCGAGCTTCTGGAACCGACCGGCGATCCAAGCCGCGCTCGACGGGGCGGCCCGCCAGTGGGCGGCCAGCATGTGGGCCGCCCGGCGGGATTCGGCCAGGCGGGAGGCCTCATCGGCAACGGCCAGCGCGGCACCGATCGCGGCATCCACGGCGTCGCGCGATGGCGGATCGATCTGGCTTGAACCCTCCTGACCCAACGGCGCTCTCCGAGTCGTCAAATACCCTGCTATCAACCAAACAAACGGCGCAAAGCGGCCTGTTAGACTATATGCCGAGGCCCACGACAACCCCCAGCAGCCGGCCTATCTACGGCCGCGGCATGGGAAAGGATCGGCCAGATTCAGGTCCGAGTTTGGGAAGCCTGGGCCGTGGGCGGAGAGGCCTCGACGGCCGGATGCCTGCGCTGGATCGATCGTTCCACAACGTCGCAGAACTCGCCGAGCAGCCGGGCCTGGGTGTACCGCTCGTCGACGTAGGCGCGGGCCTTGTCGCCCATCTCCCGCAGCCGCTCGGGTGCTAGGGCCGTGATGGCCTCGATCTGTTCGGCGCACGCGTCACCGTCGCCCTGTGCCGCGTGCCAGCCCACGTCCTGCCCGTCGAGCAGGTCGGTCACGTGGCTCGGCCGCGGTCCGACGAACAGGATGGGCCGCCCCACCGCCATCGCACCATACACCTTGCACGGATGGATGCAGCCCACCGCGGGATCGACCATGGTCACGACGTGCAGGTCGGCCGCCGAGAGCGAGAATCGCAAGCGATCGAACGGCTGGTAGGGCAGGTCGATGATGTTCGTGGGGCTGTGCTCTTCGATCACGCGGCGGACATCGGCCTTGCCCACGCCACCACCGATGAACATGAACACGAGGTCGTCGCGGTGCTGCAGCTTCAGGGCCGCGTCGAGCACGGTGGTCACGGGTGTGGTCATGCCGTGGTTGCCCGAGTACATGACCACGAACTTGCCATCCAAGCCGTGCTGCTTGCGGAAGTCGTTGTCGGCGTGTTCCACCGGTTCGACGTGGTCCTCGTGCGGCCACGGCGGCAGGATGGCCATCCGATCGCCCACGTCAACCTTCCGATTCACCCGCTCGGCCATGAAGCGATCGAGCGCGACGACGCCATCGCTCCGTCGGAGCGTGATACGGTTGCCCGCATCAAAGATGATCGCCGCCGGGTGCTTCGGGCCGATGGCACCGATCTGGATGAGCTGATCGGGATTCAGGTCCATCACCCAGAAAAACAGCGCGGCCCGCTTGAGCTTGGCCAGCAGTGTGCCGAACGCGCCCGTGAACGGCGGGCTGGTGCTCACGAACACGCCCTTGGTGTTCTTGACGAACATCCCCCGGGCGATCGCCTGGATCAAGAACAGCACGCCCGCCAGCACGCGGATGGGCAAGGCCTTCTTGCCAAAGCTCGAGAGCCCGAGGCGCCTGACTTCGACGCCGTCGAGCACTTCACGCTTCGGGTACCGAACCGACGAGTCCTCGTACCCACCTGCCGAGGCATACACAACGACCCGCCAGCCGCGTCGGACGAGTTCGGCGGCCGCGTCGTGCATGTGCTGGCCCACGCTCGCCGGATCGGGCACGTACACCTGGCTGATCATGATGATGGCGGGCTTGTCGGTCGGCATCGTTGACACTTATATCGGCTCGCCAACAGCTCGGATGTAGATCGAGGCCGGGAAGTGTCCCTCGCCCGCGCGGAGGCCTTCGGTCATTGGCATGGGCTCGTAGCCCGTGAGCGTGCCAGCCAACCCTTCGCGCTGCATGTGGTGCAGCATGGACATGCACACCTCGATCCGCCACCGGGCGTTGTCCACGAGATAGCTATACAGCAGCGTATTTTCTCGGAACTGGAATACGCCCTCGTCCAGCAATGCCGGGCCGTAATCGTACGGAAAGTAGATATCGTGGAAGTGCGCCCACGTTCCGGCAGAGAGCCGAGGCAGGATCTCGCTGACCAGCACGATGACCTCGCTGCCCGGCCGGAGCGTGTGGGTGGAATCGACGAACAGGAACCCACCATCGGCCATCGCGGCGAGCTCGTCGGAGGGCACGTCCTGGGCCTTCGCGCTGTGGAGCGTCAGCTTGCCCTCGCTCGCGAACCGCTTGAGCACGTCGGTCGGGTACGGCTCGACGCAGACCAGTTCGGGCTTGTAACCCACATCCCTAGCGGCCTCAAGGATGATGGCCGTCGAAACACCGCAGCCGACCTGCACGATCTTCGCGGGCTTTTCGCGTGCAACAAACGCGTAGAGGGCCTGGGCCTCCATGGGCCCGAACCCGCCTTCGCCGTTGGCCTCGCACGCACGATCGTGCACGCCAACCACGTCACCAGCCGCCTTGCCCGCAGCTATCCACGAGGCCAGCGTCGCGAGTTGGGTCGCCTCGGCCGCAGAGTCGATGCCGTGCATCGACATCGGCTTGCGCCATCCGGTGGTCCGGGCTAACTCGTTGAAGTCGGGAATCTCGGAATAGAAATGGTTGGGCAGCACCGTGACGCCAAAGCGCTGTGACAGCTTATTGAATTTCACGAGAAGAGCGGGCAGGGCCGCCTTGATACGTCCGATCATGCCCGCTCCTTCAGCTTCCATTCCACCCGGCTACGAGTCACTTGACCTTCTTCAACTCCTGGATGATGTACTGGAGCGTGAGCTTGTCGTTCCCCTCGGGGATATTGGGCAGCACCTGCTCGTACTGCTGCAGGGCAACCTCGATGGACTCCTTGCCGGCCTGCTTCACCTGCTCGAGCATCATCTTGGTCCGCTCGCGGTACGCCTCGGGCAGGTCCTCGAGCTTGATCTCGTCACCGCTCGCAACCTCGTTCCCCCCCGTATCCTCCTCGGCGGGTTTATCGGCATTGGCGACGAGTTCCTTCACTTCCGCGGGCAGGGCGAAGGTGTCCTTGTCGAGCGTGTTCACCTCGAGGGTGGTCAACTTCATCTCTGCCGAACCGTCGGGAAGCTGCGGGGTTTCGATCGTCATCGTGTGAAAGAACTTCACGCCATCGATCGTCTTCCAGTCGCCAAGAGTGAACTTCGCCGACTGCTTGCCCATCGGGGTCTGCTCGGTCTCGGACATGCCCATCGGCATGCCGTTGCTTGCATCGAAGAACACGTGGCGCTCACCCTCGGTATCCTCGGAATCGAATCGCACCTTGTAGCACATGCGACCGTTGAATTCTTCCCGGGCAACGACCTCTGAGCTCTCCATGCGATCGCTGAGCTTCTTCGGGTTCAGCATCTCGATGTGCAGCGAGGCCTGATCATGGAGTTGCTCGGCCTGGGCACCATCGATAAGCATGTAGCTGCCCTGGCCAACCTTCATCCATGCTGTTGTGCCATCAGTGCCTCTCATTTCATTGCTGAATGGGCTCCCGCTCTTGGTGAAACGGCCACCATCACGGGACCACTTGCTTTCAACAGTGATCGCCATGCCCTGCACGCTCATGCTCATCACCGTGTGGAGCGTCTTGACCTTCTCAATGTTTTCGCGACCGCCAACGGCCTCCACGGTCATTTCGGCGAGCTTATCGACACTGGGCAACCCTTCCTGGCTGGCCTGCGTGGCGGGCTTGGTTTCCGAGTTACCGTTGTTGTTCTGGGCAAATACTGGAGCGCCGGCAAGAGCCAGCATGAGACCCGCGGTAACCGGGCCGGCCCAGCGTGCCCGCGACATGTTGCTTGTGATCTTCTTGGACATGGAAGCAGTCTCCCTCAAGGCAAGATGTGTGTGTATTGAAACTCGGGTCTGAGTCTTGAACGGCACACGTACTTGGCGCCGCGTTAATTTCGGTGCTGTCGCGATCCTGTGGAGCGTCAGCCTCCCTGGATCTCCTTACGGAGCTCTTGGAGGATGTACCGGAGCATGTCTTTCTGTGGGCCATCGGCCAATTCATCAACCATCGGCATGTTCTGCTCGATGAATGCCCTGACGCTCTCTGGCCCCTCAGCCTTTAATGCTTCGATACGCTCGGTCGCTTCTTTCTGAGATTCGGGGGAAAGATCTTCGAACGCGATTTCGCCCTCAACCTCGAGATCTTGATCCTGGTTTGTCAGGAGTGCTTTCACTTCTTCGGGCAACGCAAATCGGTCAGGATCGACCCGATTCACTTCGATCGTTTCAAAATCGAGTTTCGTTGGTGGCGGCAGCTCGCCTTCGGGCGGCTTCGCGTTGACGATCCCGCTGCGAAAAAATAGCACGCCATCAATCTCTTCCCAGCCATCGAATGTGGTCGTGACCGTCAATGAATCTCGTGTTCGGACGTGCTCGATGGCGATCGGCAACCCGGACTCGGCGTCGTGGTGGATCGTCGTCTGCCCGCTCTTCCCGTCTCCGTACACCAACTTGTGGGTGGGCTTGCCATTGATCTGGCCGGCCACCTCGTGGTCTGCGTCGAGCCGTGTGTACCCGAAGTCGGCGAACTTCTCAATACCAAGTGCAAAGAGGTACTGCGTGGTGCTCCGGCGAGATTCCTTTAGAACTGCCTCGGGTAGCAAGGCGGTGCGCCCCGACGGGTCGAGCTGCCATCCAGTCGAGCCGACAATGCCTTGCTCAGCTTCGAAGCCTTGGATACTGAGCTTCACGACGAGCCCATTGTCGCGCGACCAGAAGATTTCGCGGGTGCCCTTGGGATCGGGGGCCGACATAGCAATCTTCATGTACACGCTCTGGATACGGTCAATCGCGTCCTGGCCACCGAGCGCTTTGATGGCCCGAGCCGCCACTTCGTCGTGCGATGGGGTCGCGATGTCCGCTTGTGCCCCTGGGGCCTCTTGCGCGTCGATCCCCCGGGTTTGAGCAGCAACGGCGGACATAGACCACGCGAAGACGACCAGCAGGATGCTCGTTGCCGCTCTGAATTCCATCACTGTGATCCTCACATCGCCTATCGAGCGGTGCCAGCGGGCTGCTTGCCCACGTGGGCACCCTTGGGTGCGGCTTCGCGTTGGGGCACCTTGCCCTGGTACTTCTTCATGTGCTCGTCGTAGATCCACTTGTAGGTCCGCTCCATGCCATCACGGAGGCGGATGGAAGGCGACCAGCCGATCTCACGCTCGATCATGTCATTATCGCTGTTGCGTCCGTTGACGCCCTTGGGCGCATCCAGATTGTACTTCCGATCCAACTTGATGCCGGCGATGTCCTCGACGATGTCGACCAGGCCGTTGATCGTGACCAGCTCGTTGCTGCCCAGGTTGAGCGGCTCGATGCAGTCGGAGTTGAGGATGCGCTGGCTGCCCTCGACGCAGTCATCGATGTACATGAACGAGCGGGTCTGCTTGCCGTCGCCCCAGATCTCGATGCCGTGGTCACCGCTGAGCTTGGCCTCGATCACCTTGCGGCACATCGCGGCGGGCGCCTTCTCGCGGCCGCCTTCCCAGGTGCCGAAGGGGCCGTACACGTTGTGGTAGCGGGCCACACGGGCGTACATGCCGAAGTCCTCGCGGAAGTGGCGACACATGCGCTCGCTGAACAGCTTCTCCCACCCGTAGCCATCCTCGGGCAGGGCGGGGTACGCGTCCTCTTCCTTCAGAGCGACGACGTCCTCGTCGGTCTGCTTGTCGCCGTTGTAGACGCACGCCGAGGAGCTGTAAAAGAATTTTTTGATGCCCGCGTCCTTGGCAGCCATCAGCATGTGGGTGTTGATGAGCACGCTGAGCATGCATTCGGCCTTGTGCGTCTCGATGAAGCCCATGCCGCCCATGTCGGCGGCAAGCTGGTAGACCTGATCGGCACCCTGGCACGCCTGCCGGCACGCATCGATGCCGTTCAGGTCGGCCACGAGGTTCTCGGCGTCGTTATGGACCTGGTACCACTCGTCCAGCGGCTTGCGATCGACCGAACGCACGCGGAAACCCTGACGCATCAGGTCCGCCGCCAGGTGACCACCGATGAAACCACCACCGCCCGCAACAACAACCAAGTCGCCCGCCATGTCCGCTCCTCATTGGGCCTGCACCGTGTCGATCCATCCGTGAAGTGCCCACCGCGTCAGGCCGTGCCGCGGGCGAGGGGTGATGGTATAGCGCTCGGGGCCGGCAACCCAGCCAGCGTGACCCCAGCCGCCGACACTGCTTCGCTGTAGGGCACGGCTGTGTTCACCCACCCGAAGGGTGTCTCTGGGCGCTCAGCGACCAATCTTCGCCCTGGAGGTAGCCCAGCCGCCGCATCAGGTCCCCGGTGTGCTCTTCGAGAAACTCGATGTCATCGGCGGTGTAGCCCGTGCGCCAGTCGAGCAACTCGGCGGCACGTTTGCGTCCTATAATGTTTGTGCTCGCTGGCACACCTGTCACCATCGCCAGCCACCGCTGGCGGCGATGCCGCATCTTCGGCGGAAGTACTGGATCGACCAACAACGGCTCCTTGCCGAGCAGCCCCGCCAGTTTCTCGACCATGGCCTTGGGCTCGGCCATCACGTCCTCGAAGCGGATCATGTTGGGTGCCGGGTCGTGATCGAGCCAGGAAAGGACGTGCTCGGCCCAGATTTGGGGCCGCGACTTGCCGTCAACTTCTTGTCGGATGTAGTTCGATAACGAGACCCTCGCTTTGGGGTTGTTACTCGCATCAAACGCCTGCAGGCTCGCCAGTACGGCCCGCACATCACGCACGCAGTAGAGCACGACGCCATCACTCAGGGCCTCGTGGCACAACTTCGCGTTCTCAGCGGGGATGTCCGGAAAATCGGGCGTGTTGTGCGTCTTGAGCGTGGGCATCTCCATCGTCCGCATCACGCGGAGGCAGGCCTCTACATCGGCGTGATGGGGATGCGATGGGCGCAGGCGATCGAGTACGAAGTACAAATAGCGATGAGGATTCACACCAAACCGGAAAGGCGGCCGGCAAGCCGCAAAGTGTCGGCGGAGCAGGTCGAGCATGAGATGCGTGCCAGAACGGCGGTGCGAGGCAACCACCACCGGCTTGACGCCCGATGGGATCAGGTTTGCTCCCGCGTCGGCGATGTGGCCGGGCTGGCTTGCCATAGATCGAGCCTAGCACAAAGCAAGGGTGGTGGCGCAGCTCTCTCAGAACGGAAAAATCAGGGGCGTTAGCACTACGGTCGTAATTCCGATAATTATGTTCATCGGTACGCCAATGCGGAGGAAGTCGGCGAAGCGGTAGCCGCCCGGGCCGTAGACCATCAGGTTGGTCTGGTATCCCAGCGGCGTGGCGAAACTCGCCGACCCACCGATCATGATGGCGATGACAAAGGGCATCAGGCTCACGTCAAGGCGATTCACGGCATCGACCGCGATGGGAAACACCAGCACCACGGCCGCGTTATTGGTGATGACCTCGGTCGCCAGGCTCGTGATGACGTAGATCGCGATCAGCACCAACCAGGGATGCGTGCCCACAACATTCAAGATGGCAAGGGCGATATCCGACGAGGCTCCCGAGACCCGCAGTGCCTCGCCCAAGCCGAGTGCGGCCCCGATCACGATGAGCACCGACCAATCGATGCTGCGGCGCGCCTCGGTGATGGTGCAGCATCGCGAGAACACCATAAGACCCGCTGCCAGCAGCGCGGCCGCCAGCATCTCGAGCACACCCAGAGCCGCGAGCGCGACCATGCCCGCCAGGAACACGATCGCCAGCGGTGCCCGCGCGTGACGGCGGGGTGTGGAATCTTCGAGCGCGCTCACCAGCAGGAAGTCGCGGGAGTTGCGATGCCGCTCGGCAAACCCAGGGTCGGCTTCGAGCAGCACGGTGTCGCCCGGCTTGAGTTCGATGTCGCCGAGCTTGCCCTTGAGTCGCTCACCCTCGCGTGCTACGGCGATGACTACGGCGTCATAGGTATTGCGGAACCGTCCCTCGCGGATCGTGCGGCCGGCCGCGGGGCTCGTGCGCGAGACTACGGCCTCGAACAAGCGTCGCCGATACCGGGGCGAGTCGAGCTTGAACACCTGATCGGTCGCGGGCGTCAGGCCTCGCAGGGCTTGCAGGTCCTTGATGGCCTCGACAACACCGGCAAAGACGAGACGATCGCCCGCTCGCAGCACCGAGTCGGGCCCCACCGCCGCCATCACGCCGCCCTCGCGCTCGACCTCGACCAGGAAGCATCCCGGCAGGTTTCGCAGGCCCGCGGCCTCGACGGTCTTGCCCGCCAGGGCGCTGCCCTCGGGCACGATCATCTCGAGGGTGTATTCTCGCGGGTCGGCCATGACGCTCGCTGGCGAGCCACGGTTGGGCAGCAGCTTCGGCCCAAGCAACAGCAGGAACGTCAGCCCCACCACGACGCAGGGCACGCCGATCCAGGTGATGTCGAACATACCGATGTCGTCAAGTTCGGTCTGGTCCATGACCATGCCCGCGACGACCAGGTTGGTACTCGTGCCGATGAGCGAGCACGTGCCGCCCAAGATCGCGGCGTAGCTAAGGGGGATCATGACCTTCGACGGCGACAGGCCGGTGCGTTTGCACCAATCGCCGACTGCCGGGATCATGAGGGCCACGACGGGCGTGTTGTTCAGGAAGGCGCTCATGCCCGCGACTGGGGCGGCCATACGGACCATGCCCGAGCGCAGGGTCCGGGGCCGGCCGAGCAAGCGGGTCGAGATCCAATCGATGCCGCCGGTCTCTTTCAGGCCCGTGACGACCACGAAGAGGACGGCCACGGTCGCCAAGCCGGTGCTGGCGAATCCGCCGATGGCCTCTTTTGGTGTCAGGACGCCCAGCGTGATGCCACCGCTCTTTGGCACCGGGACCACGAGCAGGAGCGTGAGGGCCGAGACCAGGATCGCGTCTGCGGCGATGCGCGTGAGCATGAGCGCGGCCAGCACGGCCCCGATAACGCCCAGCACGATGACCGCTTCGATGCCCATGGACCCATGTACTCCCACCAACGCCGGCCGTAATACCCGGGGGCATCATCGGCACATGGCTGGGGGTAAGCATATATGCCAGAGGGGCGGACCATGTTCAGACGCAACGGTCCATTGCGGTAAGGAGCAGGAGATAGTCAATGATCGAGAATCGGCCGTCGCCGTCGAGGTCGGCCCGGGGGTCACTGGCCTCCCAATCGACCTGGAACGAGATGAGATCAAAGACGTTGATCGAGCCGTCCTGGTTGTAGTCGGCCGTGTCGCATTGATCATCCCCGGCAAGAATCCGGAGTTGATCGAGCCAGGCTTCGGCGATCACGCGATTGCCAAAGCTCGAGAAGTGCGCGTCGTCCGTGCGCATCCCACTGGCAGCTTGTTCGAAGTATGTCCCAACCCGCGGATGGCCGACCGCAAAAACGGCGGGCACGCCTGCTGCATCTGCCTGATCCCGGAGGAAATTGTGCCATCGTTCGTGCGATGAATGGGCATGTACCGCGTCGGATGCCCAGATGATCTCGGCGTCCGCGCCGAGGCCATCTCGGAGCGCGTCGAGATAGTCAAGCATCGTGGCCGGCATCGAGCTCTGGCCCGCGATGCCCTGGATCCAGACATCGGCTTGAGTCTCTCGGGCCCAGGCCGCGGGTGCCCCGGGGAACGAGTTTTCCAGTTGTGGGGTGTAGCCCTGACCGCCTTGGCCGGCGGTGCCGAAGATGTAGCCGTCCACGTCCGGGCGCCAGGCGCTGATGCCGCACACCATGACGCCCATGTTGTCGTCGGCGGCCGCCCTGAGGACCTGGCCGCGCCAATTCTGGTCGTCAGACTCTGGAACCGCGTCGAAGCGATGCTCGACCGATACGAATCGCCACGGGCCAATACGCATATCCGCGCCCGCCTCGGGGCGTACGCCGAAGGGATGAGAGAATTGCGCGGTCGTCGTTTCGATGCCAGCGATAACGCCCACGACAACCGAGACAGCGCCACGCCCCGGACCGCTCGTGATGACGACGGCGTCGCCTACCCGTACGTCGACCCGATCGTTCAAAGTCAACTCGGTATCGCTAAGGAAGATATCATCGCCGCTGAGTTCCCGGACCACCCGAGTCGTATCAAGGGCGAGATGTTCGACATCGCCGAGCACGATTCCCTCACCATCCTGCATCACGCCCCGCTCGGGATACCACTGGAGTTCGCTCGAACCGGGGAAGGCCAACAGCGTTGACCGAACGACAAGCGGAGCATCGGCGACCAACAGGCTGTCGGAGACCGGACCGCACCGCAGGTGGTACTCACCGCCCGGAGAGATATTGGACACCGGTCCGGGGCCGCGGCTGACGCTCGGCAGCGTACCAGACCCAAAGCGGGTAAAGTCGGCCCAACCGTCGGTGCGAGAGTGGAATGACCGGACCAGCACCGTCAGGGGACTGGTTAAGCCGGTATCCAGGCCAAACCACCCCCCGCGCGCGTCGAGCAGCGTCGAGGGACGCATCAGCACGCCCGCGGTCTGAGGTAATAGCGTTTGGACAAACCCGTGCGCGAAATTCTCTGGCCAAGGCTGCGGCGTGAGGGAGCCCCGCGTGCCCCGGCTGTTCGCGCTCACCATCACGCGGACGAGACCGCTGGGCTCGGTTGCCAGCATGCGAGCCATAGGCCCAAGCTCGCCGATCGGCTCGGTGGGTGCATCGAAGGGTGCTGACTCAATCTGGAAGAAGCCCCCGAGGCCGGGCTCGAGACGGCTGCGATGCACCGCGCCACTGGCCTGCTCCACCGGCAACACGGCACGGAACGCAAAACTAAACCTCGGATCGACGAGCGTGGGCTGCGTCAGCATGAAGATGTTGCTGGTGTTGACCTCGGCACCCGGCCAGGACGCCTTCGCTAGTTCGCCACCCGGGCCGTTGGGCCTCGAACACATCCCATGGAAGGCCAGCAACTGCCCACCACGCCAACCGTTCATCAACCCACCGTCAACTTGGGTATCGAGTCGGTACGGGCCGTAATAGTCTCGGCTGCGCCAAACTGCATCGAGATCAACGCCGTTGAGCGGATGATCACGAATGACCAGGGCTTCGTACTGCAGCATGGCTGCCGGCACATCGGGATGCAATGAGCCGATCACCAGGCCTGCGGTGTCTGGCAGGAATTCAGTATCATGTACCACAGGCGTCGCGCGAGAGAGAGAAACGGGCCCGACGGGCATGCTCGGACCAACGGCCGGATCACCTGCGGGCCTGGCCGCACGCATCAGCGACCGGCCGCTACCAACGGGTTCGAGACGACACGAATCGGACGGGATGTCGCCCTCGGCCGAGCCATCGGGCTGGGTGGCGAGCCACGCCCGGGCGGTATCGCCGCGATGATCCATGGAGATTGCGAGGAGGTGCCATCGGCCCCCACGGAGCGGGCTATCGATCCTTAAAACGGCCCCTTGGTGGGCGTGCCGGGCCTTGACTGACAAACCATGAACATCGACCTCCACCATGAGGCGACCACCGATCGAGATCAGTGAACTCGGTTCGGTGACCGCCTCGGGCGCATAGATCCAGACCAAGATCGACCACTGGCCGCGTGCGAGCGCGTCGGGGAGGGTCTCGGGCGCGATCTTGATCCTGGCGGTCGGATGGCTGATTCTCACCCCTGCATCGGCAGAATATACCGTACATAATACGGCAATCAATGCCATGCTATACCTGATAACCCTCGAATTGGACATGCGGCCCCTCTCCCTGGCCGTTGCGACTTGCACGGCCCTGCCCCCAACACATTTTCTTTCACAAATGGCTGGCGTGCCACAAAAATGAGCGCATATTTGAAATGTCTTGTCTCTCTCCTCCTAAACACGATGCCTGGTTGCTGCCGGACATCGTGTTTTTTTTGTGCGCCAACGCGTGCAGCTCTGCCCACGAATGCCATCCGTGGGTTTTGTGTTTGATGGGGTGTGGCCCGGCTGCCCTAGCGGGCGTGCTTGGGATCGAACGCGTCTTGCAGCGCGTCGCTGAAGACGTTGAAGGCCAGCACCAAGCCGAACATGAACGCGGTGGCCGAGCCGATCTGCCAGAAGAACTGCTTGAGTACCTCGCCGCGCGACTCGCTGATCATCACGCCCCAACTCGGCTGGCCCTGCACGCCGATGCCCAGGAAGCTGAGGATGACCTCGCTCTTGATGGCACCGATGAAGATGAGCGAGAAGTTGATGAACACCAGGAAGAGCACGTTGGGGATGATGTGCTTGCGCATGATGTAGAACCGGCCCGCTCCCAGCGCCGTGGCGCTCTGCACGTAATCGAGCGAGCGGATCTTGAGCGCCTCGCCGCGGATCTGCCGGCACGGGGCGATCCAGAATGTGACGCCGAAGGCCACGTACATCGGGATGAGGGTCTGGTGGACCTTCACGCCGTCGGTGAACGGCACCGTGACTTCCATGGAACCGAAGACGAATGCCACGACCGTGAGCAGCACGATGTAGGGGACGCTCGAGAGCGTCGAGTAGAGCCAGACGATGGCGTGGTCGACCCAGCCGCCGAAGAAGCCGGCCATCGCGCCGAGGAACGCCCCCACCACAACCGCGATGATCGCCGACACCAGGCCGACCTGCGTGGCCACCCGGATGGAGTAGACCGCGCGCCACATGATGGACCGGCCCTGCGAGTCGGTGCCCAGCAAGAGACGCATGTTGTACATGAACCCACCGAAGCCAGCAGGATCGGGCAGCACAGCATCAACACGCTCGTCGAGCACGTCGAGAGCGGTGAGCAATTCCGTGTATGCTTCGTCAGTATCCTGCTTCAGTGTATCGATACGCTGTTGTGCAGCCTGCGCATCTGCTTCGCTGACTGCGGTACGAACTTCCTCCCGAGCGTCGGCCAAGTCATCCAGGAGGTTCTCGTAGTCCTCGTAGATAATGTCGACCTCGTCTAACTGGTCGTACGCGGCCATGACAAGCGTATCGATCTCTTCGATCGGGGCATCGACCACTCGTAACTCGGCAAAGTTGACGTCGCGCAAGGCGGCTTCGGGATCTTCACGATCGAGCTCGCGCTCGACCTGTGAGAGCATGTAGTCGGCGTGCTGGAGCCGCGTGTCCGCATCTGCCTGCTCGAAGAACCCCGGCAGGCTGTCGGGCCCGACACGCTCGGTCGCCCGGGCCATCGAGAGCTCCTTGACGATGAACGTGTCGGCCAGGCGGTCGCCCGAGATGGCGTTAACCAGCTGCGCGCCGATGATGAGCACGGCGATGGAGATGTAGACAGAGATAACACCAAGGGCGACGACGGCCGCACGATCGCGCACGAAGGTGCGGAACGCGCGCGAGCGGCGGAAGGCCTTGAACCACCCCTGCTTGCCCTGGGCCAGCTCGCCCTCGATCTTGCGATCCAACAGTGATCCGCTCAACGTGCAGCCCCTCTCACTTGAGTGTCACCCGTGGATCGACGACGGCGTACAGCACGTCGGTGAGGATAATGGTGAAGATGAAGATGGCCGCGAGCAGGGCCGTGATGGCCTCGACGACTGGAAAATCCTTGTTCGTGATAGCCGTAAATAACTGCTGGCCCATGCCCGGGATACGGAAGTAGATCTCGACAAGCAGCGAGCCCATGATGATGAACGGCAGTGAGATCATCACCCGGGTGATGATGGGGATGAGCGCGTTTCGCAGCATGTGGCGGTACATCACCCGCCGGTTGCTGGCACCCTTGGCGCGTGCGGTGCGGATGTAATCCTTGTTGCACTCTTCGACCATCACGGCACGGTAGAAGCGTGTGTCATAGCCCATCGCCACGATGACGCCGATGATTACGGGCAGCAGGCAGTAATACGGCCAGCCGCTCAATGCCTTGGGCACGCCGGCGATCCAACCCCACAGCGTGCGGAAGAAGCCGGGGTTCTCGATGCCCTTGTCCTGCAATTGCATCTGCACGTCCGACCACAATGGCAGCACGGGTTCGTACCCCGAGACGGCGAAAATCTCCAGATCGAATGCGAGCCTGGGCCATTGGGCCCCAAAATATTGACCCACGATAACGTACACCAGATAGCTGATGCTCATGCCCAGCACGGCAAGGAACATCACGCCGCGATCGAGCGGCCGGCCGCGATTGAATGACGCGAGCAGGCCCAGACTTGTGGAAATGAGCGTGGTGAGGATGAGCACCGGCAGCGTGACCGACAAGCTCGGTACGATCGATGTCGAGATGATTTCGCCGACACTCTGGCTCTCGACCGACCAGCTCTTCTGATCGAAACGCAGCGTCACGATCCGTTTCAGCGCCGCAAAATACTGGTTATCCCAGAGGCTGCGGCCGAACTGCCCGATCGTCCACGGATCGTCGACGACCTCGACGTTGGCCAGGTCGGGGTCGGCGTCGACCACGAACGGCTCTGGCAACTCGCCCTCGTTCACACGCACCGGCTCGACGCGGATCGCGTCGATCACCGCACCCTTGCTCGAATCATCGAGAACGCGGACGGTGAACGATTCGCCCTTGGATAGGTCGACGCTGCCCAGGTCGTTCCAGCCCACGCCGTCGATCTCGACGGACCGCGCCGGGCGGGTCTGGTCCATCGAGACCGTTCGCAGCGCGATGTCGCCCTCGATCAGGCGGACCCACACAAGCCCGGCCTCGCCGACGGATTCAGGGTTTCCTTCCTCGTCCTCGATCGAGGGCCAGGTTGTCTGCACCTTGTACGTGCCGGCGGGCAGGTCGAAGGTCCACTGGACGTAGCCCTTGCCCGTGCCACGGCCCTTCTCGAGGTAATCACCACCGACGCCGCCCTCGCGCACCTGCCAGGTGCGTCCGCCGATCTGCCAGTCACCCAGCAGCGGCTTGTCGAGCCCGAAGTCGGTGCGTTTGGTGCTGTACTGGTCGTACGTCGGATACTTGCCCAGATACGCCGTCACCGGATCGGTGAGGCGCAGCAGAATCATCAGGAAGAGGATCACCCCCATGTACACGGGGATGTTGTACAAGATGCGTCGGAGGACGTACGCCCACATGCCGGTTTAGCCGCCTTTCGTGACTGGTGACCGGCTCAGCGGGTCTGGTTGGTGTCGCAGTACTTGAACCACGACCAGAATCGCTGCGTGGGCTTGGCGTTTTCCATGTGGTCGTTGATCATGAAGTAACGGTTGCGCGCCAGGGCACCGACGTACGGCGCGTCGGCGATGATCATGTCACGCATCTTCGTGTACAGCGCGGTCCGCTCGGGGCCAGGCTCCATGAGACGGGCCGTCTCGTACATCTCATCGAACTCGGGGCGGTTGTAGTTGCCGTGGTTGCTGCCCGGCGCGGCGTTGGGCGAGTAGAAGAGCGCCAGGTTATTCTCGGCGTCGGGGTAGTCGCTGGCCCAGGCGAAGCCAAAGAACGGCACCTCGCGGCGGTTGACACGCGCGATCAGGTCTGGGAAGTCGACCAGCACGGGTTCGAGGCGGACGCCGACCTCGGCGAGCTGGCGGACCAGCATGTCGGTCATTTCCTTGTTCTTGCCGCCGCGGCTGGTGACGTACTCGATGGGCGGCAAACCCTCTCCGTTGGGATAGCCGGCCAGCGCGAGCTGCTCGCGTGCGGCTTCCAGGTTCGGCCCCATCCAGCTCTCTTCGACCCGGTGGCCCTCGGGGTGGGCGTCCAGGCCAGGGGGGATCGGACCGTCGTAGATGGTGCATAGCCCGGCGTAGTAGGACTCGTTGATCTCGTTGAGGTCGGCCGCCAGGCTGATGGCGCGCCGCAGGGCGATCTTCTCGGGGGTGTACCCGCCGACCAGCTCGTCTTCCATGTTGAACGTGCGGAAGATGAAGTCGAGCTGCGGCTCGACAACGTACTCAACGCCGTTGCGACGCAGGCCGCGATCCATGCGCTTGGTGCGGGGATTGAAGGCCTTCTCGAAGAAGTCGAAGGGCAGCTCGATGAAGCCGAGCTTGCCGTTCTCGAAGTCGAGCCACAGCGGGTTGTCCTCGACGTACATCGAGAACTCGAGGCGATCGACCATCGGGATGCGTTGGCCGGCGGCCTTGTCCAAGCCGCGTTCGATGTCGGCCGACGACCAGCCCTCGCTGGGGTAGTAGGCTTCGCGGTAGTTGGGGTTCTTGACGACGGTGAAGGACTGCTTGGGACGCCACTCGCGGAACATGAACGGGCCGGTGCCCACGGGATTGGCCGAGAAGGCGTTCTCGCCGTTGGCGTTGTAGTACTCGACCGCCTCACGCGGCACGATGGAGGTCTGGAACATCTGGAGCACCCAGATGAAGCGGTAGATGGGCTCCTTGAGCACGACCTCGAACTCGGTGTCGCTGAGCTTCCGGAAGCCCTCCACGGGCGCGTCATAGTCGAACTGCGGGGCCTGGTCCTGGCGGGCCTTGTACTCATCGAAGCCCACGATGGTGTCGGCCAGCAGCCACCAGTTCTTGCCCTCGCTCGCACGCTGGTCGGCCAGACGCTTCAGCGAGTAGAAGAAGTCGTCGCTCTTGACCGCCCGGCCCTTGCCATTGGGGAAGCACTCGTTGTCGTGGAACTTCGCGTCCTCGCGAAGCTTGAACTTCCAGACCTTACGGCCCTGGTCGTCGGTGTAGCTGGTGGGCATCTCGGCCAGCAGCAGCGGCTCGATCTCATTGGGATTGGTGTACTTGGGCTGCAGCAGCGTCTCGTATACCTGCGTGCAGGCCATGTTGTCGTAGGTTGTCGAGCCTTGGGCGGGGTCGAGCGTGTTTGGGCCCACGGTGCGCATCGGCAGGCGGAGTACGGTCTCCTGGGCCGGAGCCAGGCTGGCCAGCACGGCCAGGGTGGCCAGAGCCATCGCCAAAATTGTTCGATATCTGTTTGCAGTCACCGCTGGCCTCCTTTTCGGTCGGGCCCACCTGGGCTTGATCCATATCCCTGAGGATGCAGGGTACCGGGTCGCCCCGTCTGCGCCAACTTCTTGGTCGCAAACAGGTTCGCGCTGGTCCCTGGGCAACAATACCGTCGAGAGGGGACCCGGGCGGCATGGAACATTTCCCCACCCGGGCCGACGCGAGTTGGCCTACCCATTGGTCGATAACGGGGTGGGACCAACCCCAGGAGGTGGGCTGTGAAGGGCGTAATACTGGCAGGCGGGCTCGGCACACGGCTACGGCCGCTGACATTGGTTACGAACAAACACCTATTACCGGTGTTCGATCGGCCCATGATCTATTACCCCATCGAGTGCCTCATGAATGCTGGCATCAGCGAGATCCTCATCGTCACCGGCGGCGAGCACGCGGGCGACTTCCTCAAGCTTCTTAAGAACGGGCAGGACCTGGGCGTGAAGCGGCTGGCGTACGCCTACCAGGAGGGCGAGGGCGGCATCGCCGACGCGCTCCGCCTGGCCAAGGACTTCGCCGACGGCGAGAAGATCTGCGTCGTGCTGGGCGACAACATCATCGAGGGCAACCTCAAGAAGGCCGCCGGCGAGTTCTTCACGCAGAAGAGCGGCGCCAAACTGCTGCTCAAGACCGTGGACGACCCCGAGCGATTTGGTGTGGTGCGCTTCGACGGCGATGGACCCGATGCGAAGATCGCCGAGATCATCGAGAAGCCGCAGGACCCGCCCAGCAATAGCGCGGTGACGGGCATCTACTTCTACGACTCGGACGTGTTCGACATGTGCGAGGGCCTCGAGCCCAGCGCCCGTGGTGAGCTCGAGATCACCGACGTGAACAACTACTACCTGAAGCGTGGCGACCTGACGTACGACACGCTCGAGGGCTGGTGGACCGACGCGGGCACGTTCGAGAGCCTGCACCGCGCCTCGACCATGGTGCGGGAGGGTGGAGCCAACCACACCCAGATGCCAGCAGCCGCAGGAGCCCACGCATGAGCAGCGCCGTGACGGACATGCCCACCGCCGCCGAAGCGCGCAAGCCCGAGCCCATCCGCACGGTCCAGCTCTCGCCGGCCGAAGCGTTCGAGATGGCCAAGGAGGAGCTCGAGCCGCTGCTGATCCCCGCGTCGATCTTCGCCGACGACCGCGGCTGGTCGGTCATGAACCTGATGCAGGGCGTGCTGGGGCCGGCCGGCCAGATCAACTACTCGGTCATGTACCCCAGCGTCATCAAGGCCTGGCACCGCCACACCAAGCAGACCGACTTCTGGCTGTGCATCAACGGGCACGTCAAGACCGGGATCTTCCGCGAGAGCGACGGCCGCCGCTGGATGGCCGTCGTCGGCGAACGCCGGCCGGGGGTGGTGATCATCCCCCCACCGCTGTGGCACGGCTGCGCGACCGTGGGCCACGAGCCGGCGGGGTTGTTGTACTACGTGACACACCAGTACGACCCGAGTACGCCCGACGAGTTCCGCATGGGGCATGACGCGGTCGAGGCGTTCCCGTGGGGCGTGCAGCACGGATGAGCGAGTTCGCTGGCAAATCGGTTCTTGTGCTTGGTGGCACCGGCATGCTTGGCCGTGCGCTGATGGCCGAACTCTCGGCCCGAGAGATCCAGTTCACCACGCTCTCGCGCGATGAGATCGATCTGGCAGAGCCCGACACGATTGCCAGTATGCAGCCGTGTGATGTCCTGTTCAACTGTGCGGCGTGGACCGATGTGGACGGTACCGAAGCGCACGAACCCGAGGCAACAAGGGCCAACGGCCACGCGATCGAGCAAATTCTTGGGGCGGGCAAGGCCGAATTGCTGGTCACCTTCGGCTCGGACTATGTTTTCGACGGTTCAGGCGTTGAGCCCTATCCGGTTGACCACACTCGCTCACCCGTGAACGCTTACGGCCGGTCCAAGGCTGTGGGCGAGGAAGCAATGGAAGCCGCCAACGAGGATCGCTGGCTGCACCTGCGTACGAGTTGGCTGTACGCGCCCTGGGGCAAGAACTTCGTGCTCACCATGCGCAAGCTGCTAGCCGAAAAGCCCTCGCTCTCAGTCGTCGACGATCAACGTGGCCGACCAACATCTGCCGAGCACCTGGCACGCTGCGCGATCGATCTTGCGCTGAACGAGAATCGCGGCCACTGGCACGCCACCGATGGCGGCGAATGCACCTGGTACGAGTTCGCTCAGGAAATCAAGCGCCTTACCGGCGCAACGGCAGACATCGAACCCTGCACGAGCGACGAATTCCCACGCCCCGCCAAGCGCCCGGCGTACAGCGTGCTGGACATCAGCAAGACCGAGGCCGAGCTGGGCCCGATGCCCCACTGGAAGGACAACCTGGCCGACGTGCTGCGTCGCGTGCCGGAAGGGATCACCAATGCCTGAGACGAGAACGTTCAAGCACTTGCTCGTGACGGGTGGCTGTGGCTTTATTGGATCGAACTTCGTGCGTTATCTGCTCGAAGCCCGGCCTGAAGTGCGCATCACAAATCTCGATGTGCTGACGTATTCGGGCAACCTCGAAAATCTCACGGGCATCGAAGACAACCCGAATTACACGTTCGTCAAGGGCGACATCGCCGACGGCGAACTGGTAGCCGGGCTGCTGGCCGAGTGCGACGGCGTCGTGAATTTCGCCGCCGAGAGCCACGTCGATCGCTCGATCCAGGACGCCTCGCCCTTCATCACCAGCAACGTGCTGGGCGCGCAGGTGCTGCTGCAGGCGTGTCGCAATACCTGGGGCGACGAGGGCAAGGCCGGCCGCTTCTTGCAAGTCGGCACCGACGAGGTGTACGGCTCGCTTCCCATCGACAAGCCCGAGGAACTCTTCACCGAGACCACGCCGCTCGATCCATCGAGCCCGTACTCGGCTTCGAAAGCCGCCGCCGACATGCTCGCGATGGCCTTCCACCGCACCTTCGGCATGGACGTGCTCGTCACGCGGTGCAGCAACAACTACGGGCCCTACCAGTTCCCCGAGAAGGTCATCCCGCTGTTTGTGACCAACCTGATGCAGGGCGAGCAGGTGCCGCTGTATGGCGATGGCAAGAACGTGCGCGACTGGCTGCATGTGGTCGACCACTGCGAGGCCATCCTCTCCGTCTTGGAAGGCGGCCGCGTGGGCGAGGTCTACAACATCGGCGGCAACAACGAGCGCAGCAATCTGGAACTCACGCACGCCATCCTTGACGTCATGGGCCAGGGCAAAGACATGATCCGCCCCGTGGCCGACCGGCTGGGCCACGACCGTCGCTACGCCATCGATGCCAGCAAGATGCGCAATGAACTGGGCTGGGAGCCCACGCGCAGCGCCTGGCCCAACGGCCTGGAAGACACCATCCGCTGGTACCAGGACAATACCGAATGGTGGCAGCGCGTGCGCAGCGGGGCGTATCGCGACTACTACGAGAAGATGTACGGCGCGACCGCCCGATAGCCCTTAGCCCTTCTCCGAACGCCGCCGCTGGAGTTCGGCGTCGATGAACTTCTCGATCTTGCCGTTGAGCACATCCGTGGGGTTGCCCTCGACGTTGGTGCGGTGGTCCTTCACGCGGTTGTCGTAGAGCACGTAGCTGCGGATCTGTGTGCCCCAGCCGCGGTTGAGGTCGCCGCCAGCGGCTTCCTTGATCTCGGCGCTGCGCTTCTCTTCTTCGATCTGCTCGAGCTTGGCCTGCAGCAGCGTGAGGGCCTGGTGCTTGTTCTGCGGCTGCTCGCGGTGCGTGCTCGCCACGAACATGATGCCCGTGGGCTTATGCACGATACGGCAGGCGCTGGCGACCTTGTTCACGTTCTGCCCGCCGGGCCCGCTGGAGCGCGCGAAGAACGTGATGTCCAGGTCCTTCTCGGGGATCTGCACGTCCATGTCCTCGAACTCGGGCGTGACGTCAACGGTCGCGAAGCTGGTCTGCCGCTTGCCCTGGGCGTTGAAGGGGCTCACGCGGGCCAGGCGGTGCGTGCCGCGCTCGCAGTTGAGGTAGCCGAACGCGAACGCACCCTTGATGTGCAGGGTGATGTGGTCGATGCCGGTCTCGACACCGAAGCCCTTAGACACCTCCTCAACCTTCCAGCCCATGTTCTCGAAGTAGTAGAGGTACATGCGGAAGAGCATCTCGGCCCAGTCGTTGGCCTCGGTGCCGCCGTCGCCGGCGTGGATGGTGAAGTAGGCGTTGCGGTGGTCGTGCTTGCCGCTCAGCAGGCTCTGCATCTCGACCTTGTCCATGTTGGTCTGGAGGTCAAAGAGCGCCTGGTCGGCCTCGGCCAGCAGTTCCTTGTCCTCGCCCTCGCGGGCCATCTCGTAGGCGACCTGCGCCTCCTCGAAGGCCTCAACGACCTTGTCGAGCGGGCCGAGCTGGGCCTTAATGACCTTCAACTCGCCCACGGTCTTCTGGGCGGCGTCGGGGTCGTCCCAGAAGCTGGGCTCGCCCATCTGGGTTTCGAGCTGGGTGAGCTGTTCGTGCTTGCTGTCGTAGTTAAAGAGAGTCGCGGATGGTCAAGATCCGCGCCTCGAGGTCATCGATGACCGGCTGGTGGGCGTCAAAGTGCATGGGGCTTGGTCCTGGAATAATGGCATGTCTGGATTCGGTGAGGGTGATGGTAGCGGGCCGGGCCGAAAAATCTGTTTCGTCCGCGCCGCGCGGGGGAGTTGGCTCCGTTCATCCTTGTGGGAGACACAAGAGTCCCGAACCAAAGCCACAGGAGAACCCCATGCGAATCACGACCGTTCTGAGAGCCGCCACAGTGGCCCTGGCCGTTCTGGCCGTCGCCGCGCCCTCGATCGCCCAGGAAGATCCGGGCAGCCCGCGCGTCCTCAACCGGGATCCGATCATCGTCAAACTCGAGTTTGGCGGTGGATCGTTGGAATCATTCGTGAAGGCCCTGCGCAAAGCCGCTAGCGACAACCCGATGAACATCGTGTTCAGCCCCGAGGCTGCGAGCCTGCCGGTGGCCCCCATCACCCTGCAGCAGGTCGATACCTACACGGCCCTGCGGAGTGTTTCGGAGTTGATGAAGGTCACGCCCATGCTCGGCGAAGACCGCCGCTCGATCGCGTTGGATATCGGCCGCATTGCCGGGAACGGCGCTCCGGTGTACTCGATCGAGGTCTATGATGCCAGACAGCAGCAACAGATGCGCACGCACAGAAGCGGAGCCATCGTGCCTGCTGCAGAGCTCCACACCGCCGTTCACTCCATCACCGAGCTCACCACCGGCAGCGGCGCCATGTCCGCCGACGACGTGCTCAGCGCCATCCAGGCGGCCCTGGCCATCGAGGGTCCCGACGACGAGACCAAGATCCGCTACCACGAGGAGACCGGGCTGATCTTCGCCCGCGTCACACCCGACCAGGGAAGCGTGATCGAGCTCACGCTGATGAACTTGGAACGCTCCCAGCATGCCCGCCAACGCAGCGATTCGAAGTCAGAGGCGGAGACCATCTACCAGATGACGGGCACGCGCAGCGTCGACGAACTGGTCACGCGTGTGCGTTCGGCCGACGGCTTGCGTGGCCGCGTGCTCGAGCTCCAGCAAACCATCGCGGAGCTTCAGACCCACATCATCAACCTGCAGGGCGAACTCGACCGCCGACGCGACGGGGACGGCGAGGACCGCGACTGAGCCCGCCGTGCCGCCCGAGGCCCCGAGAGAGAAGGTGACCGGCCCGGGCGCTCGACTCCCCGACGCCCGGGCCATCACCGCGCGCCTCGCGAGGGGCGATCAGGAGGCATTCGCCGTGTTCTACGAAGCGACATTCGACAACGCCGTGGCCGACGCCCATCGTCTCACGGGAAAGGACGAGAGCTTCTGCCTCGACGCGGTGCAGGACGCGTATCTCCGGGCTGCGAAGAGGCTGCCAGCGATCGACTCGTGGGGCGCGTGCCGCACGTGGCTTCGAACGGCCATCGCTAGCAGCGCGGTCGATCGCATCCGCTCGGACACCGCCCGTGCGAAGCGCGAATCCATGCCACGCGACACGACGACGAACGCGACCGAGCACGGTGAGCGCCTGCAAGATCTGCTCGACCGCTTGCAAACCCAGCTCGACGACCGCCAGTGGCACGCCGTGCGTCTGCACATCGGTGGCGGGCTGCCGCTGTCGGCCGTCGGCCGGGCCATGAGCCTCAGCCGCCACGCCGTGCATGGACTGGTGCGCCGAGGGGTGGCAAACCTATCCAATGGGAATTCGGGGGGAGCCGCTCCGGGGAAGGGAGATTCCAATGACGCCTGATCCAACCATCCATGAACGTAAGGCCGATATCTTGCGACTCGGGCAGGAGGCCGTCGCCCAGCGCGGGGCGCGACGCCGCGCCCGCCGCCACGCCGTGGTCATGGTCGCGCTGGCCGCCGGCGCGACGGTGCTGGCCGTCACGCTTGCGCCCACGCCGATCCACCCCGAGGGCCCGATCGCCCACGACGACGCACCCGCGCCCACGGGCGTCGCCATCCAGCGTGTCGCCACCTCGGCCGGCCTCGCCGAATCGCTCGAGGCCGCGCCCGACATCACGGG
Organism: Phycisphaera sp.; assembly: GCA_025916675.1. Lineage (NCBI taxonomy): Bacteria > Pseudomonadati > Planctomycetota > Phycisphaerae > Phycisphaerales > Phycisphaeraceae > Phycisphaera > Phycisphaera sp. The sequence continues at coordinate 1,967,300 of CP098402.1, forward strand.
CATCTCACGGGTCAGCGGGCCCGCAACGAGGGTCCAGCGCGTGAGCACGCCGGTGCCCGTCGAGCGCATCGGCGATCGAGAGGCCCTGGCCCTGCTGCGCGAGGCGGGCACGCCCGCGGGGCTCATCCGGGTCGAGGGCCGCGTGACGCTGGTGTACCACGATCGGGAGCCTGCGGACGGGCCCAGCAGCCGGGCTCCGGCGATCGAACCGGCGTGGGTGCTGGCTCGCCACGCCGTGGCAATGGGCGATTGGCAATAGGCATTGGGCATTGGGCCGGATCCAAGCCACGCGAACCTTCCCTCTCCATCTTCCCATTGCCAATCGCCAATTGCCATCCCCCGGCCCGCACGGTGATACCGTCGGGCGTGCCCGACACGCTCGCCCAACTCCTGGCCCAGGCCGTCCAGACCGCCCCGGGAAGCGGCAACGCGCAGCTCGCCCGCGGCTGGGTCGCCCTGCTGGGCCTGGCCATCGCCGCCATCGTGCTGGTGGTTGGGCTGCTGGTGGTCACCAGCCTGCGGCGTACGAGCCGGGGCAAGGTGCCGACCAGGACCCCGCACGTCGACGCCTGGGCCGAGGCCGGCAAGCGCGCCCCCGCCGCCCCGAGCGCCAGCGACATCCTGGACGGAGACGGGGACGGCGATGACGACGAGTGACCGCCCCCCCACACCCGTCGCGCTCGTCACCGGCGGCGCCAAGCGCGTGGGCGCGGCCATCGCCGAAGAACTCGCGAAGCGCGGGCTCGACACCATCATCACGTACAACACGAGCAAGGACGAGGCCGACGCGCACGCGCGTTCCCTGCGCGAGGAGAACGGCGTGCGCACGTGGGCGGTCGCGTGTGACCTTGCCGACCCAGACGCCGCCGCGCGCACGTGCCTCGAAGCCGCTCGCGAAGCCGGCCGCCTGGACGTGCTCGTCCACAACGCCTCGGCCTACCACCCCACGCCGCTCGATGAGTTGGACTGGAAGCACGTCCGAGACCTCTACGCCATCAACGCCGCCAGCCCCCTGCTCATCACCGCCGCCCTCGCGCCGATGCTGACAACCTCGACCATGCCCGGCGGCGGCGCCGTCGTCGCCATGGCCGACATCCACGCGCTCGGCCGCCCGCGTAAGCGCTTCAGCGCCTACAGCATGTCGAAGGCCGCGCTGGCCGAACTCGTCCGGACCCTCGCCCGCGAGCTGGCCCCCCAAGACGGAAAACCGGGCGCACGTGCCAACGCCGTCGCCCCCGGCGTCGTCGCCTGGCCCGAGTCGGGCTACGAGTCCGATGCCGCGTCGCAAGAGGCCTACCTGCGGCGCGTCCCCCTCCAACGCGCCGGCACACCCCAAGACGCCGCAAAACTCGTCGCCGCCCTCGCCCTCGACCACACGTACGTGAACGGCGAGATTGTGCGGCTTGATGGGGGGCGGTGGCTCGCTTAGAAGCGGCAATGGGCAATGGGATTCTGAACCGAGCCGCGAGCGTGAGCTCGCGGCCCCACCGTGCGGCCGAACACAACCGGCACGCCGGGGGTGGCCGATGGCGTACACGGCGTGGCCGCGAGCGTCCACGGAGCGGCTCCGGGCGTGCCGGGAGCGGTTCGGGGTCCACTCGCAGGAACGCCCGGCCCGCCGGAAGGTCTTCGGGGCCCGCCGGGAGGAGCTCTCGGCGCGTCGGGAGGAGTTCCTGACGCGTCCGGAAGAGCTCCTGGCACGCCAGGAACTCTTCTTGGGGGCGCCAGGCCGGTTTCTCTATCGGACGTGGGATGAGAAGCTGACACACACCCATCCGTGCAGTGCCAAAGCTATGCATGAAGCAGGACGCTTCAATAAGGGCAAACACTTATTCCTATATCCAGATCCATACGTTACACTGGGTAATCTGGGGCAGTGGATCCGGTGTTTTATGTCAACATAGAGCGGCAACTCAAACCGAAACGTGTAATGGAGATCACAAGATGAGAGCCATACGAATCTTGGCCGTGTCAACGCCAATTCTGCTTGCGGTCTTTGCGGCACCGGCCGAGACCACCGAGAACCTGCAGTGTCCCCAGCCCGGCAGCACCGTGGTCTTCTACGTAGACGACGATGCGACGGGCGCGGCGGGCCCGTGGTATGTTCACCGCGACCGGATCGATCTGCCGGTCAAGGACATCGCGACCGCCAAGCAGCTCGTCTTCGACATGCGCGCCAACTGCGGCGATCTCAATGCGCTCGACTACTACATCAAGGTGTACATCAGAGCCGGCACGTACGCGCCAGAGTTAGACCTTACCGCCGGAAGCGTTCCGCTGCCGGTCGCGCTCGAGTTCGACAACCAAGATAGCGGAGCGCCGGGCTTTCCGATCATCTACAGCGCGTACACGACCGACGGCGGCGCGACGTACGAGCCCGTGCTCATCAGCGGCGGGGTCGAGCTGACCGACTGGACCACCCAGAAGCCGCCCGGGGTCTCTTCGACCCGCTGGTGGACGCAGGAACTGCCGTGGGGGCCCGTAGATTTCAAGGACGAATATGTCCCTCGGGACCTGTACGTCGACAACACCCGGGCCGTCCGGGCTCGCGAGCCGGATGTCGTCGACTCGCCATCGACCGACGGATTTGCCGACGTGGAGACGGCGAACTACACCATTGTGGAGATGGGTCCACAAGTGGATGATGATGACAAATTGTCGAACACTTATACCATCGATATAAATCACGTCTTTCCCATCGCATCGACCACGCCTCGCGCTTATGACGAGATGCGGGGCACCGAGGTTGTCATGCGCAACAGCGGCGCGTGGATCTCGCACCGCCAGTACGTGCGGGAGTTTATTCCCGGAACACCCGATCCGGAGACACCCATGCCCGGCCAGACCCGGGTTCGCCTGCACGACATGCTTGGCGTGCCGGAGATGCAGGCTGAGTACGTCATCGAGGCGGACTCGATGAGTTGTCGCAGTCTCACGCAGGTGTATCTGGAGAACGCGCACGAGTTCATGGACGAGCCGTTCGAGTGGTTCTTCAACCCACCCGGCACCGCGGCGCCGGCATGGAACGACAACTTTCTCTGGATCGTCCTGCCCGACGACCGAGTGCCCCATGGGCCCGGTTACGTCGGCACGGATCCGTGTCCCAGCTGCCCTGAGACGCCTGACACGAAGATCATTGTTGCGTACGCACGAGAGTTGTTCAAGTTGGTCAACTGTTCGCACGTCGAGTTCGAGGGCCTGAACTTCGCGCACACACGACAGGAGCTACCGAGACCAGTCGGTTATGACCAGATTCACAACGGCCAGTTCGTTCCAGTCCGGGAGGCGATGCCAGGCGGTGGCCCAACCGACACCTACGAGCGCAGTGGTGAGGGCACACCGAAGTATCGGAAGTTTGAGGTTGACGGACTCAGTTCTGATCCCACCATTCCCGTCGACCTCGACCTACGTCTCGATTACCCACGACTCGGATGGTTTGACCGCGGCCGGGCCTTGAAGTTCTTCCAGGGACACTCTCCCCAGTCGGCCGATCCACTTGTCGAAGACGATGATGTCCGGATCACGCACGGAGCCGCAGTCCGGATCGTCAACGGCGAGGACTGCGTCGTCCGTCGATCGCGACTCGCCCACTTGGGTGGTGCAGGCGTCATCATCGAGAACGGCAGTGGCCACACGGTTTCAGGCAATGAGGTCTTCGATACGGGCGCATCGGGTGTTATTGTGGTCAGGCTGAACCGTGCTACGCATCGGTGGATGACTGAGGGCATCCAGGTCGTGCCGGATGACTTCACGATCACGTCGAACTACATCTATGAGATTGGGCAAACGTACTTGTCGAGCCCGGCCATCCACATCGGATGGACCGCTCGGTATCACCCAATGGACCCTGTTGGCGCCGACGATGGAGGATTCGTCGACTACAACTACATGAACGAGCTTCCCGCCGATGGTGTCTTTCTCGGGAATCAGACCAGTGACAGCAAAGCGAGGCCGCAGACTCGTGGTGTTATGGTCCGCTATAACATCGTACGCAACCCGGCCCAGTTGATGGACGACATGGCTGGCATCGTCATGATGCGAGACGGGGACGACAGCGAGGTTAGCGAAAACGTCGTGTTTCAGGATCCACCCTGGACCACCACGACGAAGAGAGGCCTCTACACCGATGGAAACAGCATGTTTGCCGATCCTGGAGTCTCCCAGGGACCGGGCCAGTCGGGATGGACCATCGCCGATAACTGCGTGTGGGGTTATGTCATCCCGTTTAACATGAATACCACAGTTACATGCCCGCAAGACAATATGTGGAGTAATAACTATACAAATCTTATCAAACCGGAGCTCAAATGCAGGTCTTGCTATGTTACCACCTGCGACGCCGCGTCTATGTTCTCCCACCCCCGTTGCGACAACCCTCCCGGCTGGTTGCCAGTTCTTGCCACCTTTGATTGCGGCAACGGGTATGACCAATGTACTCCGTATATTCCATTCGACCTGACCTTCACCAGGATTACCTATGATTCTCTTCTCCACGATCCAGCGGCTCGATCACCGGCGGCGTCATTGATTGTTGATGGTGCTGGACCGTCGACGTCCGACCAGGCGCACCTTTACACTACGTACTTAGACCTCATCCACCCAACCAATCCACCGGCACTCGATCGCACACCGCCAGATCCCTAAGCCTTATCAGCGTCAGCAACACCTCGCACCCATTGGCACGCAGATCGCGTGCCAATGGGTGTTGCATGCTTTGTGAACACTGACATTGCGAGTACGTGCTCGTTCGGCGATCCATTGAACAGCTCGGGCGCCCTCAGCACGACCTGTTAGGCCATTGAAACAGTTTCCGGACGGCCGGAATACTCTCTTCTTCGAAAATGACACAAGCGGACTCAAGCCCCCCTCCCATCCACTCGATACATGCCATACGGACGGCACAATCGGCACGGGGCCGGTGGCCAGTTCGCGAGCCATTGACCGCCTCTGGGAGCATCGAGATGTCACGGACCCCCACGACCGAACAGGCCTACATCGCCTTCGCCCGCCAGCACTACACCATCTGGAGCGGCGGACAGGCCGGGCCCCCCGCGATCGGGTTGTCGTCGCTCCAGTTGCAAGAGACGAGCGATGCGACCGACGCCGCCGAGGCGGCCTACGCCGCGGTCCTGGCGGCGCGTGACGCATCCAAGGCGGCCACCGAGGCCAAGGACAACGCCATGGCGGCCCTGCAGGCGGTCATCGGCGGCGACATCGACACCATCGACGCCTTCGCCAAGGCCACCAAGGACCCCAACGTCTGGGTGCTCGCCCAGATCCCCGCGCCCAAGGAGCCCAGCGAGCGCACCGCGCCGCCGGCCCCGGTCTTCGGCGAGCTGCTCCAGACCGGCAGCGGCTTCATCCGCGGCACCTTCACCGTCGTCAGCGGCGGCGGGGCCCAGTACCAGCTCCAGCGCCGCGACACCGCCCTGGGCGGCACCACCGGCGCGTGGACGGTCGTGGGCGTGCTGGCCGACAAGACCTTCGAGGACCAGGGCGTGCCCGTGGGCCTCTTGAAGGTCGAGTACCGCGTGCGGGCCCAGCTGAGCACCGGCATGGCCAGCCCGTGGAGCAACGAGGTGGGCTTCAACTTCGGCAGCCAGGGCAGCCCCGAGAGCCCGATCACTGCCGGCAGCATCGTGCCGGTGACCGCCGGGGACCACAGGGCCGCCGGCTGAGTCGAAACGACGCCCGAGGCCGTAGACTCCCCCGCGCGACCGTTTGCCCGCGCTGGGGAGTTTTTCATATGCGTATCAAGCTCGAGAGCGTGCCCGTGTCCGACCAGGCCCACGCCCTGGCGTTCTATACCGAGAAGCTGGGCTTCGTGAAGAAGCAGGACATCGCGATGGGTGGCCCAGAAGACAAGAACCACCGCTTCCTCACGGTCGTCTCGCCCGACGATCCCGATGGCACCGAGCTGATGCTCGAGCCCGCCGGCGAGCACCCGGCGACCAAGACCTACAAAGCAGCGCTCGTCGCCGAGGGCATCCCCATCACCGCCTTCGAGGTCGACGACTGCCGGACCGAGTACGAGCGCTTGAAAGGCCTGGGCGTCGAGTTCAAGGGCGAGCCCGCCGAGATGGCCGGGACGGTGATGGCCACGCTCGACGACACGTGCGGGAATCTGGTCATGATCTACCAGACGCCGGCGGGCTAACGCCCGACTACGCGCGCCACGCGGCAAGCGCGGCGGCCGCGTCGGTGCCGCCGTCGATCACGCCGATGGTCTGGCCCACCGACGCGGGCTGGTCCAGGCACGCGGCCAGCACGGCCGCGGTGTTCGCGCGGCTGGTGGACGGTTTGGCGTGGCCCTTACCGTCTGGCGCGATGAGCTCGACGCCGGTGGGCCCGTCGTCGTCGTCATGCAGCGCGCCCGGGCACACGATCGTGTAATCCAGGCCCTTGCCCAGCGCGTCGGGCATGGTGCGCACGAAGTCATCGGCCCGGCCCTTGGCGCGGCGCCAGTGCGGGATGGGATCGTCGGTGGCGTCGCGATCGGTGTTCAGCCCGCTGAGCAGCACGAAGCGCTTGGCACCGGCATTGAGCGCCGCGACGGCCGAACGGATGGGCCCGAGGTGATCGATGAGCACGGTCATGTCCTCACCCGTCTTGCCGCCCGATCCCGCCGCGAAGACCACGGCGTCGCAGCCCCCGCCGGCCTCCAGCGCGTCGTCGATGGGGTGCAGCAGGTCGCCCATCACCGTCTCGACGCCGATGTCGGCGAAGCGGGCCTTCTGGTCTTCTTTGCGGATCATCGCCACCGGCGTGTGATCCGAGCCCTTCAGTTGCTGGACGACCTTGAAACCGGTGTCCCCATTCGCCCCGATGATTAACGCTCGCATGGTCTGGCTCCTTCGTGTGGAGGGGCCCGAGCGCCCCAGCCTTGTTGGGGTCGTAGCGCCGAGGGACCGCCGGGGCGGATACGAAATTTTTTTTCATGCGGGTATGCGGTCCGGATAGGTCCTGGCGTCGCGACAGCGCCTTTTATTTCGTCGGAGGTGCGGCATCGAACATTCCCACGAACCCGAAAACCAGGAAACGATCGGGCGGGCACGCGGGCGGCCGGATGCCGAGACCACCGATCGCCAGAACGAGCGCGACACCGAGGACGAGGCGTATCAGCCTGTCATTCTGAAGCGCACCGACATCGCCCTGCGTCATCCCGACGACACGCTACAACTGGCCATCGAGGAGGGCGTCGAACAGAACGACCGGCGCTGGCTGTCGCTGCTCCTGTCCTCGATCGGCGCTGGCGGCACGATGGCCTTTACCGCCCTGGCGGTCGGCTCGATGTCGGTCGCCGTCGAACCGATCGCCCATGACATGGTTCGCCGGGTGCTGGTGGCGTCGGTGTACCCGTTGGGCTTCGTGCTGTGCCTCATGAGCGGCACGCAACTGTTCACCGAGCACACCGCGCTCGCGGTGTATCCCGTGCTCGACCGCCGGCTGCCGGCTCGGTCCCTGGGTCGCCTCTGGGGCACGGTGTGGCTGGGCAACATGCTGGGCTGCCTGCTTGGCGCGGCGCTGCTGGCCGCGGCCGAAGAAGTGGTGGGCGCGGCAGACGGGTACGCGACGCTCGCCGAGCACTTCATCGAGCCCGATCTCTGGGCCATACTGGCGAGCGCCGTGCTGGCTGGGTGGCTGATGGCCCTGGGCGGATGGCTGGTGCTGGCTACGCCGGCGGGCTCCGCCTCAGTGCTGCTGATCTACTTGGTCACCTTCCTCATCGGCCTGGGCGGGCTGCACCACTCGATCGCCGGCACGGCCGAGCTGTTGGTGGCCCGCTTCACCGGTGCCGACCTGCCCGCCGGCCCTGTAGCCATCGCACTCGGTGCCGCCATCACCGGCAACCTCTTCGGTGGCTCGATCTTCGTTGCCCTGCTGAACTACGGCTCGATCCGGCACACGCGCAAGGACGAGTCCTGATCGAAGGACCTCTGCCGTGGCCGACCGAGCTACCCCTCCTCGCTCTCGCGCAGCTTCGCCAGCACGGTGAAGTCTTCGAGCGTGGACGTGTCCTGGCCGGTGTCTTCCTCACCCGCGGCGATCGCGCGGAGCAGCCGGCGCATGATCTTGCCGCTGCGGGTCTTGGGCAGGGCCTCGGCGAAGCGCACCTGGTCGGGGCGGGCGATGGCACCGATGGCGTCGGCCACGTGCGCACCCAGTTGCTTCTTCAGATCGTCGCTGGGCTCGACGCCGCCCGCGAGCGTGACGAACGCGGCGATGCCGGTGCCCTTGATCTCGTGGGGCACACCCACAACCGCCGCCTCGACGACCGCGTCGTGGCTCACCAGCGCGCTCTCGACTTCCATGGTTCCCAAACGATGACCCGAGACATTGATGACGTCGTCGATGCGGCCCATGATCCAGAAGTTGCCGTCCTTATCGCGCCGCGCGCCGTCGCCGGCGGTGTAGACGGGCTCGCCGTTGATCTTGACCGTCGAGAAGTACGTCTCGATGAAGCGGTCGCGGTCGCCGTAGACGCCCCGGAGCATGCCGGGCCAGGGCTTGCGGATGACCATGAGCCCGCCGTGGTCGGCCTCGCACTCGGTGCCGTCGGGCTTGGTGACCGCGGCATCAACGCCAAAGAACGGGCGCGTGCATGAGCCGGGGGGCGTGGGCGTCGCGCCGGGCAGGGGCGTGATCACGTGGCCGCCGGTCTCGGTCTGCCAGTAGGTGTCCACGATCGGGCACTTGCCGCTGCCGATCTTCTCGCGGTACCACATCCACGCGGCGGGGTTGATGGGCTCGCCCACGGTGCCGAGCACCTGCAGCGAGTTCAGGTCGTGTTTAGCGGGGTGCTCGTCGCCCCACTTCATGAACGCGCGGATGGCGGTGGGCGCGGTGTAGAAGTGCGTGACCTTGTGGCGGTGCACGACGTCCCAGAAGCGGTCTTCGGCCGGCTCGTTCGGCGCACCCTCGTACATGAGCGTGGGCACGCGATTGGGCAGGATGCCGTACACGATGTAACTGTGCCCGGTGATCCAGCCGCAGTCGGCGGTACACCAGTAGACCTGGTGGGCGTCGGGGGTGAGGTTGAAGACCTGCCGGGCGGTGTGGGCCGTGTAGAGCAGGTAGCCCGCGGTGGTGTGGACGATGCCCTTGGGCTTGCCCGTCGAGCCGCTGGTATACAGCAGGAACAGCATGTCCTCGCTATCCATCGGCTCGCACTGGCACTTGGGGCTCTCGGCCTCGACCATCGTTTCCCAGTCGTGGTCGCGACCATGATGCACGGCGACCTCGTTGTGGCAGCGGCGCAAGACGAATACCGAAGTCACCGGGCTGGCGTCGCCCATCTTCTGGATAGCCTGGTCGACGTTGTCCTTCAGCGGCACGACCTTGCCACGACGCCAGCCGCCATCGCAGGTGAGGATGATCTTGCTCTTGGCGTCGGTCACGCGGTCGGCGATAGCCTGGCTGCTGAACCCGCCGAAGATGACCGAGTGCGGGCAGCCGATGCGGGCGCAGGCGAGCATGGCGATGGCGAGCTCGGGCACCATGCCCATGTAGATGGTGATGACGTCGCCCTTGTGTGCGCCCTGCTTCTTGAGGGCGTTGCCCAGGCGGGCGGTCTGCTCTTGCAGGTCGCGGTAGGTCAGGCGGCGGATCTCGGGGGCACCACCATCGACCGGCTCGCCCTCCCAGATGATGGCCGTCTCGTCGCCGTGGCCCTCGTCGACGAATCGGTCGACGCAGTTGTCGCATGCGTTGAGCGTGCCGCCCTCGAACCACTTGGGCTCGGGGAAGCCGCCGGTGAGCACGTGCTTGAACGGGGCCGACCAGCGCAGGCGGGACGCGACCTCGCGCCAGTAGTCGTTGGGGTCTTGCACCGACCGGCGGTGCTCGGCCTCGTAGGCGGCCATCGAGCCCACGTGCCAGGCGGCGGCCCCGTGGTGGCCCAGCGTCTCGGCCGTGGGCGGCGGGAAGAGGCGGTCCTCGTGCAGGCTGCTCTGGATGTCCTGGTTGGTGTCGGGATTGGCCATGATCGAGGATATGGCCGTCTGGGAAGGAGAGAAGAGCGGATCACCACAGAAGCACAGAGGCACGGAGAAAGGATGAGAGGGGATCGGGGCGCGTAGGCAGACAAGATGACGCTGCTTACGCCTCAGCCCCGTTGTCGGCGTTCGTGATTCGGTCAGGGCGGGTCGGTCAAGGTGGATCGGTCAGGGTGCTGGAGGACGAGACGTCCTCGATCAGGCTCGGGTGGATCGTTCCGATGACGGCGGCGACGGCGATTGTGGCCAAGACGGCAGCCCAGAAGTTCAACTTCCAGGTACCCCGTTGGCCGCCGATGGTGCAGTAGTACAACACGAACGCCAGCCAGCAAAAAGTCCCGGCGATGGGGATCCAGAACAAGATCCCCAGCCAGCCCCAGAACTTATCCTCGTCGTAGAAGGCCGAACTGACCATCATGAAGTACGCCACGAAGTACCAGATGACGCCTAACAGGAGGGCGGGCATCGCCGCCTCTTTCGACGCGAACGCCAACCCCGGAAGCAGGACGAGCATCGCCGCGATGACGATCAGGAACACGGCCCCGCGCGAAAGGCGCGGCGCCCGGCGATCCTTCTGCGGCTTGGCCTTGCGCACCTTCGTGCTCATCGCCTTGCCCGAGGCCGAGTCGAACCCGCATTGCATGCACACGACGGTCCCGGCCGCCTTCGGGCTGCCACAGTTGGGGCAGTGGGAGGTCGAACTCGATTCGGGGGCCTGGGCGTCGCCGAGGTAGTCGTCCATGCTGAAGCCGATGTCGGCACCGGCGGCCGGGGCATCGTCCTGGGCAACGGCCACCGGAGCCGTCGGCGGTTTGGGCGTCGGTGCTTGCTTGGAGCGCTTCTTGGCTTCGACGCAGGCCTGGCACGCGTACTGCCCCTTGGAGTCCTTCAGGCGCGGGCGTGCGGCGCAGTCGTCCCCGCAGATGATGCAGATCTTCTCGGCTGTCATGAATTGGGTCCCCCTGATCGCTGCGGGGGCCACCCCACTGCCTGCCCGAGCATAGCAGTGGCCGGTATAGCAACCCACCCCCACACATACCCCCCTACCATGCCGCTCGTTTCTGGGTTGCACGGGCTGGCGGCTAAAACTGGGCCGCGGCACTCTTTTTGGGAGACTTTCACGCTATGGCCATCCGCTTGGGCATCAACGGTTTTGGACGCATCGGCCGCCTCGTCTATCGCATCGCGGCCCAGAGCCCCGACGTGACCGTCGTGGGCGTCAACGACCTGGTGCCCGCCGATAATCTGGCGTACCTGCTCAAGCACGACACGATGCACGGCCGCTTCCGCATCGGCGGCGAACTGGCCGACGTGCAGGTGAACGACGCGGGCTTCACCGTCAACGGCGAGCAGACCAATGTGTTCGAGGAGCGCGACCCGGCCAACCTGAAGTGGGGCGACCTGGGCGTTGACGTCGTCATCGAGAGCACCGGTTTCTTCACGGCCGGACCAGATGCGCAGAAGCACATCGATGGGGGCGGCGCGAAGCGCGTCATCATCAGCGCCCCGACCAAGACCACCGACACGGTGCCCACGCTGTGCTACAAGGTGAACCACGAGCAGTACGACCCGAGTAAGCACAAGGTGGTGTCCAACGCAAGCTGCACGACCAACTGCCTCGCGCCGATCTCGAAGGTCATCGACGACAACTTCGGGCTGGCCGAGGGGCTCATGGCCACCATCCACGCCGTCACCGCGACCCAGCCCACCCAGGACGGCCCGAGCAAGAAGGACCTGCGTGGCGGGCGGAATGGCTACATGAACATCATCCCCGCCAGCACCGGGGCGGCCAAGGCGGTCACGCTGTGCCTGCCCCAGCTCAAGGGCAAGCTGACGGGCATGAGCTTCCGCGTGCCAACGGCCGATGTGAGTTGCGTCGATCTTACTTTTAAGACCAGCAAGTCCACCAGCCTGAAGGCCATCAACGAAGCCATGAAGGCCGCGGCGAGCGGGCCCATGCAGGGCGTGCTGGGCTACACCGAGGAGCCGGTGGTGTCGAGCGACTTCATCGGCGACCCGCACAGCAGCATCTACGACGCCGAGGCCGGCATCGAATTGAACGACAAGTTCTTCAAAGTCGTGAGCTGGTACGACAACGAGGCGGGGTACGCGAATCGATGTGTTGATATGGCGCGGTATGTGATGAGCCGGGAGTAGGCGTTACTGCTGCAGCACCGCGTCGGCCGGCGGCGCGAAGCCGGCTTCCTTGAGCGTGTTGACGCGAACGAACTTGGCTTTGAGGTCGAACACCGCGTCGCCCAGCCAGAAGCCGTCGACGGTGACGCGGTGGAACATCTTCAGGCCCTTGCCGCCCTCGACCTCGCGCCAGTCGCTGAAGGCCATGTAGACGGGCTCGCTGGGCGGGCCCTGCGTGATGCCGATGGGGCGACCGGTCTGCGGGTCGTAGTAGTACTGTGCCAGCGGCGGCTCTCCCGGATCTGGTTCCCCTTTGGGCGAGAGCACGTCCGCTTGCGTGCTCTTGAATTCGCCCTGGCCGCGTGACTCGAGCGGGTTTCGGTTCTCGAAGTGGCTGTGCGTCGGATTGATGACCGTCAGCGGGAACGACGCGAAGTCGACGACCTGATCGACCATCTCGTTCCGGCCGTACTCCATGTCCGGGTCGACCTCGAACATCTCGACTTCCTGACCTTCCCACTCTCGCCAATACCTGTCACCCTGGGTGCCCGATCGCCCTTCGGTGGGCCCCATCCGCATGCCGTACCACGCGGCACCCGAGCGCGACCACGCGAGATGGAATACGAGCGGATTGCCATCGCTCTGGCCCTCGAAGCGGACCTCCAGCGTGCGGACGTTGTCGAGCGCCGCGGCACCACCCACGAATGCGACCACGCGTTGAGCCACGGCCCGGGCGTCTGGATCCATCGTCTCAAGGGCGGCCAGGGTCCGCGACGGGCCGCTCATGTCGGCGCCCCAATCGGGTGCATTGTTCTGGCACCCCGCAAGGCCCAGGCCCAACGCTGCCACGATCATCGCTTGCCAGGTTCGCATCGAGCACCTCCCGCGGCGTTTGTCTCCCGCTGGCACGATAGGGCGGTGTGGGTGTGCGTTCATCCAGGAGATGAACGAGCCCCTCGCTCGCGCGAGGGGCTCGTTTTTGACGGATACCGGCTAAACTCACCCCATGATCGAATGCCTCGCATGCCTTGAAACCATCACGCCCATGCTCGCCTTCCTGGCCGACGACGCCGTCGCGCCATCGCCCGAGCATGTTGGCTTCTTCACCGCCGCGGGGCTCATCGCCCTGCTCACGCTGACGACCCTCGAGATCGTCCTGGGCATCGACAACGTGGTGTTCATCGCCATCCTGGCCAACCGGTTGCCCAAGGAGAAGCAGGCCAGGGCCCGCACCATCGGGCTGCTGCTGGCGATGGTGATGCGGCTGATCCTCCTGGCTCTCGCGTTCCTCATCATCCAGCTCAACGAGCCGTTCTACACGATCCCCTGGGTCGACATCCCGCTGTCGGGCAAGAGCCTCATTTTGCTGGGCGGCGGGCTGTTCCTCATCGCCAAGGCGACGATGGAGATCCACCACATGGTCGAGGACGGCGGGGCCCACAAGGACGACCCCGACGCCCGCCCGGGCATGGGCAAGGCGGCCGCCAGCTTCGGCGCGGTCCTGTTCCAGATCCTCATGCTCGACCTGGTATTCTCGCTCGACTCGGTCATCACCGCCGTGGGCATGACCAGCAACTACTGGATCATGGCGACCGCGGTGGTCATCTCCATCGCCGTGATGATCGCCTTCGCCGGGCCGATCGCCCGCTTCGTGCAGAAGCACCCGACGATGAAGACGCTCGCCTTGGCGTTCCTGGTGCTCATCGGCGTCTTGCTGGTGGCCGAGGGCGCAGGCCAGCACCTGCCCAGGGGCTACATCTACTTCGCGATGGCCTTCGCGCTGATCGTCGAGATCGTGAACATGAAGGCGGGGCACCGGCGCAAGCTGGGCGCCAAGGGCGCGGGCGCGACGCCCACGCCGCCCGAGGGCGATTCAGCCTCATAACCAGGACCAATGAGAAAGACGGGCCCCAGAGGGACCCGTCCTTCGTCCGAACAAGTGGGCGATACAGGACTTGAACCTGTGACCTCCTCGATGTCAACGAGGCGCGCTAGCCAACTGCGCTAATCGCCCGCATGGTCGCCCCCCTACCGCGCCTGGCAGCCAGGAGGGCCCGGAGTATATCGGCCCGCAACCCATCAGGCGACAGCCCGTACAATCTTCAGGTCGCCACGAAGCCACCCCCCGCCACCGAGGCGGCCGGGTCGGCCCCCGCCAGCCAGCGGCCCAGCCCCGGGCCCCTCCCCCCCCAACCGCCCGGGCACACAGGAGGCCACCATGCGCCCCACCCGTTCGGCCCTGCTCGCTCTCACGCTCGTTGGCACGCTGCCCGCAGCATCCCTCGCCCAGGACGCCCCGGCCACGCCCGCGCCGTCGTCGCTGCCCACGGTCGACGACCCGGCCGCCATCGGGCAGGAACTGGAGACCCAAGAAGAACTCAAGGACGCCCTCAAGGCCCACCACCTCCGCCGCGAGCACCTCGAGGTCGAGCTGCGCCGCATCCGCCACCGCTACTTCCGCAACCCACGGGCCCAAGACCTGCGCGCCGCCGGTTTCGAGAAACTCAAGGCGTACAACGACCCGGCCATCTTCGAGTCGATGATCGAGATCTTCAGCCGGGCGGGCGACGACGTGGTCGAGTTCATCATCGACCACCTGGCCTCGCTGGAAACTCCCGAGGCGCTGGCGACCGTCGCGTGGACGGCCGTCTTCGACAGCCACGCGCGCCGCCGCGCGATGGCCACCGACACGCTGGCCGACACACTCGACGGGAAGGATGCGCCGCGCGCCGTCAAGAGCGTCGTCGCCGATGGGCTCCGCCGCGCCCACGACCCGCACGTGGCCAACGCCGCGGGCCTGGCCGCCACGCTCAAGATGGCCGACGCCATCCCCGCCATGATCGCCAGCCAGGTCGTCGGCCGGGGCAACGGCTCGGGCGGCGGCAGCCTGGCGTACATCCTCATCGGCCAGCAGCAGGCCTTCGTGAGCGACCTCGAACCAGTGGTCGGCGACAGCGCCGTCGCGTTCGACCCGACCCTGAGCGTCGTGACCGAGGGCGTGGTGCTCCGCGTGATGGACGCCGTCGTGGTCACCTACCGCGTCGAGGTCCACGACGCCCTGGTCCGCCTCACCAGCGACCTGAGCGGCCGCGACACGAGCTACCTGGGCTGGGACGTGCCCAAGTGGCGGCAGTGGTACACGAAGGAGTTTTTGCCGGAGTATGCAGGGCGGAAGTAGGCTTGGACCAAGCAGAAGAGCATCAGGTTGCCCCTTTTCGCTATGACGCTTTCTCTGCTTCAAGGATCTTGCGACACAGTTCTGTGATGGACCCCGCAGGCGCATCGAGTCGCTTGGTGATCGAGTCGATGGGCGAAGCGACAGTGCCAGATTGAGCTCTAACCGCAGGGGCGGGGCCGGCGTCGTCGTAGTGCATGACCCACTCGCCAGGCAGCAGACCACAATAGAAATTGCCAAGCAGGGTGCCGAGACCGGTTGTGAGAGTGACCGCGTCGCATCGCTGGGCACTACTGTCTTTGCGCCACGCCTCAAGCGTCGCATCGAGCACCGGCGGCGAGAGTTGCCCGTCTGGCGCGGTGCCATATTGGCGGATTAGCGCCGTGCCCGCGTTACGCCACACCTCAAGTTGCGCCACGACCTCGACCGTCAAGGGTTCACTCCGCTGCCCCTCCCACCAGGCCGTATCGGGCTTCCTCTCAGCAATAGATCCCGTTGGCGAAATTAGAACCTTGGTGTTGGTGATTGCGAGGCGCTTCGAGTCGTAGTCTCGTCGCATGCGCACACGGAAAGATTGATCGCCATCAGATGTATATATGTGCGGAGACACGGGATGTTCAGCAACCATAAAGCGTTCGAGCGATGTTGCGGCCGTGTTATTGGTGTCCGGCAGCCGAAAGGCAACCAACTCGTCAACGGCTGGGACGCACAAGCCGAACTCATCACCAAGATGCGTTTGGCAAAACGTGACAAAACTTGGCTCGACGAATAATCCGGAAACAAACGCCGTGCCCTCTATGACAATGAGCGTTACCTGACCGGCCGGACCCCTGAACGCTTGCACAACGCCCGGCCGCTGTGCGATTTCGGCAAGATTCTGTCGAGCCTGCACCATGGCTGCATCGAAACCGCCATGTTCTTGCAGGTCTACGTCGGTAAGATATCTCCAGCCCTGCTCGTCACCATCCACAATGCAGAGGATGTGGTCATCAAGCCACGGCCGGTTCGCGAAGACTTGCGAGCCCTCGCCCAAACACGCGTCGAGCCGGACCTGAGGGTAGACCGCCATTCACTCATCTCCCTTGGGACAGTCATCGGCCAACCGAATTCTCAACCGCTTCCGGTGCCTAGAACCTATTGCACCAACCCCTTCGTCAACCGCATGAACGCCGTCTCCAGGTTCACCGCTTCTTCGGTGAAGTGCTTCAGACGGAACCCGTGGTTGATGAGGATGCTGGGCACGTCGGCGATGGCCACCGAGCCCTCCTGGTCGAGCGTGAGGTGGATCTCCACGCCGTCGTCGCCGTCGACCAGGTCGGCCTTCTTCACGCCGGGCAGCTTGGCCAGCACCTCGGCCGCGTCGGGCGAACGCTCGACCACCTGCAAATGCAGCACGTGGCCCACCCTCGCCCGGTTCAGCGCCTCGCGGACGGTGCCGGTGTAGAGCAGCTTGCCGCGCTCGATGATGCCAACGACGTTGCACAGCTCGGCCAGCTCGTGCAAAATGTGGCTCGAGATCAGGATGGTCTTGCCCATCCGCTTGAGTTCCTTCAAGAGCTCCCTGATCTCGATGCGAGCCCGCGGGTCGAGGCCCGATGCGGGTTCGTCCATCAGCAGCACCTTCGGGTCGTGCAGCAACACCCGCGCCACGCTCAGCCGCTGCTGCATGCCGCGGCTCAGGCTGTTCACCTCGGCGGTCGCCTTGTACGTCAGGTCGGTCAGCTCGAGCACGTCGCTCACGACGGTCTTGCGTTGCTTGCCGTGGATGTCATACGCCGCCGCGAAGAACTCGAGGTACTCGGTGACGACCATGTCCTCGTACGCGCCCATGAAGTCGGGCACGTAGCCGATGAGCGGTCGGATCATCCGGTTCTGGTAGCCGATGGTGTGCCCGGCCACCTGGGCCTGCCCGCTGCTCGGCTTCAGCAGCGTGGCCAGCACCTTGATGGTCGTCGTCTTGCCCGCGCCATTGGGGCCGATGAAGCCGAAGCAATCGCCCTCGTCGATCGCCAGATTGAGATTGTCCAGCGCGACGAGTTCGCCGTAACGTTTGGTCAGGTTGATGGTCTCGATGATCGGCACGCGACACTCCCTTGCTCGCCCCTTGCCGGGGCTCCTCGGCCGGCGGTTAGAAGCCCGGGCCCTCTTCGTCCTCGTCGGCAGCATCCGGATCGGGCGTCGCCAGGATCTCGGGCGGCTGGCCATCCAGCGGGTACACCCAGCGCACGAACGTCCGCCCGCGCAGGTTCGGGTCTCGGCCCTCGATGGTTATGGGCGTCGGACAAGGCGCACCACGCTCGGCGTTGCCCACGCCCATGTGCCCTAGCACGATGATGCAAGGCCGCGTCATCCACACGCTCATGTCCATGCCGTGCAGCACCCGTCGCGTGGCCGCACCGTACTGGCCCTGGGCCCCGGTCCGGCTGGTCGGTGGCGCGCCGATCTGGTTAATAAAGCTGGCGATGACGAGCTGCTCGCTCACGCTGCTAGCGTCACCGGGCAAGTCGTCGCTCGTTGAAAACGTGTTGAGCTGCGGCACGCCACGGCCGTCGAGAAGCTTGCGCAGCGATGGATCGTAAGTTCCAAGATAGCTCGTATTCGCGGCCAGATCCAACATGGTTCCCGATGGCCAAACGCTGTTCAGCCCGAACGCCGACGCGTTCATGATCGGGCGATTCGGGTCCACGCCCGGCCGCACGTCGTACATGCCGTGGTTCACGATGATGACCACGTCGTGCAGGTTGCCGGGCAGGTCGTGCAGCAGCCATCCGGTGGCCTCACTCGTACGTTGCGACGCGGGGATGCCAGTCGGGCGTGGCGTTGCCCGCAGCACGCCGGGCGCACCGTTCGCGTCCACCGGCGTGGGCATGCCCCACACGATGGGCCCGGCCCACTGCACGCTCAGCTCCTTCATCGTCGAACGCACGGGGAAGCTCATGCCGCTCGGCCGGGCCGCCAGCACGGGGTAGCCGCGGTTGTCGGGGAACGTGCCGACGGTCGCGTTGATCTCCGGGCTCATCCACGGGCTCATCGTCGCGATGGTCGAGCCCGCGTCCTCGTCGCCCACGCGCACGGTCGCCTGCCCATACCACGGCACGATGAGCCCGGCCCAGGTGCGCGTGCGCTGCTCGGTCTGCCCGTACACGTGATCGATCACCGTGAGGTGCGCGCCGCGGATCGACGCGGGGCTGAGCAGCACCGCGCCGCCCCAGGCGATGCCGGTGAACACCGCCGTCACGCCCACGAAGGCTACCCACGCGTGCTTGGCCCGGCCGGTCTTCTTGAGCACCGCGAAGCCCACCGGACCGGCGATGAGCCAGTACGTGATGAACACCACGAAGCCCAATAGCACGCCAGCCGCCGGGCTGCCCGTCTGTGCGATGGCCGCATCGATGGCGTGGTCGTAGTGGCGCACCTTGCGGTCGGGCGGCCTGAGCTGCACACCGCCGGCCGGGCCGCGCATGCTCCAGGGCCGCAGATCCCCGCGACGCCCCAGCACGCGGTGCCAGAAGCTGCCCGCCGATGGCACGCCCACGCGCAATAACGAGTCGTCGCCCACGTCGATGCCCACCAGCGAGACCTGCCCGAGCCCGACCTGCCGTCGCACCACGATCGCGCGATCCTGCGGGTCGCTCAGCACCACGAACGCGTCCTCGTCGTCGGCATCGGCGCGAGGCTCGAACGTGTGCGCGACGATGGTGTTGGGCAGCACGATGTCGTTGCGTAGCGTCAGCAGCGGGCGGATCGGCCCGGTCGGATAATCGGCGTCGCGCGTGGCCGTCACGCGGGGCATGATGTCGAACAGCGGGTTGTTCAGTTCGCCCGACAGCCACGTGCTCCCGACCTGGGGCATCACGACCACCAAGTGACCGCCCTGCTTGACCCACCGCCGCAGCGTGTCGGCCCGCTCGGCCCCCAGCGTCACGGGCTCGTCCTGCGTCCACACGAACACGTCGTACTGGCTTAGCCCCGCCCACGCGTCGGGCATGGTCGCCGGGTTCAGCCGCGTGGCGACAGCTATCGGCTCGTGCAGCCGCGTGTCGTAGGGCTTGTCCTGCCCATCGCCGTACGCCGTGAGCCCGGCGGTACGCGAGCCGACAACCCCGATCATCCCCGTTTCGGCGCTGACCAATCCTCTCGGGCTCAGGTACGCCTCGCCCACCATCCTCCCCGCCCGGGGCGAGGCGGTGTCGGTCTGCTCGGCCTCGTACACCCGCGCCAGCAGGCGGTCGCCCGTCCTGAAACGGAACGGCATGCGCAGGTACGTCCAGATCTCCTGCCGCTGGCCCGGGTTCGACGCGAGCCCGCGCTCGTATTCGGTGGTGTCCCCGTCGGCGTCCTTGACCTCGATCCGCACCAGCAACTCACGCTGCCTCACGCCCCGGTCGGTGATCGCCAGCCGCAGCCCGGTCCACGAGCCCGGACGAACGACGTCGCCGAGCCCGAATTCGACCGCGTCGATCGCCACCTCACCCTGCCCGATGCCAAGGGCCGCCGCGGGATCATCGGGGTCGGCATCCTGGGCCAGCACCGCGGGGCCCGCGAGCAGCCCAACGGCAAGAACGACACCAATCAGGCCCGAGCGAATCGGGGTTAAGATGGGCCCGAGAACAACCGATACCAATTCCATGAACGTCCCTAGCGAGGCCGGGTTCGTGCTGGTGGGCATCGCCGCCCTGGGCATCGGTGCCATGCTGCTGTCCATGGCCGCCGCCATCCGCCATGGGGTTAGCTTCATCGAACTCGAAGCACGCGTCAAGGCGCTACGCGCCCAGCAGCGCCAGTTGCTGATCGAACGCGGCATGATCGAGCCAGACGAGGGCGAGATCATCGAGGTCGACGTAGTCGACGACGAAGAGGCCATCCAGGCCATCCCCGTCGACGAGGACGAGCCCGCCCAGCCCGAACGCATGGCGGCCTGACTCACGCCCCGCCACCCCGGAGCAGATCGATCAGCACCGCGTGCGACCGCGCTCCCATGCGGAAGCACGGCAGCTCGAACTTCTCATTGGGCGAGTGCACCCGGTCGTCGTCGAGCCCGAAGCCCATAAACACAGTGTCGAGCCCCAGGCTGTCCTTGAGCATGCCCGCGACGGGGATCGAGCCGCCGGTCTTGATGAGCGCCACTTCCATGCCGGTCGATTGCTCCATCGCCTGACGGGCCTTGGCAAGCCACTTCGAGGTCGGGTCTACGCTCGACGGGTGCCCGCCGTGCATGTCTTCCAGCTCCCACCGGCAGCCCGGCGGGGTCTTGTCTTCCAACCACGTGAAGAACTTCTTGACGATGTCGTCGGGGTCCTGGTTCGCCACCAGACGAAAACTCACCTTGGCCGTCGCGTACGCGGGGATCACCGTCTTGGCACCCGCGCCCATGTACCCGCCCCACATGCCGTTGATCTCGGCCGTCGGCCGCGACCACTCACGCTCGATGCTGGTGAACCCGGCCTCGCCGATGTCGGCCTCGGGCGAGAGCCCGATATGGCTGAGCATGTCGGGGATGTCGATGTTGAGCGACGCCCACTGGGCCCGCTCCTCGTCGGTCGCCTCGATGAGATCGTCGTAAAACCCGTCGATCGTCACATGGCGGTTCTCGTCCCACATCTGCGCGAGCACCTTGGATAGCTCGTTCAGCGGGTTGGGCATGCGCCCGCCCCAGAAGCCGCTGTGCACGTCCTTGTCGGGCCCGTGCAGGCGGATCTGCGTGTACGCCAGCCCGCGAACGCCGTAGGTAATGGCCGGCCTGGTTCGCGAGATCATCCCGGTGTCGCTAATGAGGCAGAAGTCGCAGCCCTTGAGCTCGCCCTCATACTCCTTCAGGAACTTCTCGAGGTTCTCCGAACCCGATTCTTCTTCCCCCTCGAGCAGCACCGTCACGCGCAGCCCGCCGGCGGCTTCGCCGCTCTCTTCCTTCCACGCGCGCAGCGCTTCGAGGTACATCGCCACCTGGCCCTTGTCGTCGCTCGCCCCGCGCGCCACGATGTGATCGGCCGGCGTCTTCGCGTCGGCCTTCTTCACCACCGGGTCGAACGGCCCGCTCTCCCACAGGTCCAGCGGGTCGGGCGGCTGCACGTCGTAGTGGCCATAAAACAAAACATGAGGCCCGGTGCCGCTGTCGGCGTTGGGCGTCTTGGCCAGCACGCACGGGTGCCCCGGCTCGTCCTTGGTGCCCGTGGGCAGCACGCGGGCGGTCAGCCCGGCCTCTTCCAGCCGCTCGGCCGCCCAGCGGGCCGCGTCTTTGCATTGGTAGGCGAACTCGGGGTCGGCGCTGATGCTGGCGATGCGGAGCCACTCGCACAGCCGATCGACGGCCTGCGGTTCGGTCTGCTCGAGCTTCTGGAGAACCTGGTCGATCATGCATGCTCCTACGCGGCATTTGTACGCCGTCGAAGGGGCATCGTTGCAGCCTCGACCCCGGACTTCTTGAGCAGCCGCCCCGAATCAGCCCCCGGCTTCCTCTCGGTCGAGGGCTTCGAGCATGAGGTCGTCCGGCGGAGCGGGGTTGTGGCCCACCACCTGCCGACCGCAATCGGGGCAGGTCGCCGAGCCGCCGGCGGGCACGTACACCCAGGTCGGATCCCACTTCGCCTCGCCGTCGCTGGTCCAGTGGCACGCCTCTGCCGGCATGAGCGTATCAGCATCGGTGTTCGGGTTACGGACGGGGAACCCCACGTCCTCAGCCAGGCGGTAGTCCTCGAACACCTCGCCGGTCTCCACGTCGATCAGCGTGATCTCCTGCGTCCACCGCTCCAGCGAGCCCACCTCGCTTTGCAGCGAGCGCGCCGCGATCACCGCAACGCCGATGAGGCATCCGAGGATGACCACGGCCAGGATGACGTTCTTCGGCGGGAGCCCGCCCGATCCGCCGTCATCGCCTCGCTTAGCGGAGTTCGGCTGCTGGCGATCAAAATCGTCGATCAGGCTGCCGAGATTCTCTGATTGGGCCTGCACCATCGCTGCTCCACGCAATCCCGTGATCTCGAACGGACCGGATCAGGGCACAATGTAGGGATTCCGGCGCGACACGTCCTGCGCCTTGCTGGGCCACTTTTCTTTCGCGTACTCCCAGAAGCTGGTGGGGTCGCCGACCTTCGTGCCGGTGGGGAACCAGAAGTCGGGGTTGGTGGCCTCGCCGTCGGTCATAAGCTTCACGTGGCCGTCGAAGAACGCCAGATGCCCCAGCACCTGCGTGGCGGCCACACGCTCTGGGTCGGTCTGCGTGCCATGCCGGAAGGCAACGCGGCGCAGGTCGGGATACGTATTCGGATCCCGCACATGCAGACGCCTCCCACTCTCACCGGGTGCAGCCGAGCGATCGAGCTCGCGGTTCTCGTTGAACCACGCGCCCGTGCCCCCGAACGCGCCGCCGTACCAGCCGCCACTGCCGTCGCGCTCGCCGATCGCATAATCGAAGTCGGGCTTGGTGCGTCCGGAGGCGTACCGGTGTCCCTCGAACACGGCGACCTTCTGGAACAGCGTGCCAACGTTGTAGATGTACGGCTTGTAGTTCCCGCGATCGTTCAACCGCGGCGACGTGCCGCCCTCGCGCGGCGGCTTGGTGGTCGTCGTGAACTGCGTGCTCATGTTGTAGCCGATCATCCGACCGGTGGTCCAGAGCGAGGAACCTCCGAACGGCGTGGACTGGAATCGGTTTGCCGGGCAGATGTACTCGTCCACGTTTTGGCGGTACCAATCGAACCGCTCGGAGCGGTACTGCTCGCCCTCGCGCGTGCGCCCCTCGATGCGGACCCCCTCGCCGGGCCCATTGCGGCCGTTCATGTGCGCCAGCGGGCCCATCCAGTCCCAGGTCTGCATGGCGATGCCGTTGTAGATGCCGAAGCTGGCGTCGTAGCCGCTCGTGTCGGGGCTGCCGACGATGGCGTCCTTGTACTCGTTGGCGTAGACATTGATGCTCTGGACGATCGAACGCAGGTTGCTCGCGCCCTTCACCTGCCGCGCCACGCCGCGGGCCTGGCCCAGCGCGGGCAGCAGAATGCCGATGAGCAACGCGATGATGGCGATGACCACCAGCAGCTCAATCAGTGTGAAGCCCGACCGCCCGCCTTGCCTTCGAAGCATGCCCTTATCCCTCCGGAACTCGGCCATCTTACATCCATGGGTCTCGTATTGAGAGGCCCAAGTCTAGCTCCCATCGCCACCGACTTCGGCCCCGGAGGGGGCTGGATTGGGGTTCTAGGGGTTCTTAGCGCTTTGCTAACCGACATCCTGTCGCTTATCGCGCCACGAGTGCCTCGCCACGCCCATGCTGGGGCCATTGGGCGGCCATATCTCACGAACCCTCCAATCGCCGCCAACCTATCATGACTCGTGAAGCTCATCCTCCCGAACCCCCGTGGCTTCTGCGCGGGCGTCAGCATGGCCATCGACGTCGTCGACCAGGTGCTCGACCTGTGCCCGGGCCAGCCCGTCTACGTCTACCACGACATCGTCCACAACACCCACGTCGTGGGTCGCTTCAAGGCCCGGGGTGTCCGATTCATCGAGGACGTCGATCTGGTGCCCGACGGCGCCATCGTGGTCTTCAGCGCCCACGGCATCCCCCCGCGGGTCCGCCAGAAGGCCCTCGATCGCGGCCTGCGGGTTATCGACGCCACGTGCCCGCTGGTCACCAAGGTCCACAACGAGGCTATCCGGTATGCCCGCCTGGGCTACCAGATCCTGCTCGTGGGCCACAAGAACCACCAGGAGATCATCGGCACCAGCGGCGAGGCCCCGGGCGCCACCCAGGTCGTCGAGATGCCTGAGGACATCCCCCACCTCCGCATCGAAGACCCTACCAAGTTGGTCTACCTGACCCAGACCACGCTGAGCACCGACGACGCGGCCGTCATCATCGACGCGCTCAAGGCGGCCTTTCCCGACATCAAGGCCCCGCCCAGCGAGGACATCTGCTACGCCACCACCAACCGCCAGCACGCCGTGCGCACGCTCGCGCCCACGTGCGATCTCACGCTGGTCGTGGGCTCGACCAACAGCAGCAACAGCAAACGCCTGACCGAGATCAGCGCGACCGCCGGCACGCCCGGCAAGCTCATCGACGACGCGAGCCACATCGACCACGCGTGGTTCGCGTCACCCGATGACACGGTTCTGATCACCGCCGGCGCGAGCGCGCCCGAGGACCTTGTGTCTGAGGTCTGCCGGACGCTGCTGGAACGCTACGGCGGCGAGATCCACGCCTGCGACGTGTTCGAAGAAGACGTCTACTTCGCGCCCCCCGCCGGCCTCAAGCAAATGATGCGCGAGCGGGGCATCGACCCCAAGAGCCGGGCGATTCGCGTGACCAAGCCGGAGGTCACCGAGTCGGAATACGGCAGTGTTGCGCTGACCATCAGCGCGCCCGGAGGCATCGCGTAACTGGACGGGCCGATTTGAGGATCCGGAGATTCGGTGGCCATCCGGCACATGAAGGACAGGACATGACCGTCGCCGGTACCAATCTCACTGGCCCGAGCAGCTGCCGCATGCACATCAATGCGACGGATCGCCCGTCATTTTTGGTTTTGAGGTGTTCCAGACGGCCCCTGCAACAGCCGGTGTTCAGGCCTCAGCCAGTGCCTTTGTCTTCTACCGCCTCGGCCTCGTCCGCGATCGCCTTGAGCGCCTTCCCATTCATCAGCGGGATGCTCGTGCGACCCGTGCTCAGCACGACGCGTACGTAGGGCTTGCACATGCCGCAGCCCGTGCAGCAGCCGGTGCGTTCGCTGAGTTGGTCCTGGGTCAGGCCCTCCTCGCGGGCCATCTTCAGCAGCTTCTCAAAGGGCTGGTCGTAGCACACGCACCGCTCGACGCGAACCCGCGACGTGGACGCGTCGAGGTCGGCGATGGTGGCGGGTTTGGCGGTCTCTTGGCCCATACTCACGACACACTATCGGCCGGCCGCGAGCGGTTTCTCACCTCCATACCCGCCAGTCGGGTATATAGCGAGGGCCATTGTGGATGCCGACCGATCCGATCCCCCGCGCCGGCTGCGTGAGCCAGCCCGCCTCGGCCCGATAGCCTCGTGCGCTGCCGTCGGCGTGGACGGCCATGCAACTGGCTCCAGCCCCCAGCCCGCCGTGCCGAAAGCAGGTGGTGGGAAAGCCGTTGCGTCGCCAGCGGGCACCATCTGGCCCCGCCCCCGCGTAGAGCATCGGCGGATCGAGCAGGGCGTTGCTGGCGGGCAGGACCATGGGCCCGCGGCTGATGAGCGTGTCGGCAAACACGAGCAGGCTCGCCGGATCGGCGATGCCGCTCAGCCGCTGGTGCGGCCGGTGGCCAATCTCGTACGACCAGCCGGGCGTGTACGCGGGGCTGAGGTAATAACCGTTGTAGCCGTAGGTGCTGGTTGGGGCTTGGGTCGCACCCTGGTGGGCGTACGTGCCCGGCCGTTGCGCGGGGCAGGCGAACGGGCCGATCTCTCCCGGCTTGGCGTCGAGATAGGACGACAACAACCCGCGAGAATGATCGAGCGAGCCGCTGGCCGACCCGTCGGCACCCCACCAGTAGACGCTGTCGCCCCCACCGGTGTCGGCTGGGTCGGTATACGCCAGCGGCATCGCCAGCCCGTCATGGTCGCCGGCGTACATCGTCCATGCGACGCCGAACTGGCGCACGTTGCTCGAGCACACCGCCCCACGGGCCGCGTCGCGCGCGCCCGAGAGCGCCGGCAGTAACACGCCGACGAGCGTGCCCACGATTGCGGTGATCACCAGCACCTCAATGAGCGTGAACGCGCGGCGGGCCATCAAGCACACCCCGCGTCGAAGGCGTTCTGGAAGCACAGGAAATCGAAGATCGTCGGTGTCCCGTCGCCATCACAGTCCGCCGCAAGATCGCCGGCATCGAACGCGTTCTGGAACGCCAGGAAATCGAAGATCGTCAGCGAGCCGTCGCCATCAAAATCGGCGAAGCAAGTCGGGTCGAGAGCGAAGGCCACGACATGGTCGCCCCACATGCTGACCGCGATACCCTGGGCGATCGCGGGCGAACCTCCTCCGAGGTCCGTCCGCGCGTGAACGAACTCGGCGCCGGCCGGGTGGGCGTCGAGATCAACGAGTGCGAGCCCGCCGTCGGGCGCGCCCACGAGCAGCGCGACCCCATCGGGTGTGCGGATCGCCGCGGGCTGGTGGTCCCAGCCACCCAGCGCGAGATACTCGCCGGGATCGATGCGGCCATCGGCGTTGAGGTCGTCCCAGGTCTCCGTGGCCAGGTCCCAAACCCGCTCGGCGGTAGTGGCCCGATCGTTGAAGAGCTGGATCGTGGGCAGCGAACCGAACCCCTCCAGTCCCGCGGACAGCACAACCCGGCCATCGCCCAGTGGAATCGGCGTGGCATCGGTGCGCTCGCAGGCGATCGCCCACAACTCGTCGCCGGTCGCCGCGTCGAGCTTGACCATGTTGCTATTGTCGCGCCCACCGCTGAAGGCGTAGCTGGCCGCGAACAGCGAGCCGCCCTCGTACGCGATCCCGCCGAAGAAGCCGATCGGGTTGCTGGCCGTCCACGCCTCGGTGTCGTGCTCGAAGGCCTTGATCGAGCCGTCGGCCAGCGCCACGAACACGCGCGGGCCGTCCACGGCGGGCGTGGCACCGGATGCCGACCCGATCGTCACCTCGTCGATCACCTCGCCATCGGCCGCGTCGAGCATCAGCAGCCTTGCCCCGCCGCCGAACGGATCGTACGTGGTCAACCGTACGACACCATTGTCGGCGTCGATAGCCGGCGACGCGTTGACCACCGGCTGGCCCAGCGCAGCTCGCCACAGTTCTGCGCCGTTGCCCAGGTCGAGTGCCACAGCCGAAGAGCCCGTGGTGACGATGACGAATCCGCCACCACGCACGCCTTCGAGGGCCGGGCTCGACCACGAGAGCAGCACCGGAGCATCAACCGGGGCACGCCACAGTTCTTCGCCGGTGCCAGCTTCGAGCGCGATCGCGTTGGCGTGCCCATCCAGCAAGCCCAGCACCACGACCACGCCGTCACTCGAGATCACCGGCGACACCTGCGGGATCGCTTCGAATACGCCGCCGGCGTCGTAAAGCCATGCCTCCGTGCTGAGCTCAGGAAGTACCGCAGTATCGGCAATCGACACGCGATGGGGCGTGGCGGCGGCGTGCGTCCAGGCGTCCTGCGCGATCGCCCGCATCGCGGTCACGAGAATGACGGCAGCACTACGCATCGCAGCCGTCCACGAACAGGTTGGTGAAGGTCAGGTAGTCGAAGATATCGAGCGAGCCATTCTCATCGAAGTCAGCCCGGCCGTCGCCAGTGGCGAACAGGCTCTGGAACGCGAGGAAGTCGAACACGTCGACCTCGCCGTTGCCATCGACATCGGCCTCGCACAACGAACGCACGACCGCCAGCGCATCGATGTCGGGCGACTGTCCGTCGCCGGCCGTGATGCGCACGAAGTTGGCCTCCAGCAGCCCGGCCGCGCCGATGTCGATGCCAACGCCGCCACCCGAGCCGTTGTACGCCGCAAGCAGCTCATCCCAGTTCGCACCGTCCGGGTCGAAACCGGGATTCACAGGCAGCCGAAAGTCGCTCGGGACATCGCCGCGCTCCTCGGTGAAGGGGGTTGCCAGGTCGAGATAGCCAAGCGTCGGATAATGATCTTCGGCGGCGGCCGCAACGGCAAAAAACTCGACGCCATCCTGCGAGACCTCGATCGAGCCCCCGTCGAAGAACGTGCCGCCCACGACGCCCGCGGGGAAGGCCGAGTCGATGTAGCCGCCGTTGTGGAAGAGGATCAGGTCGATGCCGAATGGGTTGAACGCCGCGTCGAACGCGGGCGTGCCCAAGCGCAGCGTCAAACTCCCACCCGCGCCGATGGTGACGACCTCGCTGGACAGGAACGGCGGGTTGAACGGCGTGACAACGCCGGGGAACGAGCCCACGCCCGTGTACCGCGTTGGCTTACCAAGAGCGCCCGAGGGGTCATCAAACCCGATCGGCACGTCGGCACCTGGCGTGTACTCGACCACCTCGGCTGCCCACGGGTCGAGTAGGCCCTGGGCACTCGCAACGGCGGAAATGGACAGAACAACAGACAAAGCAACCGTGCGCATCGCGCACCCCTTCCGTGCCGGCTTGTCACCGGCGTGCGTCCCGATTCGCGCGGGACGGCCCCGGACTGTTCACCCAAAAGGGGTGGGTCCATAGATCGCTTCTCGCTTGGGTATCCGTAGCACGGCTGCGCACACGCCCGGGGCACACGGGCTCGCACCGTGCCACCCCATTCGCGAGGGCGACAACGCAGGCTCGTGGCAGGTCTTCCGGCTCCGGGCCCGAGTCTCGGCGGCCTTCCCGCGAAGGAGTCAAAAACTCCCCGCAGTGGCGTGCTCCCCAGATAGCTTCTGGGGGCCGAGGTCGGAACATGCCCGTTACGGCGGCGCGTCCGCGGTGGCTTTACACCACACTTCCCTTTTCACTCCCACCCGATGGTGGGAGAACCACTAGCCCATGAGCCTACTCCGGTTTTCGGAAGGGATCAAGAGTGATGAACCCGAAGATCGCAGGGGGCTTGGAAGGGGGTGATCGGGTAGGCGGGTGGTCTTAAACGCCCTTCCACCCCGCCCGCTGGACCTGGCCAAGTTCGGGCGTATCCACGCCCAGCGACCGCAACTGCCTGAGCAGCCGATCGCTCATCTCGGCCTTCACCACCAGCGTGCCGTCCTCATACTCGCGATCATGGACCGTGGCCTGCGTCTCGATCAGGTTGATCGCTTTGGGATTACTCAGCTCCACGCGCAGCGTTAGATTGCGCACGTCGCCCTCGGCCAGCCGCTGGATGCGTCGCGCCAGCTTCTCCTGGCCCGGACGGTCCTGGCCTTCTTTCGGAGGTAGCGAGCATAACGCGATCGCGTCGGGCAACCGCTGCTGCCACACGAGCAGTTCGCGGTTATCCTGCAAGCGATCGATCTTGTTCAGCACGATCACACGCGCGGGCGGCGACCAGCTCTCGCCCTCTTCGGCCTTGGCGGTCTCAACATCGAGATCGTCGAGCGTCTTCATGACGGTCTGGTACTGCAACTCGCACGCGGGGTCGGCCACGTCCAGCACGACGATCAGCACGTCCGCGTGCGTCGCTTCTTCGAGCGTGGCCCGGAACGACGCGATCAGCCGGTGGGGCAGATCGCGCACGAAGCCGACCGTATCGCTCAGCATGATCTCCAGCCCGCCGCCCAGGTCCCACGCGCGGGTGCGCGTCATGAGCGTGGCGAACACGCGATCGTCGGCGTAGGCCCCGCCCTCGGTGAGCGTATTGAACAACGTGCTCTTGCCGGCGTTGGTATAGCCCACCAACCCCACGGTGAACCGCTCGGCATTACGCTGGCGGACCGCACGGCGCTTGCGGCCCTGCACGCGCTCCAGTTCTCGCTCCAGTTCGAGCCTGCGCCGCTGCACCAATCGGCGGTCGATCTCCAGCTGCTGCTCGCCCGGCCCGCGCGTGCCGACGCCGCCGATTCCTCCGCTGCCGACAATGCGCTCCAGGTGGTCCCACATCGCGCGCAGGCGCGGGTAGGTGTACTCCAACTGGGCCAGTTCGACCTGCAGCTTGGCCTCGTGCGTCGTCGCGCGACTGGCGAAGATGTCCAGGATCAACTCCGAACGATCGAGCACCTTGCGTTCGGTGGTCCGCTCGATGGCCGAGATCTGCGCGGGGCTCAGGTCGTGATCGAAGATGATCGTGGTTGCGCCGAGCGCCTCGCACAGGTCCTTCAGCTCCTCAACCTTGCCCTTGCCTAAGTACGTTCCCGATTGCGGTCGCTGCATCCGCTGCTCGAGCTCGCCCACGACGACCGCACCAGCCTGCTCGGCCAGGGCGCGAAGCTCGCCGAACGGGTCGGCCGGGTCGTAGGTCGACTCGGGCAATCGCGCGGCGGCCAGCACCGCACGCTCGGCGCGGACTTCGATGGAGGTTCGTTCTTTGCTTGGAGGCATGCGGGCTCGGATTCTGTCTGGCGGTGGGCTGGCGGCGGGCGTATCGTGACGGTGCATGAAGTCTACGAGCACCGACAAGGCCAGCGGGGCCGCCGCATGGCGATAGTTGCGAAAGAGAAGCCCGACGACACCAAGTCGGGCGGGCCGCTCTGGGGCCCGGGCCGCTTCCTGCTGGTCGTCGCCCTGCTGGTAGCCGTCTCGGCCTCGTTGCTGGTGCTGCGTGAGCGGCTGCTGGGCCTCGGCCGCTTCGCCCAGGCCGCCGCGGTCCTCCAGATCATCCAGGACGAGTACGTCCAGGAGACCGACGCCGACGAGTTGGGCCAGGCCGCCATCGCGGGCATGCTGAACCATCTGGGCGACCCCAACAGCATCTACGTGCCCCCCGCCGTCGCCGAACAATTCAACCGCATGGTCATGGGGTCAGACTTCGTCGGCATCGGCGTGCAAGTGCAACGCCGCGACGGGCTCGTGACCGTCACCACGCCCATGGCCGGCACACCCGCCGCCCGCGCGGGTGTCATGCCGGGCGATCGAATTGTCGCCGTCGACGGCGTCGACACCCGTGAACTCGACACCGAGGAGGTCACAACGCTGATCGCCGGACCCAAGGGCGGCAGCGTCGCGCTCACCATCGAGCGCGACGGCGAAGAGATCGACTTCGAGATCGTCCGCGGCGACATCCGGGCCGAATCGGTCAAGGGGCTTCGGCGCCTGGACACCGAGGGAACCTGGAACCACGCGCTCGACTCGGAGCTGGGCATCGGCTACATCCGCATTACCCAGTTCGTCGGCGGCTCGGCGATACATACGTTCGAGGCCATCGAGCGCGCCAAGGAACAACTGGGTGGCATGGACGCGCTCGTCCTCGATCTGCGATCCAACCCCGGCGGCATCATCGGCGAGGCCGTGGGCGTGGCCGACCTGTTCATCCCCGGCGGCCCGGTCGTGCGCACCGAGAACCGCGCGGGAGACTCGGCCACCCTCGACGCCGCGGAGGGCGTGGCCTTCGAGGGCCCCATCGTCGTGCTCATCGACGGCGTGAGCGCCTCGGGTTCGGAGATTGTCGCGGGCGCGATGGTCGAGCAATTGGACAATGCCAAAGCGCTCGGCACGCGAACCTTCGGCAAGGCGAGCGTCCAAACCGTCTACGGCCTGCCCGACGGCGGCACGCTGAAGCTCACCGAGGCCCACTACCTGCTGCCCAGCGGCCGCAACCTCCAACGCGTGCCCGGATCCAGCGAGTGGGGCGTGGACCCGAGCCCGGGCATGCACGTCGCGCTCGGCGA
Organism: Phycisphaera sp.; assembly: GCA_025916675.1. Lineage (NCBI taxonomy): Bacteria > Pseudomonadati > Planctomycetota > Phycisphaerae > Phycisphaerales > Phycisphaeraceae > Phycisphaera > Phycisphaera sp. The sequence goes on from CP098402.1 coordinate 1,998,832, forward strand.
CGGAGACGACCTCCGTCTGACCGAACTGTTCGCGAGGCTCGACACCGTTGGTGGTGAGGACGGAAACGGCGACATCCCCGCCGGAACATGGGAATCGGCCGATGCCCTGTTGGCAGCAATCAACGACCCCCAACTCGCCGCGGCGCATCAAGCCCTCGCTGGCGTACTCGCCTCGGGCGACTGGCCCCGCGTGGGCGGCGACCCCATCACCGGCGAACGCGCTCTGCGCATCGAGCAACTCGAACGCACCATCGAGCGCATGGACGCCGAGCGGACCCGCATGCTCGACGAGATCCGCGAGCTCGAGTCCGAAATCGAACCGCCCATCCCAAGTGATTCCTGATGCGCTGGGCTTCTCCATGCTGACGCTCGGCTTCGAGACCTCGTGCGACGAGACGGCCTGCGCCATCGTGCGGGACGGCCGCACCGTGCTCAGCAACGCCATCGCCACCCAGACCGAACTGCACGAGGGCTACGGCGGCGTCGTGCCCGAGATCGCGGGGCGCGCCCACGTCGAACGCATCATCCCCGTCATGCGCAGGGCCGTCGCCGACGCGGGCGTGTCGCTCAAGGACATCGACGCCATCGCCGTCGGCCATCGCCCGGGGCTCATCGGCAGCCTTCTCGTGGGCGTGAGCGCCGCCAAGGCCGCGGCCCTCGCGCTGGACGTCCCGCTCATGGGCGTCGACCATGTGCAGGCCCACCTCGTTGCCGGCACGCTCGACACCGAAGCCGACCCGCCCATGCCCGCGCTCGGCCTGGTCGTCAGCGGCGGGCACACCGCGATGTACCACATGCCCAGCCTCATCGAGGCCCAGCGCCTCGGCTCCACGCGCGACGACGCCGTGGGCGAGGCCTACGACAAGGCCGCCACCATCCTGGGCCTGCAGTACCCCGGTGGCCCACGCCTCGACGCCCTCGCCCAAGATCCCACGGCCGATGCCCACGCCGTCCAGCTCCCAGTGAGCAAGCTCGAAGACGGCTCGCTCGACTTCTCCTTCAGCGGCCTGAAGACGGCCATGCTCTACGCCGTCAAGGGCGTGCCCGTGCGCAAGGGCCGGCCCGGGCCGCCACCACCGCCACCGCTCACCGAAGAGCGCGTGCGTGACCTCGCCGCCAGCTTCCAGCGTGCCGCGTGCCACGCCATCATGCTCAAGATGGGTCGCGCCCTCGAAGCGCTCGCCGACAGCGGCATCGAGTGCAGGAGCATCCTCGCCGGCGGCGGGGTCACGGCCAACAGCCGATTACGCAAGGAACTCACGTCACTGGCCGACGAACGGAACTTGGAACTCCGACTGCCCAAGATGGAATACTGCCTCGACAACGCCGCCATGATCGCCGCGCTCGGCGGCCGCCGCCTCATGGCCGGCCTGCACGACGATCTTACGTTGCGGGCCCACCCCTCGAGCGACATCCCCGCCTTCACAGCGCTATGACCGACCCTTTCGACCAACCCGCACGCGTCACCCGCCCGCTCCACCCCGCCGGCGAGGCCGACGCCGACATCCTGACCCACTGCACGCTCGACCGCGGCCGCGTGGGCGGGCCCGGCGGCCAGCACCGCAACAAGGTCGAGACCGCCGTCACGCTCACGCACACCCCCACCGGCCTAAGCGCCCAGGCCGCCGAGCGCCGCAGCCCCAAGGACAACGAGCGCATGGCCCTACGCCGCCTGCGCCTCGCCCTGGCCACGCACGTCCGCCTGCCCGTGCCCGACGGCGACGTCCGCAGCGACCTGTGGATCCAGCGCACACGCGGCGGCAAGGTGGCCGTCAACCCCAGCCACCGCGACTTTCCCACGATGCTGGCCGAGGCGATGGACATGCTCTGGGCCGCGCGCATGGATGTCAGGAGGGCCGCCACGCGCCTGGGCATCAGCGCGACCCAGCTCGTCCGACTGATCGCCAAGCACCCGGCGGCGCTGGCCGAGATGAACGAGCAGCGGACGGAGCGCAAGCTCCGTCCGCTGCATCCATGAGTCGTCTAAGCTGGCGGTGGGCTCGGATCAGGCCGCGTCGGCGGCGGCCATCGGCCCGCCGCTGCTGCCCTGGGTGCCGAAGCTGAAGGTCGCCGGCTCGCTCCACTCGCTGGCCGGGCCGCTGCTGATCTGGGCCCGCACGCGGTACTGGGTCTCGAGCAGGCCGAAGGGGACGGCCTGGTCGTCGTAGAACTTCTCGGTGACGGTGTTCTGGCGGGTCCACGGCCCGGGCGTGCCGCCCAGGGGCGTGTCGCGCCGCTCGACCTGGTATTGCGCGCCGCCGCCGCTGGTGACGCGGAAGGCCACGCGGATGATGCCGCCGCTCAGGTGCTCGGGGGTCTCGAGGACGGGCTGCGGCGGCGCGGGGCGTTCGCTGGGGGTCTTGGGCGGGTCGATCTGGGCCAGGCTGTAGACGTCGGGGTCGCTGGTCGCCTTGGCGAAGGCGTCGATGGTGTCGATGTCGGCACCGAGGATGGCTTCGAGCGTCGCGAAGGCGTTGAGCTTGGCGACGGTGGCCGCCTTGGAGGCGCTGCGGGCGTTGAGCGCGGCCGTGTACGCCGCCTCGGCCGCGGTGGTGGCCGCGTCGGTGTCGGCGATCTGCGTGGGTGTGAGCCCGATTACCGGCGGGCTGCCCTGGCCCCCGGCCCACACGTCGGCGTGCAGGCGTGCGTAGTCGAGGAAGGCCTGATCGGTGTCTGGGACTCGTGCCATCGCGATGCTCCGGTTCATGCGGCCGACTCGCGGCCAGGTTCGCTCGGGCCGTGCCCCGGCTCGCCGCCGGTCGTGCCGCCCATGCCTGGTGTATCGAGTGGTCCGCGGGGGTGATCCAGTCGGATCGTGATGGTTGTGGCGAAAAGTAGGATGTCGGGTCCGGGAACGGGCGAGAACGGCCCGGAGGGGCTGGGCGGTGCGTTCTTATGGGTCGCCGCTCTTGCCGAGCCGCGTGGGTCACCACGCGGCCTTCGTTCTTATCTTCTTCTTCCCAATTGCCTATTGCCCATTGCCGTGCCCTCTTCTCCTACTCACACCCCGCGTCGAACTCGTTCTGGAACGCCAGGAAGTCGAAGATCGTGAGCTCGCCGTCGCCGTCGAAGTCGGCTTGGGGGTCGCCGTCCTGGAAGAGGTTGAGGAATGTGAGGAAGTCGAAGATGGTGAGGGTGCCATCGGCGTCGAGGTCGGGGGGGCAGAGGTAGCAGGAGAGGTCGAAGACATCGACCGAGCCGGTCGGAACGCCACCGACAAGCGAGTCTCGGGCACCGACGGCTGCGAGGTTGCCGACGAGTTGTGTTCGAAAGCCGTACCGCCATGCCTGCAACTCCGGGACGAGGGCGGCGGTCTCCCGCCAGAGCCCATCAGCGCCGCGTCGGAACAGGTAGACCGTCCCGTCGCTGGTGGGTGAATCGCCGCTCGATGCCCCGACGAGGAGCGTGTCGCCTTCGAGCGCAAGGCCCACGCCGAAGCGGTCGCGCAGTGCCGGTTCGGCATGGGTCAGCTCTTGCTCCAGCTCCCAGATACCATCAACCAGGCGATACACATAGACCGCGCCCTGCTCGTCGAACTGGCGATCGGAGATGTGGCCTCCGACAACGAGCGTGTCGCCATCGAGCGCGAGCGCAATGCCGAACTGCGGTCCATTGAGGATGTCCGGCGCTACAAGTTTCTGCGGAAGCTCAAGTTCGCCGCCGGGCAATCGTCGGTAGGCATAGGCGGCTCCGCCAAAAGGAGCGGTGAATCGCTCCGTACTCGCACCGATGACCAGCCAGTCGTCGTTGAGATCGAACGAGACGCCGAACGCCGACGACACGGATGTGCCGCTGGGATTGGCCAACTGCTCCACGAAGATCCAGTCGCCATCGATCTCCCGATACACCAGCACACCGCTTATCGTCTGCACGATGGCGACGCCATCGCGCAGCAGGACGCCCGACCCGGTCACGCCGGTAAGCGGCGGCACGCAGATCGGCCCGACCTCGACCCACCGCTCGCCATCGAACTGGAACTCGAACACCATGTTGCAGTCCAGGCCGAGCGCGCGTGTGATGAGGGCCCGATCACCGTCGAGGGCGATCGCGCGACCAAAGCCCCAGGACCAGCCGAGCCCAGCCGGTTCGATCCGTTGCGTGAACACCCACTCACCGTCGGCGTCGCGCTGGTACGCGTAGGCATATCCGTTTGCGCAGAACGGATCGCCGCATTGCGTGTAATCTGTACCATCTGCCACCAGGAGATGCCGGTCGTTCATCGCCAGGCGCTGGCCAAAGTCTGCCGCAAAATCCGAGGGCGAGGTCAGCCGCTGGGGCGGGCACTGGGCCGGCGTGGTTACCGCGATCCCCAGCAGGGCGAGGATGGTGGCGATGAGTCTCACTCGCACCCCGCATCGAACGCCGTCTGGAACGCCAGGAAGTCGAAGATGGTCAGCTCGCCATCGCCGTCGAAGTCTGCGATGGAGTCGCCATCCTGGAAGAGGTTGAAGAAGAGCAGGAAGTCGAAGATGGTGAGCGCGCCGTCGGCGTCGAGGTCGGGAGCGCAGAGGAAGCAGGAGATGTCGAAGATGTCGACCGAGCCTGTGAATTCACCGGCGACCACCGTGTCGCGGGCACCGATGGCCGCCATGCCGTCGGCCAGCGCAAGCCAGAAGCCGTACTGGTACGCCGGCTCATCGGGCAGCACCGGGCCGACCTCTCGCCAATGGCCATCGCCACCTCGACGGAACAGGTATGCAGCGCCGATCGTTAGCGGGGTGGGCTTGCTGCCAGCGCCCACCAGTAGCAGATCACCGTCGAGGGCGAGGCTCACGCCAAAGCGGTCGCGTGCCGCCGGATCGGAATGGGTGAGCTCTTGTTCGAGAACCCACTGGCCGTCGACCAACCGATGCACATACAAGGCACCCTGTTCGACAAAGCTCCTATCCGAGATGTTGCCGCCGATGATGAGCGTGTCGCCTTCGAGGGCGACCGAGTTACCGAACTGCGGGCCCGTGAGGATATCCGGCGCCACAAGCTTCTGGGCCAGTTCTAGTTCGCCGTCGGGCAGGCGTCGGTAGACGTAGGCCGCGCCGCCGAAGATCGCGGTGATCCGCTCGTAAGACGCGCCAATGACGAGCCAGTCATCGTTGAAGTCGAAGTCGATGCCGAAAGAAGATGCTTCTCCGGTCCCGTCGGGATTGAAGAGTGTGTGGGTGAGCGTCCAATCCTCGGGATCCTGCTGGTACACGAGCACACCGCTCAGGGTCCGGACAACGGCCATGTTCCCCCGAAGCTCTACTCCGGAGCCGTCGACGCCGCTGAGCGGGGGCGGGCATAGCTGGCCCGTTTCGACCCATCGCTCGCCGTCGTACTCAAAGAGGTAGGGCACGCCGCCACAGTCCGGGCCGAACGTGCGGGTGATGATGGCCCGGTCGCCATCCAAAGCGATGGCCCGGCCGAAGCCATAGTTCCAGCCCAGGTCGCTCGGCTCAATGCGCTGGGTGAACACCCACTCTCCGTCGGCGTCACGCTCGTAGGCGTAGGCGTAGCCGTTTGGGCAGAACGGATCGCCGCAAAGCGTATAGTCGGTGGCATCCCCGACCAGCAGGTGGCGATCGTTCATTTGAACGGCAGCACCAAAGTCTGCCGCAAGGTCCGACGGCGAAGTCAGGCGCTGGGGGGGGCACTGGCCTTGCGTGTTTGCCGCCAACATGAGAAGGGCAGTCGTGGCAGCGGTGTATTGGGTGTGCATTGCTCCATTGTGACCGATCCGACACCAGGATGCAAGTGAATATTGGCTTCAACACCCGACCCCCCCCCCAAACACATCGTGAATTCCATGCTCTCAAACAAAAATGGGCTTGCGAAGCGGATCACAATTGGGTAGCTTGACGCACTGTGGCCTGTGTGCGCGGCCGTTCCCGGATCGGTATCCCCGAACCCCAAAGGAGCGCACCATGGCGCTGTCCCGTTCGACCGTTTCGTGCATCGCCCTCGTCGCTGGCTTGGGCCTCTCGACCGCCCTGGCCCAGGTCCAGACCGTCGCCTACACGACCTATGACGACGATCCGTTCGGCGCGAACAGTACCGACGCGGGCGTGAGCGTCAACGCCCAGGCCGTGCTGACGACCTCCAACATGCGTGTGTCCCTGTTCAGCCGGAACGGATCGCTGCTTAACTCACGGCAGGTGGGCGGCACCAACCCCAACCCGTGGCCGTTCACCCGCGCCGATCCGCTGACCACGATGGGCCCCAGCCGGTTCTTCGATCCGCAGACGGTCTACCACCCACAATCCGGCCGCCTCTGGATGCTCTACAGCGAAGAAAACACCGCGACCGGCTCCGGCCAGAACGACATCTCGCCGCTGCACATCGCCGTCTCGAAAGCGATGACGGGCTCGGACACGCTCGACACATTCGACGCCGAGGACTGGTGGTACTACACGGGCACGAGTGGTGCCCGGCCAATCTTCAACTTACAGGACACGATGACCAAATACCGCAACGTGCAAGGACTACATGATCCGTTTGGGGGCGCGGGCCTGGGGCTGCTCGACAAGCCGCACTTCGCGGTCGACGAGCAGGCCGCTTATGTGACGATGAATGGCAACGCCTTGATCGGCGGAGGCAACTTCAACGCCATCGCCATCATCCCAACCACTCACGGCACGACAAGCAACCCGCTCTCGATCCTCGATGGTGACAAGCCGTCATCTGGCGACATGGTGTTCCTTCGCAATCCTGATCTTCGGCCGGTGCCCGACAACCATCAGCGGCATTACACCGTCCAGGAACCCTTCGAGCAGGTGGACAATGCCCAGTTCATCCTCAGCCTGAATCCTGCTGGCGAGATCGGTGACCCCACGGATTCGATCCGTCTCGCCGGGCTGTGGTTCAACGACTCGCCGCCCTCACCGGAGAGCCCGCGCTGGGAGTACTCCCAGCGCGTCAAGTTCGAGACCGGCTCGACCACCGTTCTCGAGATAGACGATATGAACTTCGCCAACGCCTACGAGTTTCGCGGGGGATCAATCCTCGGCGGCGGGACGTACCAACCGATGACACCCGATTCCGGATTTCGTCCCGCCGCGGCCGCCGCCACCACATTCTTCCCCAGCGCCGTGCTGGTGAAGATCAACAACAACGACTGGCGCATCTTCGCCGTCCATCACGTGCGCCCGGTCGATTCGTCGGATGTGGCCCTCAACCAGTGGATCATCCAGTGGTACGTGATCGATCCCGACCTCGCGAACTTCCGGTCGGTCGATCCTGTTTCGGGTTCCACGCCCTCGACAGCCTGGAAGCCAACCGTTGAGACTACCGGCCGCCTGGATACCGCCGGCGAACGCTACCACCCGGTCATCGGCGTGACCGAGCAGGGTGTGGCCTACATCGAGTACACGTATTCGAGCACGACGGTCTGGCCCGAGGTCCGTCGGGCCACGCTCAACAGCAGTTACACCGCCATCGTGTCCGGCAGCGAGACCACTGTCCAAGCAGGGCCGCTCAACGAGTATGACGGCGCCCGCTGGGCCGACTTCGCCGACATGCAGGCCGACCCTGTGACAGGGTGCGCGTTCTGGTCGACGCACACGCTGGTGCATCAGAACGACATCACCATCAACGACAAACGCGACGTGTGGCTGTTCCAGAGCGTGTTCAACTGCGGCAACTCGAACCTGAACTTCGACGGCGGCACTGATCTCTACGACATGGCCATGTTCAACAGCCTCTACTCCACCGGCGCCCGCCGGGTGGACATGAACACCGACGGCACGACCGACGCCACCGACGCGGCGATCTACGCCGACGAGTACGACAAGGCGACCGGGCCGTAGGCGGATCGGACATCTCGAATCACCCCACGGGCCCGCCAACGCGGGCCTTTTCTCATGCCCCTCCGAGCCCTCCGCGGCCCCGCGTTCACCGTGCCGCGACGGGGCATCCGCTCGTCTTCGAGCGCATGTCCCGGCGCAGGGCCCCGCCGGCGAGGCGAACAGGAAGAAGGCCGCGTAACACACGCCGCGCGGCTCGGACGGGGGGGAAGCCCCCCCCACGGAGTGGGCTCACGCTCGCGGCTCGGAAGGAGGGATAAGCCCCCCACGGAGTGGCCACCCCGCCTCACGGCGGGGGCTCGTGGAGTGGGAACGACAGAACCCCGTACGGAGTACCCCCCGCGGAGCAAAGCCCTCCGCGGAGCAAAGCCCCCTGCGGAGCAGGTCCGGATAGAGGAACCGCTCTCGCGGCCCGCCGGGGCGGTTTCGGCCCCCCGGATGGAGTTTCCCTCGCGGGGATTGCTCCATCCCTTGCGCCGATTGCTCCATCCGGCGCAAGGAAAACTCCATCCCCCGCGTCGATCGCTCCGTCCATAGCCAGGAAGGTCCCGTCCGGGGCGACGGGTGCTCCATCCCCGGCGCGGATAGCCCCATCCGGAAGGGGGATCGTTCCGGCCCCGGCGGCCGATGGGCCGGTCGGGGCGTTGCCAGCGGCGGCGGGGCGCATCGAGGCGTGCCCGTTCTCGGGCGTGGGCCCCCTCGCTCGCGAGGCTCTTGCACCAAACTCGCCCTCAGAAGCCCGTTGACGCTCGCAAACCGGAGCCCCACACGCCTCCCTCTGTGACCTCCGAGACCTCCGCGTTGAAGATCTTGAACGCGGAGGGCACAGAGGGCTCAGAGCAAGGGGAAAGGCGCCCGGGATTGCACTGTCGAGTCGGCGTTGATGCAAGAGCCTCTCACGCGAGGGGCTCGTGGAGTGCAGGGCGCGGCCCCGCCGGCGAGGCGACAAGACGAACAAGCCCGAAAGGGCGCGGCTTCGCTGGCGAAGCGACAAGACGAACAAGCCCGAAAGGGCGCGGCCCCGCTGGCGAGGCGACAAGACGAACAAGCCCGAAAGGGCGCGGCCCCGCTGGCGAAGCGACAAAAGAAACCCCGCCCCATCACACCGCCGGCTGGGCCACCCCGTCGCCGATCACGGCTTCGTCGCGCGCCTGCCGCCGCTCCGGGGGCGCAGGCGCGCTCGCCGCATCGCTCCGCCGCGTCAGCGCGCGCTTGGCCGCCACGCGCATGTCGATGACCAGGCTGAACAAGAGCGGCGTGAGCAGCAGCGTGAAGAACGTGCTCACCAGCAGCCCACCCACGACCACCGAGCCCAGCCCGCGGTACATCTCCGAGCCCGCCCCGGGGAAGAGGACGAGCGGCAGCATGCCGCCCACGCTGGTCAGCGTGCCCATGAAGATCGGGCGGATGCGCGTGGTCGTGGCCCTGGCGATCGCCTCGTGGGCCTCGCCAACATCGGCGCTGGCGTCCTCCATCGGGTTTCGATCCATGAACCCCAGGCTCTGGTGCACGATCAGGATGGAGTTGTTCACCACGATGCCAACCAGGATCACGAAGCCCAGGATCGTCAGCACGTCCAGGTTCTGCGGCGCGATCGTCGGGTCGGCCGCCGACACGGCGTGCACCCACGCCAGCGCCGCGAACCCGCCGACGATCGCCAGGGGCACCGTGAACATGATGACCAGGGGATATAAGAAGCTCTCGAACAGGGCGCACATCAGCAAGTACACCACGGCCAGCGCCCACACGAACCGAGCCGTCAGGAGCGCGGGGCTCGCCGCCAAACCGCCGAACAGCAGCAGGAAGATGCCGCCAAGGAGCACGAGCCCCACCGCGCCGTAGGCGTACCACGGCTGGTTCCGCCGTATCGAGATCACGAGTGTCACGATCGCGAGGGCCAACCCGCCAAACTGGGCAACGCCGCCGGCCGCCCACAGCACCCTCGATCCCGCCCCGCCGGCGGTCCTCGGTCCATCGGCGCTCATGCCGAACATCGCCACCTGCACCTCGTCGAGCTTGGCGGCGGTGCCCTCCATCCGGATACGCATGGTCGAATCGATCTGCCCGCTCTCGCGCAGGGGCGCGATGATCTCGTTGCGGATCTTCGCGATCACCTCGCCCACGGGCTCGCCCTCGGGCGGCCGCACGTTGATGGTCACGCTGGGCAGTTCCTCGACGCGGCTGATCTCCTGGGGCGCGATGCTGCGGGTGATGTCCACCACGCTGTCCACCGGCACCACCGGCCCGGCCGGCGTGGCGATGGGGACGCTCAGCATCTTCTCGATGTACTCCAGCCGCCCGCCGAGGGGCAGCATGACCAGGTCGACCTGCTCGCCGTCGAGCTGGTAGTCGCCCACGAACACGCCGTCGAACAGCCCGCGCACCGCCAGCCCCACGCCCTCGGTGGTCAGGCCCAGGTCGCGCCCGACCGAGTTCACCTCGGCCCGCATCTCGGGCTGCCCGAGGCTGAAGTTCGCTGGGTTGGGCTGGACACGCCCGTACCCGTATATGCCCGCGGCCGTGCCGAACACCTGGCCGGCCACGGCCTTGACCTTCTCGAGGTTGGGCCCGCTGATCTCGATATCGATCGTGCCGCCGCCGGTCGCGCCCATGCCGAACAGCGACGCCTGGCTCGCGCCGCCGAAGATGTCGCCGTTGAGCTGGTTGAACGTGTTGGTCAGCACCTGCCCGATGGGGATCACGACGCGCTCGTCGGCGCTCGTGGCGCCGGCGAACATCTGCGTGCCGAACGCGCCGATGAAGAAGTTCTCGATCGCCACCGGCTCGTACGCCGGCATCTCGCCGGTCTCCGGATCGGGCGCGTAGCCGTAGGGGATCTTGGGCAGGTCCGACAGCTTGCCGTCCTCGCCCAGCTCTTGCAGCGTGTACGGCCCCACCATCGCTTCCATCCGCTCGGCCAGCTCGGTGCGCGCCTCGACGCTCTGGCCGGGAGGCAACAACAGGCCCCCAAACACGAGGTTCCGGTTGCCCGCGGGCAGGTAGTCCAGCGGTGGCATCAGCACCCACGACAACAGCAGGCTCGCGGCCGTCAGCACGACGATCGCAAGCGGGCGAAGCGTGAACCCACGCCACGAGCCCATCATCCACCGGATAACCCTGCCGAAGGTCTCGCAGAGCATCGTGCCCAGTGTCGCCAGCCCACCCAGGCTGCGAACCGCGCGGCCGAATCCCGATTTGGGTTCACGCACCTCGCCCAGCCAGCTCGCGCTGGCCGACGGGATCACCGTCAGCGACACGATGAGCGACAGCGACACCGCGCCCACGATGGCCAGCGAGATGTCGCGGAACAACTGCCCGGCCTCTTCCTGGATCGTCAGGATCGGGATGAACACCACGGCCGTCGTCAGCGTCGACGCGAGCACCGCGCCCCAGACCTCCTTGGCGCCGTCGTACGCGGCCGTCGCGGGCGTCTTGCCCATCGCCCGGTGGCGGTCGATGTTCTCGAGCACGACGATGGCGTTGTCGACCACCATGCCCACCGCGAACGCGAGCCCGGCCAGCGAGATCACGTTCAGCGTCCGTCCCAGGCCCAGCAGCACCAGGAACGTGCCGATGACCGAGATCGGGATCGCCAGCGCGATCACCAGCGTCGCCGGCACGCTGCGCAGGAACACGAGCAGCACCACGCCCGCCAGGATGCCGCCGATCCAGAGGTTCTGCAGCACCAGGTCGATCGCCGAGCTGATGTACGTCGTCTCGTCGTACACCTGCCGCAGGCGCAGGTGCGGGCCCACCCGATCGTCCAGGTTGGGCAGGATGTCCAGCCGCACCTGCTCGATCTGCTCATTGACGCCAGCCATGACCTCCACGACGTTGGCGTCGGTCTGGCGCAAGACATTGATCGCCAGGCACGGCTGGCCCAGCGAACGCACGAAGCCGCGCGACTTCTGGTAGCTCAGCTCCACAGTCCCGATGTCGCGGAGGTACACCGGCTTGCCGTCGCGGTACGCCACGATCGTGCCCAGCACCTGCTCGGGCTCGCTGAACTGCCCGACGACGCGCACGCGGTAATCACGCTTGCCCTCGGCGATCGTCCCGGCCGACACGTTGCGGTTCTCGCCGCGCAAGGCGTCGAAAACGTCCACATGGTTCAGCCCGCGCAATGCCATCGCGGAGGGGTCGAGCAGCACACGCACCTCGCGCTCGCGCCCGCCGTACACGTTGACCTCGGCCACCCCGCCAACGCGCTCCAGGAACGGCCGGATCTCGCGATCTACCTGATCGAACAACGTGGAAATGTCGAAGTCCTCGAACTCGTCGAGATAGTCCGGATCGATGTCCAGGATGATCCACGCGATCGCGTTCTCGGGCCCGCCGCTGGTATCGGCGATGTTCGGTTCGTCGACCTCATCGGGGTACTCGGGAACCTGCCGCAGCGCGTCCGACACCTCCTGCGACGCGCGGTCGATGTCCGAGCCGATGTAGTATTCGAGCGTGATCGACGCCGACCCCTCGCTGCTCAGCGAACGCATCGACTTGAGATTCGACACGTTCTTGAGCCGCTCCTCCTGCTCCTTGGTGATCTCGTCGACCACCTCCTGCGGGCTGCGGCCCGGCCAGTTCGTTGTCACCGTGATGATCGGCCGATCGACCGTGGGCGTGAGCTGGATCGGGATGGCACCGACACCGATCAGCCCGAACATCACCACGATCAGTACGGCCACCACAACGCCCACCGGGCGCTGGATCGCAAGTCGCACCAAGTCCACGGATCAAGCCCCTCCGGCCGGCGAACCACCATCATCGGCGCCACCAGCACGTTGCCCCTGCGAGTCGTCCTCGGGAAGATTCAAGATGTTCAACGGCTGCATCGGGAACATCCGCTCGTTCCCCTCAACGACCACCATCGCTCCGGGCGGCAACGCGCCGGCCCGGATCGCCACGCGATCGCCCGCCGCGAACATCCGCGTCACACGCGCCGGCGCGGCGGCAAAGCCCCCGTCCTGCCCGGGCACCGCGAAGTACACGAACTCGCCCGCGTCGTCGCGCAGCATCGCGTCCTTATGCACGGTCAGCATCGGCTCGGTCACGCCAGTCGGCGTCAGACCCATCGCGCTCATGCCCGGACGAAACCGCTCCTCGGCATTCTCGAGCACGATGCGCACCGGGAACAATCGGCTCCTCGGATCGGCATCGGGCACGATCGTGAAGCTCGACGCCTCGACCTCGTCGCCCGTCGCCGGGATGCGCACGCGGACCTGGCTGCCCTCTTGCGAGAGCCTCGCCACCAATCGCTCGGGCACGTCGATCCACGCCTCGACGGTCTTGAGCGACACGATCTCCGCCACGGGGTCGCCGCCGCCCAGCCACTGCCCCGCCTCGGCGTTGCGTCGCACGATCCGCCCCGTGAACGGCGCCTTCACAACCATGTCCTCGAGCCGCGTCTTGGCGAGATCAACCAAAACCTCGTTGAGCACGACATCGGCCCGGGCCGCCTCAAGCCGCGCCTCGGCGGCTTGCAGGTCGGTGCGGGCCTGATCGATCTCGCGCTCGTTCCCCCCGCCGCGGTCGTAGGTCTGCTGCACGCGCTCGAGATCCCGCCGGGCATTCTCAACCAGCGCCTCGCGCTCGGCCACCGACGCCCGGGCGCTGAGCAGCACGGCTTCTGCACGACGAAGCTCAAGCGCGGCGCGCGTGTCGTCCAGCCTTGCGATCACCTGGCCGGCCTCGACCTTGTCGCCCTCGCGCACGACGACCTCGGCTACCAGGCCTTCTTCTTCGGCAGCAAGTACCGACCGTCGCGCCGCCCGGATCTGCCCGGTCGATTCGCGCCACGTCTCCAGCGGCTCGCTCCGGGCTTCATCGATCCGCACGCTCGTCGCCGGGGCTTGGGCCAGGGCCACCAATGGCATCAGGACCACCGCCCCGAAAGCCGCCCCAAGGACGGCCATATTCGCTCGCATCAGTTGTCCTCCAGGGCCTCCGCCGATCTCGAGAGCCCCGCCTCTTCCATCAGGTACATGCCATACAACCACTTCCCACGAACGAACGGATCCACCTTGAGCTTCCCGGTGAGTACCCCAAACTGGGGGCGGCTCTCGATCGGGGCCGCCAACGCGATCTCTATCGCATCATACGGCGTCGGCGGCACACCCAGACAGCACCCGTCCCACGGATGCTGCATCAGGAGCAACTCGCTGACAAAACGCTCGGCGAAGGGGATCGCCAGATTGCCCTCGAAGCGCACCCACCGGCCGTCAAACATCGTCACCCGCTCGGGCAGCACCAATTTGGCGCGTGCGGGGTTGAACGTCTCGCTCGCCGACATCATCAGCGTCCAAGGCAACACGTACGGATCGGCTTTGGTACCCGAGCCCGTCACCGTGAAGCGGTCATCCAATCGCAGGTCCCCGTCGACCTTCTCGATCTTCGCCGGCCTCACGTCAAAGCCTTGGAACTCAAGCGGTGCCGTCTCGAACCCTTCGGGCCTTGGCAACGCCCGGATCTCGGCCCACAAGTCCTCGGTCTCGGGCGGCGGCCGGGTCGATTCCACGCTCGTGCCACCGGTCCACTCGGCCAGTGTCAGCCCGGGCAACGGTTCGAGTCGCAGCAATCGCTCGGCACCGTACACCAATTGCTCGCCCTGCGCGTCCCGGCCGACATAGCCAGCAAGCTTGCCCTGATCGGTCAACAAGGGCGATCCCAGCACCGACTCGGGCAGCGGCGAAGCCATCACAATCCTGACAACCTGCTCGACCACCCGCACGCGAGAGACTTCGAGCACGGCCACGGGATGCCCTGGGTCCTCCTCACCCGGCTCGGCAGCGGCACCGATCATCAGCAGCGTTTCCTCGGGAAAGGGCTCCAAGACCGCCACCTGCAACCCGCGCATCAGCTCGCTTGGCAAGTCCACCTGCAACAGCACCAGATCGACCTGCGGCACGTCGGCGACAATCCGCTGCACGTCGAAGCGCCGACCGATGTCGAGCACGACCTCACCGCGCACCGCGCCCTCGACCGCCGATCGAGGCACCGCCAGGCGGCCCGGCCCGACAAAGAACCCTGTTGCCGTCGATGCCGGTTCTTGGGCATCGACAGCGAAGAGCTCGACCCCAACCACCGCCGGGCTGTACAACGGCGCCATCGCCAGCAGCCCGATGTCCTGGTGCTGGGCCGCCTGCGCGACCTGATCGCGGATGGAACCGGTCTCGGTCCCGGCCTCCACACGCGACACTGGCACCACGGCCTCGGGCAGGGGCGCCGTGCCACCGGACGCACCGCCCGAGTTGGCCTCGAACACCGCCACGCCGGCAACCACGCACACTACGAGCGCTACAACGCCCCCAATGAAGACCACAGGCGGCACCTTTCGTTGATTTATCGCATCTATCATGAGTGCAAGGCTAGCCCAGGGGCCGGAGGTGGGCCGCAACGGGGGTCCGATACGCCAGCACCGCCGGGGCCACCCCCGCCAGCGCCGCCAGCACGACGGCCGCCATACCGACCACCCCGAACGCCACCGGGGAAACCGCCGGCTCGACCACGAGCCCGAGTTGAGCCTTGAGCCCCCAAGACACCGCCAGCCCGCCGAGCACGCTCATCACCACACCAACCACCGCCCCGGCGGCTCCCAGCATTACCGCCTCGGCCAGCACCCACAGCACCAGCCGCCCCCGGCTGGCCCCCAGCACGCGGAACGTTGCAACCTCCCGCCGCCGCATCTGCCCCGCCGTGTACAGCGCCAGCATGATCGACACCGCCCCGGAGACCAGCACCACGAACGCCATCGCGATCAGCAGCCGATCCACCCGGCTCACGATCCGGAAGAGCGCATCGATCTCGCTCGCGGGCGACGCCACCATCAGCGACGGATTCCGCCGCAAGTCGCTGGCTAGGTCGGCCACCGCCGCCGACGCCTGTCGCCCTTCACGAACGACACCGCGCACGTACACACCGGTAACCAACCGATCCGCCGCCGACAGGTCGCCCTCGGTCACGCGGTCGGCCTCGCCCCCCGCTTGCCGATCCCGCTTATCCTGCGCATGGATGACCCACCCCGACGCAAGATCGGCAAACACCACGCGATCGTGCGGCGTGCCGCTCAACTCCAGAACACCAACAATGGTGTAGCTGAACCCGCCATGCACGAACCCACCGCCGGCAAGCCCGCACGTCAGGAACAGTTCATCTCCGATTCCGAGCCCGGTTTCCTGCGCCACGCGCGCTCCTAGGACCGCCTCGAATCGGCCCTCGATCGCCCGCCCGTTCGCAACACTCCAGCGACCGTCCTCGCCATCGCGTTCGGGGTCGTACCCCGCATCGGGGCTGAATTGCTCAAAGAACCTCGGCTCGACGGCCGTCACCGGATAGTCCTCGAACGAGTCCCCCTGCTGGATCGGCAGCGCGTACGCCACCCGCGGGTCGCGTTGCAACTGCTGCACCTGCAACCACGTCATCGCCCGGCTGGGCGTGCCCGCGTGGAACACCGAGTTGAGCACGCTCACGAGCGCCGAGGGCTCGGCCGACACCACCAGGTGCATGTTGCCCGCGCCGCGCTCGAGCGTCTCCCGCGTCGCGTTGCGCATGCTCAAGATCGTGAGCAGCAGGCCTACCGCGATCGCCACGGTGATCGTCGTCGTCACCGTCTGGAACCGCCGCGCCAGCAGCGACCGCAGCACCACCCGAGTCCCGCTGAGCGCCATCAGCCACGCTCCACGATCGCAGGTTCCGCCAGCGTTTCCAGATCCTCAACCCGCTCGAAGTGCTTAGAGGCCGCCGGATCATGGCTCACGCACAGCAGCGCTGCCCCGGCCTCGACGCACGCGCCCTTGATGAGTTCGATCGCCACGTCGGCGTTCTCGGGGTCCAGGCTCGCCGTTGGCTCGTCAGCCAATACGAGCGCGGGTTTGGCAGCAACCGCTCGCGCGACGGCCACCCGTTGCTGCTGCCCCACGCTCAACTCTTCAGGCCGCGCATCCATACGCTCGATGCCCAATCGCTCCAGCAACATCCTCGCCCGCCCGTTATGCTCACTGCGCGGGATCTCCGAGAACATCATCCCCGCCAGCACGTTCTCCATCGCGCTGAAGCCGTGCAGCAGATTGAACGTCTGGAACACCAACCCAAGGTGCCGCCCCCGAAAACGATCCCTCGCGCCCCCACGCAGCGCGTGCAAGTCCTGCCCGGCGATCTCAACCCGCCCCAGCGTCGGCTCGAGCAGCCCCGCAACAAGCCCCAGCAGCGTCGTCTTGCCGCTACCCGAATGCCCCCGCAGCAGTGCCACCTCGCCGCGAGCTAGCTCGAAGTGACCAACGCGAACGACCGGCGGGGCGTCCACCGCCCCCCGGTCGTAGCGAAAGCTCAAATCTTCAATACGCAACGCTACGGCCATGGGCCAAGCGTACGCACCAACCAAATTACTCGACCCGGAACTCGACGTCGTCAAGGCCGATCCGCCCCTGCGACGATCCCGAGCCCGGCCCGAACTCGAAGCGCACCTGCTCGACGTCGCTCAGGTCCAGGCTCGTGCCATCACGCAGGAAGTCCCCAAGGTTGATCGTGATGGTCTCGAACTCGTTCGACCACCCCGCTCCCGTGCCGGTACCCGTGCGCTGGTAGGGCTCCTCGACACCGCCGCCGTACGCGCCGATATTGATCGAGCTACTGCCGCCCGAGCCGTCCACCAGCGTCACGGTGAAGTCCAGATCACCAAGCTGGGCGGCCGTTTCGGGAGCGCGGCTGATCTGGCACGCCCGGAAGCTCAGTGACACGAACCCGCTCACGTCACGATGGATCGGAAGGAGGTTGTACACGAACGAGGCCGGCGAACCGTTCCAAGCGAACGTCACGCCGTTGGTGTTGTCGGGCGAACCGGGTCGCGCGCGGCTCATGCCGTTCATCGGTTGCGAGGGAACCCACGTATACGAGCTGTCAAGGTCTCGCATCAGGCCCTCGAACACGCCCGACACCCCCACCGAGATCGACGCGCCGCTGCTGGCCAGCGTCGTCGAGCTCTGGCTCTGGAAATCATCGACCACGAAATCAGCACCGCCACGCGCGGGGCGATACTCGTTGTCCACGACCGTCGAGTCTGAGATTGCCGGATAATCCAGGCTCTCCCACTGCCGCTCCAGCACGTCGCGGGCCGGCTCGTTGCCGCGCACGTAGTGCTGGATCAACGCCAACCAATCAATGAGCGCCACGCGCTGCACCTCGGGCCGGCCGATCTCCGTGCCCGGAGGCCCGCTGAAATCGTTGAACCCGCAGCAGTTGAAATCGTTGTGGTCGGCGCCCTGGATGTACGTCACCTGCTTGTCGCCCGTGCCGCGCTCATAGATTGCGAACGGCTTGCTGCCACCCGCCACGCTGCCGCGCACGTCGCCGTCAGACGAGCCGTAGACCAGGTGGAAATTGGAATCACCCGGCAACGCACGGATGCCGAAGTCGGTCGGCGCGATGCTCGATACCACAAGGATGTCGTCCAGCGAATAGTTCACCGGGGTGTAGCTGCCCGTCACGATGCGGTCGTACGCCCGGGCCACGCCTTCGCCGCCGCGGCTGTGGCCGATCCACACGGTACGGCTCTGATCGAGCCGCCCGTTCAACGCGCCACCAGCAATGGTCGCGAGGTTCCCGAAGAAGTAGTCGGTGTGCCGCAGCGTGGTGTCGCTGGCCGTCTCGATGCCCGGGCCGGTGTTGTTCTCGTGGCTCATCACCACCCAGCCGTGGCTGGCGAAGTGATCGTGCATGTAGTCGTACCACACATACTGCTGCCCGTTGCCGTGGCTGATGATCACCACCGGCACGTCGCTCCGGCTGGCGATGTCGCTGGGATAGGTCAACCGCTGCTGATCACGCGTACTGGGGATGCCTGGGAACGTGGCGGTGTACGTCGACACACGCGTGCGAGCCACCGGGCCAAGGGTCGTGAGGTCCTTGAAGAGCCAGAAGCCGACGCTCTCGAGCCCGTCGATGAGGTCGCCCGCCCCAAGCTCACCATCGCCATCGACATCGATCACGACATCGTACGGCACGCCGATACTCTCACCTGCGTCGGCGTTCAAGAAGGCAGTGCCACCCATCGCCGCGATGTTGTCGGCTGTCGATCCACCGCCGCTAAAGCTCGCCGGCTGCGGCAGCCCGCGAGCGTCCACCAGGGTTGGATCGGCGTCCCACTCCGCGGCTGACTTGTCGGCCACCAGGTACACGTCAACCGGCCCACCGGGCACGCTCGCCTGGGCGGGGTCGATCGCGACGGAGATGACCTCGCCCGTGCTGAACGTCCGCACGTAATCCGCGTGCGGGAACCCGCCGAGTTCCACCGCGGCGAGTTGGAGGCTCACGATGTCGCCCGAGGGGCACCCCATCACGAACTGGTTCTGGAACTCGAGGAAATCGAAGATATCCAGCCGGCCGTTGCCGTCGAAGTCCGCCCTCAGATCTCCAGCGGAGAACAGGTTCTGGAATTCGAGAAAGTCAAAGACCGTCAGCGAGCCGTCACCGTCGAGGTCGGCCGGGCAATCGGCCTGGGCGTACGCCGCCGATCCAAAAGCCAACCCAGCCGCGACGGCCAGCATCGCGCCGGTTCGTGTCGTGTTCCGCATCATCTGCTCCTCTGCTCCCCCGAGCTCGCGTGTGTGTTTCTCTCGTGGTTGTGCGCGGCTTAGGGCAGCAGCCGCACGTCGTCCAAACCGATGCGCCCCTCGTCCGAGCCATGGCTCGGACCGAAGCGCAACCGGACAGTCTCGATATCGCCAAGGTCCAGGGCGCTGCCATCGCGGGTGAAGTCGATCAGCCGCAGCCGGATGGTCTCGAACTCGTTCTGCCAGCCCGCCCCCGAGCCGTAGCTCGTGCGTTGGTACGGATCTCGCACGAGCGTCGCGTACGTCCCGGTCGACACCGCGCTGGCGTTGCCGTCGCCGTCGACCAGTTCGATCGTAAAGAAGAGCCCGGCCATGGACGCCGTCGTGAGCGGATGCCGCGTCGATTGGGCGACGCGCATGCTAATGGAGCCATAACCGGTCAGGTCACGCTGCCCGGCGGGCAAGCCAAACTCGTACGCCCCATCAGCATTATCCCATTGGAACACCACGCCGGCCGAATCATCGCTGGCGCTCGCGCTGGCGCGCGTCATGCCGTTCATCGGGTCGGTGCCGCTGGTCGAGAACGCCGAGTCGTTGTCTTCGAGCCGCCCCTCGGTCAGGCTCGCCACGTCGAAGCCCACGGTCGCGCCGCTGCTGGCCGCCGTCGTCGAGGGTGCGCTCTGGTAGTCATCGATCACGTATCCCGCGGCCGGGCCGGGGTTCTGCTCGCGGATGATGGTCGAGCTCTGGGCGATGCTGGGCGACTGGAGCGACCGCTGGTGGCGCCAGACGAACTCGTCAGCCCACATGTTGTCCTTCAGGTATCGCTCGGCCAGCGCGAGCCACGCCGCATTGGCGATGCGCTGGCCCTCGGGCCGGCCGATCGCCGTGCCGGGAGGCCCGGTGAAGTCGTTGAACCCGCAGCAGTTGAAGTCGTTGTGGTCGGCGCCATGCACGTAGGTCACCTGCTTCGATCCCGTGCCACGCTCGTAGAGCTGGTAGCTCTGGCGGTCGTCGCGGTGCGGGCAACCGCACACGTCGCCGTCGGCCGCGCCGAACAGCAGGTGGTAGTTCTGATCGTGAATCTGGCTGAGCGTCGCGCGCCACACCGTCGGCGCGATGCTGCTTGTGACCTTGAAGTCGCTCAGCCCGTAGCTCTGCGGCACGTACACGCCGTCGACGATCTTGCTCGTGGCGCGCACCACGCCCTCGCCGCCGCGGCTGTGGCCGATCCACATGATGCGCGACGTGTCGATCCGGCCGGCCAGTTCGGGCGCAAACGAGGCGTATCCACTGATGAACGCGTCGGCGTGCCGCAGCATGCTGTCGCTGGCAGCCTCGATGCCGGGGATCGTGTCGTTCTGGTGGCTCATGACCACGTAGCCGTGGCTGGCCAGGTGCTGCTGCACGTAGTCGTACCAGCGGTAGTCGTGCCCGTTGCCGTGCGCGATGATCACCAGCGGCATGTCCGTCAGGCTCGGATCATCGGGGTACACCAGCAGCTCACGCACGCGGTGCGACGGCAGGCCGGGCCAGCTCACGGCGTAGTCGAGCGGGTCGGCGCGATCGTATGGGCCAAGGCGGGTGAGGTCCTTGGCGTACCACATGCCCGTGGCGTCGCCGAGGCCGTCGACCAGATCGCCCTCGGACATCATCCCATCGCGATCGGCGTCGATCACGATGTCGTAGCCCGCGGCCACGCGGGGATCGGTCTCGGCCGGTGAGAGCAACGCGGTCGCGTTCAGCGAGAACACGTTGGCCGACAGAGAACCGCCGGGGAAGGTCACGGACTGCTCCCCGGTCGACCGGGCATCAACGAGCATGGGGTCGGCATCCCACTCCGCCTCGGTGCGCGCCGGCACGACGTAGACGTCCACGGGAACACCCATCAGGCCGGGATGCTTCGTTGGATCCAACGCGACGGCGGCGGTCTGGCCGAACACGAACGTGTCGACGATCTCGATATGCGGGAACGCGGCCAGCGAACGGCCGGCCAGGTCGAGGCCGGTGATATCGGCCGGGCACCCCGCGTCGAAGGCGTTCTGGAACGCCAGGAAGTCGAAGATGGTCAGGTCGCCGTCGCCGTCGAAGTCGGCCAGCGGATCGCCCGAGCTGAACAGGTTCTGGAACTCGAGGAAGTCGAAGATGGTCAGGTCACCATCGCCGTCGAGGTCAGCCGGGCAGGCCTGGGCGGTGACAGTGAGACCAACGACGGACAGCAGGGCAGCAAGCACGGTTCTACGCATCGGAGGATTCCCCTACACGAGGCGGCATGTGGAAGAAGGCCGCCCCAGATGCACAGATTACAGCACTCGGGGGCCGACCGCGACGGAAAATGGTGAAAAAGTGGCCCACAACCGCCATATTGCGGCGCGCGAGCAGCGTCAGGCCCGTTCCAGAGCCCCCACACGCCCAAGGGCGAACGAGGCAGCCAGCGGATCGGCGTCCGAGCCGTCGAGCATGGCGGCAACAGCACCCGCGGCTGTCCGATAAGCCAGCGACATCCCGTGGCCCGTAAACCCGCCGCAGTACCAGACCGAGTCGTCCTCGCTCACCGGGCCGACCAGGGGCATGCCGTCGGGCGAGAAGCCCATCGTGCCCGCCCACCGCGCCACAACTTTGATCGGGCGATCGAGCAGCATGCGCGCGAAGCTCTCGATGGCCTCCTGCACCGGCGGGGTCGATTGGTCGTCGAGGGTCTGCTCGTTTTGCGTGAAGCGATTCCGGCAGCCGCCCACGACGATCGTGCCGTCGGGCGTCTGGCGGATGTACTCGTGCCCGCGATTGGCGTAATAGGCGTAGTCCAGGCGCGCGCCCTCGGCGGTCAGGGCGAGCATCTGCCCGCGGTTGGGCCTCACAATCGGCGCGAGATTCGGCAGCAGCGAGCCGGCGTACGCGTTGGTACACACCAGCACACGCCGGGCGTGCACGGTCGCGCCGGCGGTCCGCACGACACAATGGCCATCGTGCGTGCTCGCGGGCTCGATGGCGTGGGTTTCCTGCCCGGCGAGAACCGCCGTGCCGAGCTTGCTCGCGAGCAGACCCACGAGTTCGGCAGGGTTGACCGTCGCGTCCCCGGGATTCACCAGCCCGGTGATGGGCAGACCGCTGGCCCAAGCGCTGTCCGTGCCCGATTCACTCAACAGCACGCCGAAACCGTCGGCTTGCAGGAGCGACGCCGATTCGATGAGCTCGTCGGCCTCGTTCTGGTCGAGAGCGAGCAAACAACTCGGAGTGTGCTTGTAAGACGGCAGCTCCGAGATGCCCTCGGACTGGAGCCCGCGGAGGTTTTCCTCGCTCCAGCGCCAGACGTGCTGGGCGGTCTCAATCCCCAGCGTGTCGCGTGCTGAGCGGTAGTTCTCGGCGAGCCCACGCATGAGGTAGCCGGCGTTGCGGGAGCTCGCGCCCGAGCCGGGCGCGTGGCGTTCGAGCACGACGACAGAAAGGCCGCGGCGGATCAGGTGGAGCGCCGCGGACAGGCCGCAGACACCCGCACCGACCACGGCGGCGTCGACGTCGATGGTCTGGGGTTTGGAGGATCTCTGCCAGTAGGGAACGGTCATCTGGCGTCAGCCAGCGGCGGCCCTCAGGCGGCGGCGAGGCCGGTGGCACGCGAGGCACGCAGCAGACGGCGGCCGGCGTAGGCCAGCAAGCCAATGCCCAGAGCCACCACAAGGACGGCGGGCACCGAGATCGACAGGCCACCGGCATGGACGGCCATGCAGTCGGCGCAGAAGCCGGCGTGGGCGTGCGAGGCGTGGCAACCGTGGGTCGAGCAAACGTGCATGTGCGTCTCCGAGTGTGGTGCTCCAGCAAGCGATGCCGGGGGCGATAAGCAGAGTGTACCTCATCGAGAATCGAGTTTCAAGACTCGATAAGGAGAGAATCGGCCAGATGCGGCTCGGACCTGAACCGCGTGCATCACAATGGCATCAAAACGACACCGCGGCGGGCTGTGTGGCCCGCCGCGGTGGATTGGTTCGAGATGTCGCCCTGTGGGCTTGGGGGCCTTACTTGCGCTTGATCTTGTGGATCGTGTGCTTGCGCAGGCGGGGGCAGTACTTGTTGATGCCCTCTTTCATGCCCTCGGGCAGCCCACCACGAACGTTGACCGAGGTGCGGTAGTTGAGGTCGCCGGTCTCGCTGCACTGGAGCCAGACGTATTCGCGGGCAGCGCCCTTTTTCTTAGCCATGGGTCACGTCCTCTTTGGGCGTACAGGAAAAGGTGCTTACTCGATGATCTCGGTGACGACGCCCGAACCGATGGTGCGGCCACCCTCGCGGACGGCGAACCGGAGGCCGGCTTCCATGGCAACGGGCTTGCCCTCGAGGTCGACCTCGACCTCGACGTTATCGCCGGGCATGCACATCTCGGCCCCGCCGACGAGGTTGACCTGGCCGGTCACGTCGGTGGTCCGCATGTAGAACTGGGGTTTGTAGCCCGAGAAGAACGGGGTGTGGCGGCCGCCCTCCTCCTTGGTCAGCACGTAGACCTCACCCTTGAACTTGCGGTGGGTGTTGATGCTGCCGGGCTTCACGATGACCTGGCCGCGCTGGATTTCCTTCTTCTCGACGCCGCGGAGCAGGATGCCGCAGTTGTCGCCGGCCATGCCCTCGGTCATCTCCTTGTTGAACATCTCAACACCGGTGATGGTGGTCTTGAGCGGCTCGGGACGCAGGCCGACAACCTCGGCGGCATCGCCGACCTTGACGACGCCACGCTCGATGCGGCCGGTAGCCACGGTACCGCGGCCCTTGATGCTGAACACGTCCTCGACGGCCATCAGGAAGGGCTTGTCCGACTCGCGGGGCGGCTCGGGGATGTAGGAGTCCAGGGCATCGAAGAGCTCGTCGACGCCCTTGTTGGCGGCGTCGTCGTTGGGCGCTTCGATGGCAGCCTTGGCGGTGATGTGGACGATCGGGGTGTCGTCGCCGGGGAAGTCGTACTTGCTCAGCAGGTCGCGGACTTCCATCTCGACGAGCTCGAGGAGCTCGGGATCGTCGACGAGGTCGACCTTGTTCAGGGCGACGACGATGTAGGGCACGCCCACCTGGCGGGCGAGCAGCACGTGCTCACGCGTCTGGGGCATGGGGCCGTCGGCGGCCGAGACCACGAGGATGGCGCCGTCCATCTGGGCGGCACCGGTGATCATGTTCTTCACGTAATCGGCGTGGCCCGGGCAATCGACGTGCGCGTAGTGGCGGTTGTCGGTCTCGTACTCGACGTGCGACGAGTGGATCGTCACGGTCTTGGACGCGTCACGGACGGTACCACCCTTGGTGATTTCGGCATAGGTCTTGGCCTTGCCACCGCGCTTGACGGCCGACCTGGCCGCCATGGCGGCGGTCAGGGTGCTCTTGCCGTGATCGATGTGGCCGATCGTGCCAACGTTTACGTGCGGCTTGGTCCGCTCGAAGACCTCTTTTGCCATCGCCGTCTACCTCCAGCATTGCCTTCGCGTCGGCCGCCCCGCTGAAAGGGCGTCTGGCCGACCGGTTTCCTGATGAATCAAAGCCGGAATCCACGCGGAACCGGCGATGTCTGCATGTTGCCCGGGTGGTCTGCCCGAGCCCGTCACCCGCCGCAAATCGGCGGAGGGAACTATAGACTCGTTAGACCCGACGTGGGGCCGGACGCGGCGGCCTTCAGATGGGCCCAAAGGGCCGGTACGGAAGGCTGCCAAAGCCGCTGGTGAGATTTGAACTCACGACCTCACCCTTACCAAGGGTGCGCTCTACCACTGAGCTACAGCGGCACCGAGGGCTTCCCCCCGACGGGCGGGAAGAGTGCTCACCCAACGGCGAGCCAACATGGTACCCGGTGGGCTATCGGCGTCAACCCGGCTGGACTTCGGTTTACCGGTCGTTCTCGGTGTCTTCGCCGCCCAGGAGCTGGGTGCGGGCCAGGTCCTGGTACAACTCGCAGCGGGCCATGAGCTGGTCGTGGGTGCCGATGTCGACGATCTTGCCGGCCGCAAGGACAACGATGCGATCGGCCCGGCGGACCGTGCTCAGGCGGTGGGCGACCACCACGGTGGTGCGGCCCTGGCTGAATTCGTCCATGGCCTCGTTGATGCGGGCCTCCGAGCCCGCGTCGATCATGCTGGTGGCCTCGTCGAGGATCAGGATGGCCGGATCTCGCAAGATCGACCGGGCGATCGCCAGCCGCTGCCGCTGCCCGCCCGAGAGCGAGGTACCCCGCTCGGCGATGGCGGCCTTCATGCCCCCTGGCATCTGCTCGACAAACTCGGTGGCGCGGGCCCGGTCGAGGGCGGCCTGCACCTCGGCATCGGAGGCGGTGGGCTTGCCATAGGCGACGTTGTCCCGCACGCTGCCCTCGAACAGCACGGTCTCCTGGCTCACCACGCCGATCTGCTTACGCAGGGAGCGGACCGAGACCTTCGTAAGGTCGTGGCCGTCGACGAGGACCGCCCCTTGCTCGGGGTCGTAGAGGCGGTAGAGCAAGCCGAGCAGCGTGGTCTTGCCCGAGCCGTTGGGGCCGACGATGGCGACGCGCTCGCCGTGCTCGATCGAGAGCGAGACGCCGTCGACCGCCGGCGTGCGCGCGCCGGGGTAGCGGACCGAGACGTTCTTGAGTTCGATGACCCGGCTGTGGCGTGGCAGGCGTTCGAGCCCGGCCTCGTGGCCGGGCTCGGTGCTGGCGTTGAGGAGTTCTTCGAGGCGTTCGGCCGCGCCGGCGGAGGTCTGCATGTCGTTGAGCAGGCCGGTGAGGGGCTTGAGGGCGGCACCGCCCAAGGCCAGGCCGGCGAGGACCTTCACAAAATCGGGCACTTCGAGGCGACCGTTGGTAATCGCCCAGAACGCCACAAGCACGAGGACCACCAGGATGAGGACCGTGAGCACCTCGACGAACGGCTTGGACAAGGCCCGGGCTGTGCGGGCCTTGAGCATCTGGTGGTACACACGGCGATTGGCCAGGCTGAAGCGGTGGGTCTCGCGGCGTTCGGCGGTGTAGGCCTTGACCACCCGCAGGGCCTGGGCGGCCTCGGTGGCGATGCTGAGCAATTGGGCGCGATGACCCATGGCAGCCTTCGATGCCTTCTTGATGCGACGCCCAAAGTAGCGAATGACGCCCCAGACCGCCGGCGCGATGATCAGGGCCAGCAGCGAGAGCTTCCAGTCGATGATGAACGCGAAAACGAGGGCACCAAGGCCCTTGGTGACCTGCGTGACGGCCTTGCTGAGCAGGGCCTCGAAGCCGTAGGCGAGCTGGTCCGCGTCGGCGATGAGGCGGCTGACGGCATCGCTGCCACCAACGCTGCCGGCAGAAGCGTCGGCCTGGCCGTCGCTCGAACCGCGCTGGGCGGCCAGCAGGGGCATAAAGAGCAGGGCCCGGAACGCCTGCCGGCGGACGCGCATGACCGTGCGATGCACCACGGTGAGGGCCAGGAACGAGTGGGTGAACTGGAACACCCCGGCAAACACCGCCAGCACGGCGATGAGGATGACCAGGAAGACGATGCTGGGCCAAGCATCCTGGGGCAGGCTGTCGACCAGCCAGGCTGGGAACTGCCAGGAGCCCTTGGCGTTGTGGTCGAGGGCCAGCTTCTGGAGGCCCTGTTGCTCTTTGAACAGGCCGTCGACGATGGGCGAGGAGGTCAAGAGGCCGATCGCCAGGCTACCGCCCGAGAGCACGGCGCACAGCAGCGCCAGGGCGATACGCCCCTTGAAGATGAGCATGAGCTTGGCGAGTCGCCAGAAGGCCGGCATGGGCTGGGAGTATTGCCTACCCCCACCGCTGGAGCAATGTTGGGGTTTAGTGCGAATAGGCTCCTGCTGGCCACGCATGGCACCCTGAAGGGGCCACCACGGGCCTTGGCCGCTGGGATAGGGGGCCCTGACGAAGAAGCGACAGGGTGGCGCGGCCTTTGCATGCACAATCGGTACCGCCCCGTGACTTGGGGCCAATCCGGAGGAGATGCTGATGTTCTCGAAGCCCAACCCGACCGACCGCCCGGCTCACCGCGAATCTGGCGGGATCGAATTCGACACCTTGGAGCCCCGCAAGCTGCTGAGCCACACCACCGGGCTCGACCACGCCCTGTACATGCCCGAGGGCTTTAGCGCCCCCAGCGTGGTGGAGGTGGTCGAACTGGCCTACGCCGACGACAGCGGTAGCGCCGACTGGGAGCTGTGGGCGCACTACGAGCGTGATGGCGCGGGCGACGAGATCACCCGCATCGCCCAGGGCACGCTGAACGCGGGCGACACCGATTCGGTCGCCGTGTGGGGCGACGGCGCGAGCCTGGTAAGGGCCGACGAGCCCTACAGCTTGGTGCTGCGCACGAGCGACGACGACATGACCGCGTTGCTGCGGCACAGCGACTTCGATGCCCAAACTGCCCAGCACTTCGTCGAGGTTGGCGATGACGACTTCGTAATCACCGGCCTGCGCCGCGACGACGCGGCCTCGCGCGACTTCGTCGTCTTCCACAACACCGGCGACGACAGCACAACCGTGCGGTTGGAGTTGGAAGACAACCGCGGCCGCACGTTCGTGTTCCAGCAGACCGTGCTGAGCGACCGGCGCGGCGGCTGGAACCTGCAGCAGATGGAGAACCTGCCACGGGGCGTGTTTACCGCGCGAGTGACCAGTGACAACATGCTCGTGCTCGCGGGCACGCGGTACGCCCTGGAGCGTGACGTGGCGACCATCGAGCTGCCCAACCGGACGCTGGCCGCGGCCGGCGCGCTGCTGAGCGCCGAATTCGACGGTGGCGGCGGCCCCGACGAGGACACCACGTTCTTCATTGCCAACCCCTCGGACGAGACGGTCGAGATCCGGTTCACGACGATCCAGCGTGACGACGGCCCCATCAGCGGCCCGGCGACATTCACTGCAACGGTCGGCGCCAATGACACGGCCAGCGTGTCGCTGCGGGATGTCGGCTTCAACGGCGGGGACGACGACTTCTCGATCGTGTACGAGGCGGACGCGGCGATCTCGGTCAGCGTCGTGACCGAGCGGCGGAGCAACCTGATCTTCACCCAGCCCGAGACGCGGGCGAGCGAGTCGTGGTTCTTCGATCAGGGCCTCATCGAGCGGCTCCGTAGCGATGAGATCCGCACCGAGGACGTGTACCTATTCAACCCGACGGCCATCTCGCAGGACGTGACCATCACCTTCACCTTCGCCGATGGCACGCGGATCGTCGAGACCAAGAGCCTGGATTCGCTGGAGGTCGAGGACGTGGACGGGCGGATCGACGACCTGTTCGGCCTGCCCATCGGCGGGCTGGCCTTCACGATCTCCATCGAGAGCACCGGGCCGCTGGTGGCGATGCTCGAGCACTGGGATCCGATCGATCGGGCGTCGCCGGCCACGAGCCATGGCGTGCCAACCGGCACGGTGCTGGATCTGGTCGGTATCGCGGTGTTCTGATCGGCCCGGTTCAGGCTCGCGGGCCATGGGACCGATACGCTTGGGTGATGAACAGCCATCGCCCGAGTGTTGTCATGTTGGTGTTCCTGGCCGGCCTCACGACCAGCCCTACCTGCGCGCAGGAGGATGCAGAACCGGAAGAGACCGCTGCGCTTCCCGAGGCCATCCGCAAGCTCCTCCTCGGTGCGAACGAGCCGGGCTCCGGTGGTACGGGCATGCTGGCCATCGAGGGCACGGTGCTGCCCGAGCGGCCCGGGCTGATCCGGCGGACACCCTACGGCGAGTGGGCGTTCGTGTTCATGGGCGACGACGGGCAGGCCAAGGC
This sequence comes from Phycisphaera sp., assembly GCA_025916675.1. Taxonomy (NCBI): domain Bacteria; kingdom Pseudomonadati; phylum Planctomycetota; class Phycisphaerae; order Phycisphaerales; family Phycisphaeraceae; genus Phycisphaera; species Phycisphaera sp. The sequence continues at coordinate 2,027,881 of CP098402.1, forward strand.
GATGGTGCTGCTGCCGTGCCGCCAGCTCGAACGACTGGTGGAATCGGTGGGCGAGCTCGAATCGCCCGCGGTGCGGCTGACCGGTGCCCTGACGGTATACGACCGCGTGAACTACCTCTTGCCGACGAACTACGCGGTCATCACCGCGCCCGTGGTCGCACCGGCCGATGCCGAGCAAGATGCGGACGGGCAGGGCGTCGATCCGCTCTCGCGGATCGACCCGGAGTTGCGGAAGATCGCCGAAGAACTCGAGTCGGGGCGTACGCGGGCTCGCTCATTGGAAGCCCCAGTGGTATCACCCCCAGCGGTACGAGAGGCGACCAACGGTGAGGCGCGGCCCCAGGGTGAGGCGGTCGAACGCGACGCGTTCCAGGAGGGTGATCGGCTGATCCGGCGCCGGGTCCGGCTCGAACGGCAGCGCGGTCTGTGGACGCTGCGGTTCGACCAGGACGCCGACGGCGCGGGTTTGGAGTCGCCACTGTTGGTGCTGCCGAACAGCTCGCTGCGAGCGATGGAGCAATCGGTCAACCGCTATGGCGACCAGGTCGCCTTCGAAGTGAGCGGGACCGTGTATCGATACGGCCGCCAGCCGTACGTCCTCATCACGATGCACTTCGTGCAGCCGCTCGAAGGGCTCAAGCCCAGGGGTTGACCGCACCCGGACCTGCTCAGCCGCCTGGCGGGATCTCGGCTGGTTGTTCGGCGGGCTGGCTCGATTCTGGAGGCGCGGCCGTTTCTGGAGTCGGCTCGGACTTGGGCTCGGGCAGGCCAAGGAGTGAGCGGGCCTGGGCGAATGCACGATCGCCAGCGGGGCCCTCGACGAACATCTTCCGTGTCGGCTGGCCCAGGATGGCTCGCACGGCGAGCGGGCGGCGGGCGAGTTCTTGTGCCGCTGCCAGCCGCTCGCCCACGGGCATAAAGCGTGCGAGTGCGCTCGTGATTGGCAGGGGTTCAAGGGCCGTTCCATCCGTTGGCGTGCTGAGTTCGAGCAGCGCAACACGGCGAAGGAGCGGGGCCCAGGGCTTGTGACGGGCGATGGCATCGGCGGCGTATTGCAGAAGAGCAGGGTCGGCCTCTGCCGCGACGAGCAGGTCTTCGACGTGCTGGGGCAGGGCGGCCAGGGCGTCCGCGGCGGCACGCCGGATCTCGGCACGATCTGAGAACAACAGCGACCGCACGGTGGTACGCCCCTGCTCTTTGCCGAGTTGTGCGAGCACGGCGACACCCGACGGGACCCACGCCGTGGATTCGTCGGCGTTGGCGATTGCCAGGATGCGCTCGGTCTGGTCGGGCGTGGGTGTGAATCCGGTGTTCACCAGGCTCTGCACGGCGCGCATGGCACCGGTGCGCGTGGGCTCGCCGTGTTCCAGCCAGCGCAGGACAGCGTCGATCGCCGCCGCGTCTGGCGAGCGGCGGAAGGCGCGCAGCATGACGGCGGCGACCTCGGGCTCGGTTTCCTTGCGCAGGGCAACGCTCAGGCGAGGCGCCGAACCCGCGGGCACGATGCGATCAACGAGCACCGCGGCGGCCTGGCGAATCTGGGCCTGCGGATCCTCGAGCAAGGCGATGAGGGCCGCAGCAACCTCGGGGCTCGGCAGCACGCCACGCTCGAGATCGCGGAGCAACAAATCCGTCGCGAGGAGACGGACGGCGGGCTCGGCGTCGGCGAGCATGGACGCGAGCACCGCGGGACGCTCGGAGGCTGGGAGAGCGGCGTACAGCCGGCGCGAAGAGTCGGTGAGTCTGGCCAGCAGTTCGCGCTCGCGCTCGGCCAAACGCTCCGCGCGAGCGCGCACGCCATCGGCCAGCATCGTCCGCCAGGCCAGCGGCGGCAGGTGCTGGTGGCGCGCGAACCACTGACGCCAGGCCTCGGGTGAGGCGGCGAGGTCTTCCCGGCCGGTCATGGCCATGAGTGCTTGCGCGACCGCACGCCGCTGGCCGTTGGTCGAGGCCTCGAGCCAGGCGATCAGGGCCTCGCACGATGCGGGCTCGAGCGAACGCGAGAGGATCCGTTGGCACGCCGAGCGGGCATCGCTCGAGATGCCATCGAAGCTCCAGCGGGCATCGCCGTTCTCACCATCGACGCGGAGGGTGCGCACGAGCGCGCCGGCCAGCGCTTCGGCGTCGGACTGCTCCTCGGCTGTCGCGTCGAGCAAGCGGAGCGAAGCGGCGGGCTCCTCGGCGAACCAGGACCTGGCGACCGAGAGGCCGGAATCGGTCGCGAACCGCTTGAGCACCTCGCGCGCGGCCTGGAGGCGGGCCGGTTCGTCGGCGGCCGATGCCAGAACGGCAATCGGATCGGACGCGGGCGTGGCGATTTCGCTGTTGCTCTTGCCCCGGGATTCGCCAACGGGCTGGAGGGCGGCGTGGGTGGTTGGGGCGCAGCACAACACGACCAGCACGGCTGGCACCAACCCCGCCCGCGATCGCAGACGGGACGCCCGTCCCCAAGTCGACCCATTCGGCATCATGTCAGCATACGCCCGCACCCCGGAATTGCCACGCTCGTAAGGCCTTGCCGCCACAAGAAATGCGGCCGATCGGCGACCGGCACGCGACTTCCATCGGCCAAGATTGGCCCGGGCCTGCACGCGGGAGGCTTATCTCGGTTCAGAAAGGTTGGTTAGATCTCAGGTTCTGGGTCTGGAGAAGTCCCACCGCGGGAGACGGTGGCGCGTGCCTCGACCGCCTGGTGGATGGCCTCGGCCTGGGGCCTGGGATCCCAGCAGCTCGCGCGATCCTCGCGATCCACGACCTCTCGGAGGGTGAGCAAGACCTGCGTGTAGGCGGCCCATCCGAAGGCGAGCACGACGAACAGCACCAGGGTGCTGGGGAGCCACACCAGATCGGGCGCGTCGTCCCACCCGTCCAAGGCGTGGGCGTAGGCCACTCCGAACAAAGTGGTCGCCGCGAACGCCAGTAGGCCCAGCGAGGCCGAGACAATCGCGATCAGCGCCAAGGTGAGGCCCGGCCGGGCGATCAGGTTGGCGGCGGCTCGCTGGATGGCGTCCGGGGCGTCGGCGTCGTTGGTGGCGATTGCCGGGATGGCCAGCAGCAGGAGGATCGTTGCGAGTGCCACGCTCAGCATCGCCGCAAAACCAAGAAGGGTCGCCAGCCCGCCGCCGAAGGAGCCGCCAATCCAGCCCCCCACCGCGATGGCGAGCCAGGTGGCCAGCATGATGCCGACCAGCGCGGAGACGTAGGTCGATACGCACAGACCGCAGCTCGCGAGCATCGTCGGGAAACGCCCCCAGACCTCCGCCCGCGTCGGACGGGCTGCGATCGTCCGGGCGATGGCGGTGCCGCACACGCACACGATCAGGACGAGCCAGGTGAGCTTGGCCCAGGCCCAGACGGTGCCCCAGAAGCCCTGAACGCCCATCCATGGCAGGAGTTCTTCGGCCGAGATCGGCAGCGTCCACGAGGCGGCAAGAGCGGCCAACCCCGCCAACGCGATCGTCACGGGATGGAAGGCCAGCCCGCCCGCTCGGAACACGAACGCGGTCGATTCGGCCAGTTCCGTCCACGAGCCGGGCTCGGCGACCGTCCACGGGTGGGCGGTTCGGTCGCTCTGGTCGTACTCCGGCGGACGGCTGGTCATCGTGGGTGATCCCCTCCAAACGATCTGGATGCTCCGATCCTTGGCCTGCCGGGGGTCGAAGTGGCCGCCGGGGCGGCAACAATCGTCTGTTGGGCATCGGTTTCCGCCCTACCGGCTTCGTGGTCGGGGCGTGGGGCCGACCGGAGCGACCATGATCGACGCAACCGTCCGCTGGATCCTCTACATCGTGGCGCTGGTCCTGATCGGCCCCGTCGCGGGCCTGCTCATGGGCCTCACCGATGGGCCCGATGGCTCGGCGGGCACGGCCGTGGTCTCGACCAGCCCGATCATCGGTGTGATATCCCTGATGCTCGGCTCGATCCTGGCTGCGGGCATCGGCGCTCTCGCGGCCTGGCGGTGCGGGCTGCGGCCCGGGCTCACGTGCGCTGGCATCGTCATGTGCTGGATGGCCGGGATGTCGGCCAGCACCGCTTCGGCCGTCTCGTCGACCGGCGATGGTCCCTGGGGTGCGTTCGTGGTCGAGGGCGTGCTGGTCGCCGTGTGCCTGGTGGGCATCGGTATCGCCGTTGCTCTGGCCGCCCAGCGGCACACGCCCCAGCCGGGCGAGCACATCACGCCCCAATCGGCCGAAGCGATGGAGACCGAGCACTCGCTCAGCTTCTCGGGTCGGTCGGTGGCGGCGGTCGTGATCGCCGTCGCGGCCGGTGGTGCCGCGGCCTGGGTGCTCGCGGTCACCGACCTCAAGGGCCAGGTCATCGCCGCCGCGGCGCTGGCGGCAATCGCCATCGCGGTGGTCGTCAAGCTGGTCGATCTCAAGACCCCCGCGCTGGGCGCGCTCGCGGCGGCGGCGCTGCTGGCCATCGCCGGCCCCGCCTACGCCATGGCGACCGTGCCCACCGACACCGCCCTCGCGGCCGCGTACGCCCAGGCGCTGCCCGGCATTGTTCGATTGACCCCGCTCGACTGGGCCGCCGGCACGCTGCTGGGCACGCCGATTGGCCTGGCGTGGGCGGCGTCGATCGTCAAGCGGGCCGAGAGCTAAGGGCCGCGTTCTTTCCCGGCATACTTGCCCGATCCGAGAGGTTCCCCTTTGACCATGACCCCCACCTCAGACACGCCCTCCAACTCGTCCATGCCCGACATGCAGTCGAGCGCCGACCCGCGTGAGATCGCCATCGACCGCGTGGGCGTGCGTGAGGTGGTGTACCCCATCAAGCTGCGGACCCGCGACGGCGGCGAGCAGGGCTCGATCGCTAAGGTCGGCATGTACGTCGCCCTGCCCCACACCCAGAAGGGCACGCACATGAGCCGCTTCATCGAGGTGCTCGAGGCCCACGCGTGCGAGCCGCTGACGCCCGAGATGTTCCCCGGCATCGCGCGCGCCATCCGCGATCGGCTGAACGCGCAGGAGGCCCACATCTCGGCCAGCTTCACCTACTTTATGAAGAAGAAGGCCCCGGTCACCGGCATCGAGAGCCTGATGGACTACGAGGTGACCTTCGAGTGTACCGCCAATGGTGACGACGATTTCGTGATGACCGTCGCCGCACCCGCCACGAGCCTCTGCCCGTGCAGCAAGGAGATCTCCGCCTACGGCGCCCACAACCAGCGCTGCGAGATCAAGGCCAGCGTCCGCTTCACCGGCGCCATGTGGATCGAGGATCTGGTCGAGATCTGCGAGGGTGCCAGTTCACTGGAAGTCTTCGCCCTGCTCAAGCGGCCCGACGAGAAGTACGTGACCGAGCACGCCTTCGATAACCCAAAGTTCGTCGAGGACATCGTGCGGGATCTGGCGATCGCGTTGGACGCGGATGATCGCGTGCGGTGGTACGCGATCAGTAGTGAGAACTTTGAGAGCATCCATAGCCATAACGCGTATGCGGAGCTGGAGCGGAGGAAGGGGTGATCCCTTCTCCCGAGCCGCGGGCGTGAGCACGCGGACAAACGCCCTCACGTGACCCCCAACTCCCCCCTCTGCGCCCTTTGCGACCTCTGCGTTGAAGATCTTGAACGCAGAGGTCGCAAAGGGCGCAGAGAGCAAAGCAAGGCGCTGCGCTCGGGGAGTGTTGCAAGATCCGCGCACGGCAACGGCCGGGAGCATCGCCCCCGGCCGCCACCGGACTCGGAGATTTCGAAGAACACAACTCAGGCCGCGAGGGTCGCGCCCTCCTGCTGGTTGCCCGGCACGCCCAGGAACACAACTTGCGGCGCCGTCCACGCGCTGTAGCGCGGCTGGCGGTCGGGGCTGCCGGCGCCGGCGGCGCCCTTCACCCCGCGGATGCGGTAGTAGGCCCTGGGCGTGCCGCTGGGCACGCCGGCGTCCAACGTCTCGCGGGCGGGCACGCTCGTGATTGTGGTCCAGCTCACCCCGTCGGTGAGGCTGCGCTGGACCTCATAGAACGTGCCCTGGGCCACCGAGCCCTCCCACCGGATGTCCACCGCGCCGCTGGTGCGCATCGACAACTCGATGTTCGTCGGCACGGCCGGCGGTGCGCTGGGGCTGGGGTCGGCGGGCTCGGGGATGCTGGCCGTGGCGTACACGCCCGGGTCCCCGGTGGTCTCGGCGTAGGCCTTGATCGTCGCCACGAGGGCGGCGCCGAGGTCGCGGAGCTCATCGGTGCCGGTGTAGTACTCTAAAGTCGCATCCTTGCTGCTCTGGCGGCTCGTTAAAGCCGTCTGATACAGCGAAGATGCACTGGCTGTTTTTCCAGCCAGCTCCGTGACGGCTTCAACCGAGAGGCCTATCGCGGTCGGATCAGCCTGCCACGAGGACAGGCGCTGGGTGAAGAACTGGATCAGTTCAGAACGTTTCGTCGGGAGTACCGACATGACTCGATTCCTTTCGAATCGTGGTTTCACCGCGGTCGGGGGACTCGGTGAGTCGCGTTCCCCTTCGTTGGCCTGAGCACGCGGCGACCCATCGCCACCGCTGTTCCAGGTTTCGGCGGTCCTGGAACCCGACTTTGGTCCGATTCCCAAAATTCGTCAAAATCATCACAACCGGCACGGCCGCCAGATCACCCAAACAAAGCCCACGACCCTACAAACCGGCCATTTCACGGCACAATCGCGTTTCGGCCGTCCGCATAACCCTTGTTCGAAATGATTTCGAAGGCCTTCGAAACTGTTTGAGGGGCCTTCGAAACCGTTTGAGAGACCTTCGAAGTAATTTCGCGGGCCTTCGAAATCGTTTGGGAGGCCTTCGAAAGAGTTTCGCGGGCCTTCGAGATTACTTGGGAAGGCTTCCAAATTATTTGAGGGCGCCTTGAGGAGCTTCGCAAAGAGTTTGGATAGGTACCGCAGGGTTGAGTCGAAAGTCCGAGCAGCTTCACGGTTGATCTCACTTCTGATCCGGGTTCACCACAACGGGCGAATGGTTTTTCCATCGATGTACAAGGTACTCAACAAAGCCATCGACCGGCGTCGGCGTACAGAATTTCATCAACTCGATTGCAGGAGCTGTGAATATAGCATAGCCAATAGGAATGCTCTGCTTGTGATCAGTTGATGTGACGTACTTGTAATCGTCAGAACTGTACAAAGTACACTGAATCACAGTCCCAAAGTATTCTAGCACAAATGATTCTGGCACATTCCTTTGATTGAAACCGGCAAAAGCGTCGTAGTGCAAGAGACCAATACTATCCAAGTGAGCCAAATCCTCGAAGTACAGGCCTGTATTCTCGTAGATGCCCTCGTCTTCGTCTACAAACGGAACAACATTTTCGTCGATGAGCACAGCAAAACGGCACAGCGTTTGAAAGGTCTCGGCTTCCGATTGGTCCATGTCACTGAGAAGATTGATAGCCCGTTTAGACACTGAACCAGGTGAGTTTGCTTCACCAGCAAGAATTTTGGCCCACAGCTCTTGCATCTGTTCACTCGAGACAACTCTGCATTTCTCAAAGAAGTTAACCACCCAATCGTCATCCATCTTGTTAGCGTCCGTGTCCGCTTGTAGTTTTGGAAATGCTTTCTCTGCAATCGATTCCATGTTCGCTTGCTTCTTGGCTTCTTCGCTAACAAACCGTCGCATCGCGCGTAGTTCAAGTTCCGAGATAGCAATCTCGTTCTCTGCGTGAATCAGTTCCGCCGCGGCCTCGGCTTTGGCGACCCTCTTGATCTGCCAAGGCTTGCATCCGCCTTCTATCGCACCAGAGATCTTCTCAATCAAAGTATTGATGGGCTTTGACAGACCGCTGAGGTTGACGGCTGAGATGGAGTTGTCGTCACTCATAGCTCGATGCTAGCCATCAATATACGATCATCGGCCGTCGACAACTGCTTGAGGACCCCCCCCAGCTTCGGAGACTCGGCAGCTCCCCCACTGGGAGCGGGGGAGCGGGTCGGAGGCGGCACGCTTTTCTTTACGAGCCGCTGGCGTGAGCCAGCGGACAAGACAGCACGACAGACTCCGGCGCGTCCTGTCCGCTGGCTCACGCCAGCGGCTCGTCAGGAAGTCCGGCTCCGACCCATTGCCTATTGCCCATTGCCAAATCCGGGCAAAAGAAAACCCACGCCAAAACGACGTGGGCTCGTTCCATTCCAGCGAAGCTGAGTCCCTTCAGGACTCGGACGACTCGCCCGAGCCCTCGGACTCCTCGGACTTCGGCTCGGCCGTCGCCGTCGCGGCGGCCTTGTCCCCACCACGCTCCTTGCGGAGCTTCGCGTTGTACGCCGAACGCTTGTCGGCCTGGCGGCGGCGGCGGCTGGGGTTGCCGCCGATCTCGGGGCCCTCCTCGGCGCCGACGAACTGGATCACGCACATCTCGGTGGCGTCGCCCAGGCGGTGGTAGCCGATGCGGACGATGCGGGTGTAACCGCCCTGGCGGTCCTCGAAGCGGGGGGCCACGTTCTCGAAGATGTGGCGGACCAGCTTGGGGGCCTTGCGAAGCTCGCCGTAGCGGTTGCGCTCGACCTGGTCGTCGCTTGGGATGTCGAAGAACTTCTCGGTGCGCTCGCGCTGGTCGGCCACGCGCTGCTTGGCGGCCTCGTCGGCGTTCTTGGGCGTGTAGAGCCAGTCGAAGGCCTTGCGGTCCCGGCCGAGGATGGCGATGACCTGCCGGCGGCTGTGGAGGTCGCCCTTCTTGGCCTTGGTGATGATCTTCTCGACCATCGGCTGCAGGGCCTTGGCCTTGGGCACGCTGGTGACGATCTGCCCATGCTCGAAGAGCGAGGCGGCCATGTTGCGCAGCATCGCCTGGCGGTGCGTGCGGGTGCGGCCGAGCTTGAAGCCTGCTTTACGGTGGCGCATGACGGGAGTCCTTCACGGAGCCGGGAAGACCCGGGGGGAACCAAACAGCCGACGGGAGCGATCACCGCTGCCGAACGGGTCGAGATTCTAGCCCACCCTGCCCATCAGGACAAAGCGAGTGTGAGCCCGGAGGGCTCTACGGAGCGCTCAGAGCTGAACCACCTCTGGGGCGTAGCCCTCGGGCAGGTCCATGCCGAGCTCCAGGCCCATCTCGGTGAGCTTCTTCTTGACCTCGCGGAGGCTCGTGCGGCCGAAGCTGCGGAGCTTGAGCAGCTCGCTCTCGGTCTGCATGATGACCGAGCCCACGGTGTAGAGCTTGGCGCTCTCCAGGCAGTTGCTGGCCCGGACGCTGAGCTCGAGCTCGCTGATGGGCTGGTTGAGCTTGCGGATGAGACCCTCGTCGACGCCCGCGGCCGCGGCGGCCTCCTCGCTGACACGCTCCTGGCCCAGCTCGAAGTACTGGACGAAGGGGTTCAGGTGCTTGCGTAGGATCTTGCCGGCCTCGACCAGGGCCATCTCGGGCGTCAGCGTGCCGTCGGTCCAGATGTCCATGGACAGCTTGTCGTAGTTGGTCCGCTGGCCGACGCGGGTGTCCTCGACGTGGTAGCGCACGCGGTGGACGGGGCTGAAGATCGAGTCGACGGCGATCAGGCCGATGTCCTGCTCGTCGCGGCGGGCGAGGTGCTCGTTAGCGGGCACGTAGCCGCGGCCCTTGGAGACGTGCAGCTCCATCTCGAAGTCGATCTCGCTGGTGAGCGTGCAGAGCACCAGGTCCTTGTTAACGATGGTGACGTTGGTGTCGGCCTCGATGAGGTCGGCGGTCACCTCGCCCGGGCCCTGGGCGGCCAGGTGCATGACGCGGGGCTCGTCGCCCTCGAGCTTCAAGACAAGATTCTTGATGTTCAGGACCAGATCGGTCACGTCCTCGAGCACGCCGGGTAGCGTCTCGAACTCGTGGCTGGCACCCTTGATCTTGACGGCGGTGACGGCCGCGCCCTCGATGGAGCTCAGCAGGATGCGGCGGAGGCTGTTGCCGATGGTCGTGCCGAAGCCGCGCTCGAAGGGCTCGACACTGAAGCGACCAAAGGTGGTGTTGTTGAACTTGGGATCAGAGACAACGCGATTGGGGAGTTCCAGGCCACGCCAGCGAACGCGCATAGGTCTACCTCTTTTGTGCTGGCGGCACGTGCCGGAACGGGGGCAAGCCTGCTCGATTCACGGAACGCTCACCGGCGCCGCCAGCAATGGGCCGGGTGGTTCCTTCTGTTCGAGGGCCTTGGAAGCGGTCGCGATCCTGTTAGGGAACGCGGCCGGAAGTTCGAGTCGGCGAAGCGGCGTTAGACGCGACGCGAATTGGTCTTAGACGCGACGCTTCTTGGGGGGCCGGCAGCCGTTGTGGGGCACGGGGGTGTGGTCCTCGATGGCGGTCACGCGGACGCCGGTGGAGACCACGCCGTTGACGGCGGCCTCGCGCCCGCCGCCGGTGCCGCGGATGCGGACCTCGGCCTCGCTCATGCCCATCTTGCGGACCTTCTGGCCCACGCTCTCGCCCGCGCGGGTGGCGGCGAAGGGCGTGGCCTTGCGGGCGCCCTTGAAGCCGATGGTGCCGGCCGAATCCCAGGCGAGGGTCTCGCCGTTGGTATCGGTGATGGTGATCATCGTGTTGTTGTTGGTCGCCTTGACGTGGATGATCCCACGGACGACGTTCTTCCGAATCTTCTTGGTCTTCTTCGCCATCGAGTCATCGCTCCAGTTGCTTCCACTTTGGGTTCCCAGTGAAGACCGGGCTGGAAGCTCGCGAATGGTGTCGGTTCTGAACTAGTGCCTGATGCCTGATCCCCAATGCCTGCGGCGCACGCCGCTTAGCCCTTGACGCCCTTCTTGCCGGCCACGGTCTTCTTGCGACCCTTGCGGGTGCGAGCGTTGCAGCGCGTGCGCTGGCCTCGGCTCGGTAGGCCGCGGCGGTGACGCTCGCCGCGGTAGGCCCGGGTGTCCTTAAGGCGTTGGATGTTCTGGCCGACCTGGCGACGCAGGGCACCCTCGACGATGTAGTTACCGTCGATGATCGCACCGATCTGGGCGACCTCCTGCTCGGTCAGGTCGTTGGCGCGACGGTTGGGATCGATCTGGGCCTCGCCCAGCACGTCCATCGCGAACTTCGGGCCGATGCCATGCACGTACTGCAGGGCGTAGTAGATCTTCTTGCGATCGGGGATGTCAATACCTGCAATACGCGGCACGTGTGTGCTCCCTGGCCCTTGGCCAATTCAGCCGACAATCAGCCCTGGCGCTGCTTGAAGCGGGGGTTCTTCTTGTTGATGATGTAGACCCGGCCGCGACGGCGGACGATCTGGCAGTCCTTCGACCGCCTCTTGACGCTTGCTTTCACCTTCATCGGCCACCTCGCTCAAGTCAATACTATCACTCGCCCGGACCCAGCCCGGTGCGAAGGGGATTGTACCCCGCTGCGGTCGCAGAGTCACCAAATCATGAAGCCCCGAGCACGCGAGTTTGTTCGTTTTCCACGACGATCATGGCTTCGCGGGCCACCGCAGGCGATCCGTCTGCCGTTCGGATGGCCCAACCATCCTCCGAATCGACTGTCCCGCCAGACCCCGAGGTGATGGCCGGCTCGAGCGTAAAGACCATGCCCGGCCTGAGAATCACCGGCGGGTCCGATGGCTTGGGTACAAGCGGCAGCGCAGGCAGTTCATGGGGAGCCAGACCGATGCCGTGACCGGCGAGTCCTTGGACAAGCCTTACATCGTGGGCCTCCGCGGCACCGGCCATCGCGGCGGCAACATCGCTCCAGGCCACACCGGGCGCGATGGCCTTCAGGCCGGCCTGCCAGACGGCGTCGAGGGCGTCCAGCAGCGGATGCCCCCCACCACCGACGACGACCGTGTCGGCCACGTCGGCATGCCAGCCGTCGAGCGAGAGCATGAGGTCGATGGTGGCGAGTTGGCCGGTTCGGAGCGGCTGCTCGTCGGGAAGGGCGTGGGCGATGGTGTCGTCGGTGCTGACCGCGCAGGCGTGACCAAATGGCTGGCCTTGGTCGCCGATCACATCGACCATGACGGGCTTGGCACCAGCCAACTCGATGCGCTCCAGGCACACCGAAGCCAGTTCGAGCGGCAGAACACCCGACCGAGCTTGGGCGAGTAGTTCGTCGAGCACCAAGCGCGCAAGAAACGCCGCGCCCGAGAGCGCGGCGATATCGGAATCGGAGTAGAGCTGCGGCCCGCGGAGCTTTCGCGCGGCCGGGGGCATTACCTGGGCCCGCGGAGCTTGGGCCCCTTGCCCGTGCCGTCCTGCCCGCCGAGGAACCCGGCGTAGTTGCGCATCAGCAGGTTGGCCTCGATGCGTTGGACGAAGTCCAGGATCACCGCGACAACGATGAGCAAACCCGTGCCGCCCAGGAACTGGGTGACGTGGAAGGGGACGCCCATGCCCACGCTCACCAGCATCGGCAGCACCGCGATGACCGCGAGGAAGGCACCACCGACGTACGTCAGGCGTTCCATCACCGCTTCGAGGTACTCGGCGGTTCTCGGCCCGGGGCGCAGCCCGGGGATGAACGAGCCGTGGTCGCGCATCTGCTTGCTGATCTCTTCGGGGTTGAACTGGATGGTGATCCAGAAGTAGCTGAAGAAGTACACCATGATGACGTGCAACATGATGTAGGGGAACTGGCCGTAATTGAGCGCATCGCCGAACCAGTTGGACAGCGTGAACAGGATGCCGCCCTGCTGCTGGGTGGCCTCGGAGATGCCGCTGAAGATGACCGAGGGGAAGATCATCAGCGAGCTGGCGAAGATGATGGGCATCACGCCGCCGTGGTTCACGCGCAGGGGCAGGTAGCTGCGCTGCCCGCCGTAGGTGCGCCGGCCGCGCGTGTGCTTGGCTTGCTGGATCGGGATGCGTCGCTGGGCGACGGTCATGAGCACCGAGCCCGCAACGACGGCCACGAAGCCCGCCACCAGCAGGATCACGCTCATCCAGTTCAGGCCATCGGGCTTGGATGGATCGAAGTTCTGGTACACCCAGGTGACCGCCGTGGGCATGCCGGCCAGGATGCCGCCCATGATGATCATGGACATGCCGTTGCCGATGCCAAAGCGGTCGATCTGCTCGCCGAGCCACATCAGGAAGACCGTGCCCGCGGTGAGCACCGTGACGCCCATGACCCACCACAGCGGGCTGACCCGCCATTGGGCGTAGACCATCATCTCTCCACCGCCGCCGGGCTGGCGAGAGATGTAGTACAACCAGCCGATGGCCTGAACGATGCACAGGCCGACGGTGGCGTAGCGGGTCCATTCCTGGATCTTCTGCTGGCCCGTGGGCCCCTCATCCTTCAGGGCCTTGAGGGCAGGGACGACCGAGCCCAGGAGCTGGAAGATGATGGCCGCCGAGATGTACGGCATGATGCCCAGGCCGAAGATGGTCGACTGGGACATCTGCCCGCCGCTGAACACCGAGACGTAGTTCATGAGGCGGCCGGCCGCACCGCCTTCGTCTTGCTGGAGCTGGAAATACGACGCCAACGCGGACTGGTTGACGCCCGGCAGCGGGATCCACATCCCGATGCGATAGACCGCGAGCATGCCCAGGGTGAAGAGCACCTTGGTGCGCAGCTCGGGGATGCGGAACACGTTGAACAGGGCCTGGATCATCGATCCTCCGCCGACACTCGGCAGCCGGCCCCGTCCGAAGCCGGCCGCGCGGCCGGCCAGAGGGGACGGCCCGAGGCGTTACTTCTTCTTGCTGTTCGCCGCCTGGCGACGCTCGAGATTCGGGCGACGCAGCTTCTTCGTGAGGTTCTTGGGGGTCTTGTCGTCGCTGTTGCGATCGATGCCACGGACGCGATCGCGGCGTGTGCCGGTCTCGGTCACGCTGCCTCCAGCGTCCTCGATCAGCTTGCGGGCCTGCCCGCTGACTCGGCTGACGTTGAACGTGAGCTCGGTCTTCAGGCCGCCCTCGGGCACGTTGCCCAGGATCTTGACGTCCCGACTGGTGTCGCGGATGAGGCCGGCCTTGATGAGGGCCTCGGCGTCGACGGTGCCGCCGTTCTTGAAGTCCTCGTGCTCGACGATGTCCTTGATGTTGACGATCCAGAACAGCGTCTTGAACTTGACGTTCGTGAAGCCGAACTTGGGCATCGTGCGGAACATGGGCATCTGCCCGCCCTCGAACTGGTGGAGGGTCGAGTGGCCGCGACGGCTGCCGGCACCCTTCTGGCCGCGACCGGCGCGCTTGCCGCCGCTGGCGGGGCCGCGACCGACGCGCTTGCGCTGCTTGTAGCGTCCGGCTTGGGCGGTGATCTCGTGAATCATCATGGCTGCAATACTCCGTGGCCCGCCCGTGGCGTCGGCCCTTCGAGATCAATCAGTTGCTGTTGTCCTGGTCGCCTTCGGTGGCGGCCTCGGCCGTCTCCGAAGACGTGCCGATGCCCGCACCGGTGAGCGAGCGGGCACGCTCGATACGCTGCTCGATCACCGAATCGTCGAGTTCCACGCCGCGGCGTTCGGCCACGTCGGAGACCAGACGCAGCCGGGCCAGGCCGTCGATGGTCGCCTTGACCACGTTGAGCTTGTTGCTCGAGCCCAGGCTCTTGGTGATGCAATCGTTGTAGCCGGCCATCTCGAGCACGGCGCGGACGGTGGCGCCCGCGACGATGCCCGTACCCGGCGTGGCGGGGATCAGGCGGATCTTGGAAGCCGAGAACTTGCTCTCGACCTCGTGGGGCACGGTGGTGCCCAGCCGCTTGACGCTCACCATGCCGCGGCGGGCCTTGCGCTGGGCCTTCTCGATGGCCACCGGCACCTCGGTGCTCTTGGCGTAGCCGTAGCCCACCTTGCCCTGGCGATCGCCCACGACCACGAGCGCTCCAAAGCTGAAGCGGCGGCCACCCTTCACCGTCGCGGCGGTGCGATAGATGTTGACCGTGGTCGATTCGATCTGTCCGGATTCGTCGATCATCTCAGGCATTCAGAGCCCTCGTTTCCAAAACTGCGGGTCGGCCTTGAGCGGGCCGGCCCGGATTGCGTCAGAATTTCAATCCGCCCTCGCGAGCCGCGTCGGCTAGCGCCCGGACCCGGCCGTGGTAGCGGAAGCCGCCACGGTCGAAGACCACCTTCTCGATGCCCTTGGCCTTGGCCCGCTCGGCGATGAGCTTGCCAACGGACTTGGCGGCCTCGGTGTTCCCGGTGCCGTCGCCGCTGTAGCCCTTGTCCATCGTCGAGGCGGCGCACAGCGTCGTACCGTCCAGGTCGTTGACCACCTGGGCGTAGACGTGCCGCAGCGAGCGATAGATGCACAGGCGTGGGACGGTGCCCGTGCCCGAGACACGCTTGCGGATGCCGGTGCGACGGCGGGTCCGGCGGGTTTGCTTGGCTTTCTGCCTGTCCATTGCGTCAGAACCTCAAAGAGAACCGGGACAACTTTCGAGCCCAAAAAGGGCCCACGGGAGACGAACCAGCCGGCATCACGCGCCGGCGGTCTTGCCCTCCTTGCGGATGATCGTCTCGTCGCTGTACTTGATGCCCTTGCCATTGTACGGCTCGGGCTTGCGAACGGCGCGAACCTCGGCGGCAAACTGGCCCACGGCCTGCTTGTCGTGGCCCGAGACCGTGACGCTCTGCTTCTCGACCTTCACGTCCACGCCCTGGGGGATGTCCTTGAAGATCGGGTTGGCAAAGCCCACGATCAGCTTCAGGCGGTTGCCCTCGACCGCGGCGGTGTAGCCCACGCCGTTGACCTCGAGCACCTTGGTGTAGCCGGTGGTGACACCCACGATGTTGTTCTCGACGATCGAGCGGGAGGTGCCCCAGAGGCTCTTGGCCTGGCGGTCGCCCTCCTTGCCCTCGGGCACGGCGAAGGACAGCGTCTGGGCGTCCTCATCCCACGCGATGCTCACCATGGGGTGGACGTCATGGGAGAGCGTGCCCTTGGAGCCCTCGACGCGCACGGTCTGGCCGCTGACGCCAACCTTGACGCCCTTGGGCACGGAAATGGGCTTCTTGCCGATGCGTGACATTTCGAATCAACCTCCTCGGTCGGCCAGCCGTCTGGCCGCCGTTGGCACTTGCCTTCTTACTGCACCACCGCCAGCAATTCGCCGCCCACGCGCTCGTTGCGGCACTTGCGATCGCTCATGACGCCACGGCTCGTGGACACCACGGCGATGCCCATGCCCTGCAGCGGTCGGGGCAGCTTCTCGACGCTGCTGTAGACGCGGCGGCCCGGCTTGCTCACCCGGGTGAGCGAGGCGATCAGGGGCTCGCCGGCGGCGCCGTATCGCAACGACACGCGGAGCAGGCCCTGGCGGCCATCCTCGACGACTTCGAAGCCTTCGACGTAGCCCTCGTCCTGGAGGACCTGGGCGACACCGCGGCACACCTTACTGTTCAGGCAGTCCACACGACGGGAGCGATTGCGCAACCCATTGCGGATTCGCGTGAGCATGTCCGAGATCGGATCGTTCACTGACATCGTTTCCGATGACCTCCTGCCGGGCCGTTGGGCCCGAGCCTTCTTCCCTGCTCGCCGTCTGCTGCGGCGTATCAGCCTGCGTTCTGGACTCGATTCACCAACTGGCCTTGCGCATGCCGGGGATCTTGCCCTCGTGGGCCAGCTTCCTCAGCATGATGCGGCTGATGCGAAACTTGCGGTACACCCCGCGAGACCGGCCCGTGAGCTCGCAACGGCGAACCTTCCGAGTCGAGAACTTGGGTGTCTTATTGCTCTTTGCGACCTGTGCCTTGGTTGCCATACTTCTGATTCACTCCCGACGGCCCGGCGGCCATCTTGGTATTTCTTCTCTCAGCTCGCCTTCTTCTTGGGGGGCGTGGGCTTGCGGAACGGCATGCCCAGGCTCTCCAGCACGGCTCGGCTCTTGGCCTTGTCGGAGTTGCGGAAGACGAAGTTGATGTTCATGCCGTGCGTGAAGTTCACGTTGGCCATGTTGATCTCGGGGAACACGCCCTGCTCGTTGAGGCCCAGCGAGTAGTTGCCCGCCTTGTCGAACGAGGTCTCCGAGAGGCCGCGAAAGTCCTTGATACGGGGGGTGGCTAGGTTGATGAACCGGTCCAGGAAGTCCCACATCCGGTCGCCCCGCAGGGTGACCATCGCCGCGGTCTCCATGCCCTCGCGGACCTTGAAGTTCGAGACGCTCTTCTTGGCCTTGACCACGACGGGCTTCTGGCCGGTGATCTGGGTGAGCGTGTCGATGACCGTGGCGCGGATGTTGGGCGGCAGCTTGGGGCCGTCCAGGAAGCGTCCCATGTTCACGTTCAGCACGATGCGATCGAGCACCGGCATGGCCATGGGGTTGGCCACGCCGAACTGCTTGGTCACCTCGGGGCGCGCCTGGTCCATGTACTGCTGGCGCAGTCGTTGGGGTCCCTCGCGCTTCGCGGCGGCCGCCTGGATGGCGGGATCGTCTTTGTCGGGCTTGTTCTTAGCCATCGGTCAAATCCTTCCAACGAACCGTGCGGTTTGAGGCCGCCGTGCTGCTTCCCATCGGGGCACCCATCTGGATCTCAGAGGGTGTCCTTGCTCGCCGACTCTCCGCCCTTGCGCCGGGCCTCGACGGCCAGGACCTTGCCGCCCCGCACCGCGATGCGTTGCTTCTTGCCGTCGTCGCCCACGGTGAACCGCACGCGGGTGGGCTTGCCGTCGGCCACGGGGCTGACGTTGGACATGTGGAACGGGGCTTCCTTGGTCACGCGGCCGCCCTGGGGGTTGACGCGCGTGGGCTTGACGTTGCGAGTCCGCAGGTTCAGGCCCTTGATGTAGACCCGATCCTTGGCGACATCGATACGCATCACCTCGCCCGTGCGGCCCTTGTGGTCGCCGGCGGTCACCATCACGTTATCACCCTTGCGAATATGCGCGGCCATCACACCACCTCCGGAGCGAGCGAAACGATCTTCATGTAGTTCTTCTCGCGAAGCTCGCGGGCAACAGGGCCAAAGATGCGCGTGCCGCGGGGGTTGCCGTCGGCGTTCAGCAGCACCACGGCGTTGCTGTCAAACTTCACGTACGAGCCATCGGCGCGGCGCGTGTTCCGGGCGGTCCGCACAACCACGGCCTTGGACATGTCCCCCGGCTTGATGTCGGCACCGGGCAGGGCCTTCTTGACCGAGATCAGCACGCGGTCGCCCACGCCGGCCCAGGGGCGGGTGTTGTTACCGCTCGCGCTGGTCTTGCCGTAGACGCGGATGACGTAGGCGATCTTCGCCCCCGAGTTGTCCGCGACTTCGCATCGTGATTCTTGCTGAAGCATGGCTTGCTACTTCCTACGTGCCCTGTGACGAACGGGCGTGCGAGACTTCTTCTTGACGGTCGGGCGTTCGAGGCCAGACCCTGACCGATCGGTTCGGGCTCAGTCGCCCTGGTGCTTCTCGAGGACCCGCGACAGCGTCCATGACTTGGTCTTGCTCATGGGCTTGCACGGCACCACCTCGACGCGGTCGCCCACCTGGGCCTGGTTGCCCTCGTCGTGGGCGTGGAGCACCGTGCGGCGGCGGACGTACTTGCCGTACTTGGGGTGCTTGGCCACGTAGCTCACGACGACCTTGATGGTCTTGTCGCGGTCGGCCGTGGCCACCTCGCCCGTGCGGGCGCCCTTGGCCTTCTGACCGGTGGTGCTCTGTGTCGTGGTGGCGGTGTTGTCGCTCATACGCTTTCGTTCTCTTCTGTGACGGTGTGTCCGTACCGGACTCTGGAATCCCGTGGCGTTCAGCCGGCCTGCCTGGCGATCTGCCTGGACGACCGCTCGGTCATCAGGCGGGCGATGTCCTTGCGGGTCTTGGAGAACTCGCTGTTGTCCTCGACCTTCTCGGTGGAGGCCTGCACGCGCAACTGGAACAGGTGCTTGCGCAGGCGGACGAGTTCCGCCTGGATCTCGTTGTTGTCGAGCTTGCGAACTTCTTCGCCGGTCATATCGCCTTCTCCAACACCCACCCACTGGCGGGCCACTGTTCGTTCCGTGGTGCTTTCTTTGAAAGCCCCTTTTAACCCACCGTTGTCCGGCGCTTAACGAATCGGCAGCGGATGGGCATCTTCATGGCCATGCGCTTCATCGCCTCGCGAGCCATCTCTTCGGGCACGCCGGCCAGCTCGTAGATCATGGTGCCCGGGCGAACCCGCGCCGCCCAGTAATCCACGTCGGCCTTGCCCTTACCCATGCGCTGCTCGAGGGGCTTCTTGCTCACCGGCTTGTCGGGAAACACGCGGATGAACAGCTTGCCCTGACGCTTGAGATAGTGCGTCGACGCGATGCGCCCCGCCTCGATCTGGTTGCTCTTGAGCCAGCAGCCTTCCAGAGCCTGCAGCCCAAAGTCGCCGAAGGCCACGTAGTTGCCCTTGGTCGCCTTGCGATCGCGAACGCGGCGGAACTCCTTGCGGAACTTCACTCGCTTTGGGATCTTATACGGTGGCATCGTTCAAACCCTTCCTGACGGCCTTCCCAACGGAGGGAAGCGCCGGATTCCTGATCTCGCTTACCTGCGTCCCCGGCTGGCGACGCGTGCGCCGGCGGCCTTCGAGGTCGTCTCTTCGTCCTGGGCCTCGTACTCGCCCTTGTAGATCCACACCTTCACGCCCAGGCGACCCGCGGTCGTGCGGGCCTCCTCGAAGCCGTAGTCGATGTTGGCCTGCAGCGTCGACAGGGGCAATGCGCCCAGGCGGACGTCCAGGCGGCGGCTCATCTCGGCACCACCCAGGCGGCCCGAGATCTGGATCTTCACGCCCTTGGCGCCGTTCTGCATCACGCCCTCGGCACGCATCTTCACGACGCGGCGGAAGCTGGAGCGACGACTGAGCTGCTCGGCCACGTTAGCGGCCACCAACTGGGCGCTCATGTCGGGGTTCTTGATCTCGAGGATCTTGATCGACACCTTGCGGCCGGTCATGAGCATCAGCTCTTCGGTCATGCGCTCGACCTCGGCACCCTTGGGGCCGATGACCACGCCCGGGCGGGCCGTGCGGATGAGCACGACCAGCTCCTCGCGGGTGCGCTCGATCTCGACGCTGGCCACCGCCGCGTGGGGGCGGCCCGGGTTGCGGTTCAGGCGCTTGTCGAGGTACTCGCGGATCTTCTGATCCTCAACGAGCAATTCGCCGTAGATGGCCTTGGGGGCGTACCACCGGCTGCGGTGGGCTTCGGTGACTCCCAATCGGAAGCCGAAGGGGTGGATCTTTTGTCCCATTACGCTCGCTCCTGGACACCCACGGTGATGTGGCTGGTCTGCTTGATGATCGGATGGGCCCGGCCACGATCCTTGGGGCGGAACCGCTTGATGTGCGGGCCCTCGTCCACGCGGCTCTCGACCACGAACAACTCGGTGACGTCCGCGTCGGCCAGCTCGGCGTCGGCGATGGCCGCGTTGAGGGCCTTGGACATGTTGTCCGAGGCACGCTTCTGGCTGAAGTTCAGCAGGTTGAGCGCCTCGTCCACGGTCTTGCCGCGGATGAGGTCGGCCACCAGCCGCGCCTTCTGCGTGCTGCCTCGGTGGAACCGCACCTCGCTGACGAACCGGGCAATGTCGCGCGGCTCGGCATTCACCACCCGGGCCAGGGCCTGGATGTGGGCGGCCTTGCACGTGGGCCTCGGACGCCCCGCCAGCCAGTTGCGCACCGCGCTCTCGGCTTTGTCACCGGGCAGGCCAAGCGGACGGACGGCCTCGGCCAGGTCCTCGACCTTGGCGCCGGCCTCGTCGGCAAACTTCTTGAGTTGGTCGCTACGCAGTCTCACCGATAGATCTCCGAAGTCGTCCGTTCCCGAATCCCTGTCACTGACAAAACGAGTCTGATTCCTGCTTCTGGCTCAGGCTGGGCTTACTTGCCCGACTTGATGCCTTCCTTCTTGTTCGTGTGACCCCGGAAGGTCCGCGTCATCGAGAACTCGCCGAGCTTGTGGCCCACCATGTCCTCGGTCACGAACACCTCCAAGAATGCACGGCCGTTATGCACCTGGAACGTGTGGCCCACGAACTCGGGCACGATCGTGCACCGGCGGGCCCAGGTCTTGATGGGCTCGCGCTCGCCCGACTCCTGCTGCTTCATCACCTTCGTGTACAGCTTCTCGTCGACGTACGGACCCTTCTTGAGGCTACGACCCATGCTTCACGCTCCTGCTCGTGCTTGCGACACCGCGAATCACTCGAATCATTTGGCCAGCTGCCCGTACCGCTTGCTGCGGCGGCGACGGATGATCAGCTGGGTGCTGTACTGCTTCTTGTTGCGGGTGCCGCCGCCCTTGGCGTCCACACCGCTGGGGCTCACCGGCGTGCGGTTGCCCTTACTGCGTCCCTCACCACCACCCAGCGGGTGGGCGTGGTGGCTCTTGGCCACACCGCGGGTGATCGGCCGGCGGCCGAGGTGGCGCGTCAGGCCGGCCTTGCCCAGGCGGCGACGCTGGTGGTCGCTGTTGCCCACGGCCCCCACCACGGCGCGGCAGTCCAGGCTCACGCGGCGGGTCTCGCCCGAGGGCAGGACCAGCGTGGCGTACTTGCCCTCGCGGTTGGTCAGGCGGGCGTACGACCCTGCCGAGCGGCAGATCTGGGCACCCTTACCCACGGCCAGCTCGATGCAATGGACTTCCATGCCCGAGGGGATGAACCGCAGCGGCATGCAGTTGCCCACGTTGGGCTCGATGGCCGAATCGCTCGAGGTCAGGACGGTCATGCCCGTCTTCAGGCCTTTGGGGCAGATGACGTAGCGTTTGACGCCGTCGGTGTATTCGACCAAGGCGATGTGGCTCGAGCGGTTGGGATCGTACTCGATGCCGATGACCTTGCCCTCGATGCCGTCGCGGTCTTTGCGGCGGAAGTCGATCTGGCGGTACATGCGCTTCGCGCCGCCGCCACGACCCCGCACCGTGATCACGCCCGTGTGGTTGCGGCCGCCCTTCTTGTTCAAGGGGCTCAGCAGGGCCTTCTCGGGGCGCTTCTTGTCGACCTCGACGTGGAGGTTGACCGAGGCGTTGCGACGCCCGGGCGAGGTTGGTTTGTAGACGCGGATGGCCATTGATGAATCTCCGAAGCTCTGCGACTCAAATCCCGTGAAGAAACTCGCTCGAAACTATCTTGCTTACCCGAATCAATCTCGCCCGAATCAGAACAGGTCGATGGTCTGGCCCTCGGCCAGGCGCACGATGGCCTTCTTGGTCGGTGGGGCCTGGACGTAGCCGTACTTCAGCCGACGCTCGCGGCTCTTGCGCAGCTGTGTGGTGACCGCCAGCACGCTGACGCCGTAGAGCGTCTCGACGGCGTGCTTGATGGACGTCTTGTCGGCCCGGCGGTCGACCAGGAAGGTGTAGCGGTTGTCGTCGGCCATGGTCGCCGTGCTGCGCTCGGTGACGATGGGCTTCTTGATGACGGTGCTCGGGTGCATCAGGCGGCCTCCCCGTCGGTAGTTGCGGCCTGGCGGCCACGCGGTTCGGTCTTGGCGTCCTTGCCGGTCTGCGTGTGCGGGCCGGCCAGGAAGGCCTCCAGTTCGGCCTTCTCGATGATGACAAAGCGGTTGTTGAGCAGGTTCCAGGCCGTGAGCTGATCGCTTCGGCACAAGCTGATGTCGTCGATGTTGCGGGCGCTCAGCCGGGCGTCAACGGCACCCTCGGGGAGGGCCAGCAGCACCGTGCGGTTGATGCCAAGGGCGCTCAGCAGGCTGTTCATGCCCTTGGTCGAGGGCTTGTCGAACTTGACGCTGTCGACAATCTTGACCTCGTTGTCGATGAGCTTGGCCAGCAGGGCGTTGAGGTTCGCCTTGCGACGCATCTTCTTGGGCATCGACATGTGGTAGTCGACGCGGGTGCGACGCTTCTCGTGGGCATGGCCGCCCTTGCGGAACTGGGGGGCCTTATTGTTGCCGTGGCGGGCGCGGCCGGTGCCCTTCTGCTTGTAGATCTTGCGGGTTGAGCCGTGGATCTCGCCGCGGCCCTTGGTCCGGGCGCTGCCCTGGCGCAGATTGGCGTGGTAGCAGACGTAGGCCTGCTTGATCAGTTGCGGGTTCAGCGACCCGCCGAGAATGGCCTCGTCGATCGACATCGAGCCGACCGAATCGCCCTTCATGTTGTAGACCGGCACATCCATCGTGCTCGCTCCTGACGCCTGTGCGACCTTGTCGGGTCGCCTGCCGCACCGGACCGCCCCTATCGGGCTCAGACCCTCTCGGATCTGTTCCCCACCAGGCGACGCGCCTGGCGGGAGCGGACTCGGATCAGACTCGGCTGTCTGTTCCTGGGATCCCGCCGAAGAAGCAGGGACCCCAAACCTGTTTGTCCTGACCCGGTGGTTTCGCCTGAGCGACCCTCCGGGCCGCCCCACCGCCGAACTGTTCGACGAGAGGGCGTCCTACATACTGCGTTACCCGGTCAGCCAGCGGCCTTCTGGGCGGCGGCCTTGGTGGGCCGCAAACGGATCGAGGGGCGGATGTGAACCACGCCGCCGTTGGCCCCGGGCACGGGGCCCTTGACCAGCAGGAGGTTACGCTCCGGCTCGACCCGAACAACATCGAGATTGCGAACGGTGACGCGCACGTTGCCCATCTGGCCGTTCATCTTCTTGCCCTTCTTGATCCGACCGGCCTTACCCGCGTTGTTCGCGTGACCGCCGATCGAACCGGGCGAACGGTGCTTGCGCTCCACGCCGTGGGTGGCGCGCAGGCCCTTGAAGTTGTGCCGCTTCATGGTACCGGCGAAGCCCTTGCCCTTGCTGGTGCCTGCGACGTCAACGTACTTGACGTTCTGGAAATGCTCGACCGAGAGGGTCTGGCCCAGCTCGAACTCGCCCGCCTCGGCCTCGTCCATGCGATACTCGACGTGGACGGCTTTGGGGCCCGTGCCCGCCTTGGCGTCGTGGCCCATGATCTGGAAGGTGGAGCGGCGCGGGCGGGCGTCCTCGCCGCCGATCTGGACGGCCGAGTAGCCGTCACGCTCGGGCGAGCGGACCTGGGTGACCACCGCCGGAGCGACCTCGATCGCCGTCACGGGGATCGATACGCCGTCCTGGTAGACGCGGGTCATGCCGATCTTGCGACCGATGAGTCCCAGTTTGTCGTTTCCGCCTGCCATGCTCTGTTCCACCTTGCTTCGTGGCTCTCGGGGGTTGCCCGGGCCAGAGGAAGCGAATCGTTCCTGTTGTGCTGACGCCGTCTATCTAGCGAGTAGAGGGGCGGTCAGGCCTTGATCTTTACGAACACGCCCGCGGGCACCACCAGCCGGTTCAACGCCTCGACGGTGCGGGCGTTGGGCTCGTGGATATCGATGATCCGCTTGTGCGTGCGGATCTCGAACTGCTCGCGGCTCTTCTTGTCGATGAACGGTCCACGGAGGACCGTGTACCGCTCGATCCGCGTCGGCAGAGGGACCGGACCGGCCACTCGGGCGTTGGTCCGCTTGGCGTGGTCCACGATCTCTCGAGCCGAAGCATCGAGGGCGATGTGGTCATACGCTTCCATCCGAATTCGAATGCGACCACCTTGCATGGGCCCGCCAACCTCCTGACCTGCCAAGTTCTGCGTCAACCGCCCGGTGAGCCCGGCCGGTACTGACCCACGCCCTGGGGGCCGCAGCCCCCGCCACAAGCGCGGAGAGAAGGATAGATCGATCCGAACCCCCGTCAACCGCCGGACGCAAGGAATGTGAAGATCGGGACAACCGGGCCGCCGACCTATCCTGTCTTACGGCTCGCACATTGACCCACAAGATCGACCCACGGAGGGGTACATGAAGCCCACGAAAACTCCCGCGATTGTTCCCTTTGCCGCCGCCGCACTGTCCCTCGGGGCGGTGCTGGGGGCTGCCGATGCCGCTCGGGCCCAGGGCAGCGGTGCCTCGAGCGTGGTCATGGCCGAGGAGCCGCTGGTCCTCGCTCCGGTGGGCCTGGAAGTCCAGATCCCCGAAGAATCGAACGGCTTCCGGGCCGATCGTGGGGATGTCCCGACCTTAGAGATCAGCCCGATGCTCGGGCACTGGTTCATGATGATCCAGGCGCCCCAGCAGCAAGCCATCGACGTGCAGACCCAGGTGGGCGGCAAGCTGCCCGTTGATCACCTGACCGACCGGATCCTCGAAAACCTGCTCGGCAGCTACCGCGACGATCGGGCCGGGACCGAGGCCATCGAGAGCCGAGCCCGCGTATTGCTGCGTGAGACCGGCCTGGTCGTGGCCGGACGGCCGGCATCGCGGTTCTACGTGGCGTATCCCGAGGATGATCGCGAACGCATCCGCATGTACACGCTGGTGGACGCCGGTGCGGGACAGATGGTGAGATTCGACCTGTTTTGTGAGCCCGAGGACGAGCGGGAAGCCCGCTTGGCGTACCTCTCGGTGCTGGCCAGCGCCCAGTTTTCTGGAAACACCAAGGTCGCCGCTGCCCGGGCTTTTGCCATCGAAACCACCGAGGCGATGCTCGAGACGCTGACGGCGACCGATTATGAGCGGGCCCTCGCCCAGGCGAACGACCGGTGGGATCGGCTGAGCGAGCCGGCGGGCACGGGGCTGACGATGGACGACACCGAGCGCGGGTACCGGTGGATCCGAGCGTGGAAGGGCCAGCGGGGCGAGATCGACCCCGAACGCAGCCAGGAAAGCTGGAGCGAGGAGGACCACGCCGAGGGCTACCTCGTGCGCCTGGATGGCCGCATGATCCAGCGATGGCGACGCGACCAGTGGACGCTGATCGACACCAGGATCATCTGCTTCATGACACCGGATCGCCTGCACGAAGCGTGGACGGCCTCGACGACCTTCCGCCAGGGCGACCAGCCGCCAGTGGTCAATACCGAGTTCGGCGTGCGAGACGGGAAGGTGATGAACATCGCCCGGAGGGGCAGCACGTCCAACACGCTCAAGCCGGCCGTACCGCCGCGCGGATACCTCAACCAGGTGGAGTTCTACCTGCTGCCGCAGTTGCTGATCGGCCGAGGAGCTGAGGCGGCGTACGGCGTGTACGCCTACGCGGGCGGCGACACCAACGTGCGGTACCGCCAATTCGAACTCGAGGCCAAGCAGGGGCGGGCGTCCTGGCAACTGAGCACGGAATTGGGCGATGAGGCCAAATCAATCTCGCTCTTCGACGCCAAGGGCGATTTCCTGGGCAGCGAGCGGGGAGACGATTCGCGATGGACGCACACGACGAGAGCCGATCTGCTCGACCTGTGGCGGCGAAAGGGCCTGCCCACCAGCGCCAGGTGAGCGCAGCCTTCCGAACGAACCTATAACTTCTACGGAAGGAACCGCCCCATGGCCCTGGATCGGGTGATCGCCCCCACCGCTACCGACACCGCCGAAGAGCACGCCGGCTGGGCCTTACGCCCGCAGCGGCTGGCCGAGTACGTGGGCCAGCGCGACACGCTCGAGCGGCTGGCCATCGCGGTGCAGGCCGCCCGGGGGCGCGGCGAGGCCCTGGATCACGTCCTGCTGCACGGGCCGCCGGGCCTGGGGAAGACGACGCTGGCCCACGTCATCGCCGCCGAGATGGGCACGAAGGTGCACGTCACCAGCGGGCCGGCGCTCTCACGTGGGACCGACCTGGTCGCGGCGCTCACGCGGCTCGAAGCGGGTGACGTGCTGTTCATCGACGAGATCCACCGCACGCCGGCGGCGGTCGAGGAGTTCGTCTACCCCGCCATGGAAGACTTCCGCGTGGACGTGACGCTCGACGCGGGGCTGAACGCTCGAACCGTGCAGATCAAGTGCAAGCCGTTCACGCTCATTGGGGCCACGACGCGGGCGGGCCTGCTCAGCGCGCCGCTGCGCAGCCGCTTCGGGCTCATCCACCACCTTCGGTTCTACGAGGTTGCCGAGCTGGCCTCGATCGTGGAACGCAGCGCCGGGCTGCTGGAACTCGCGATCGAGGCACCGGCCATCGACGCCATCGCTAAACGCAGCCGGGGCACGCCGCGTATCGCCAACCGTTTGCTGCGGCGCGTTCGAGACTTCTCGTCGGTGCGTTCGGACGGCCGCGCGACGGCGGGCACGGTGGACGAGGCGCTCGCCCTCGAGGGGGTTGACTCATTCGGCCTCGACGAGCTCGATCGGACCTACCTGCGGACCATCGGCACGACCTACGGCGGCGGGCCCGTCGGCCTCGAAGCCCTCGCGGCAACCATGAACGAGGACTCGGGCACGCTCGAGGATATGGTCGAGCCCTTCCTCCTGAAATTAGGTTTCGTGGCCAGGCACCGGCGTGGACGCGAGCTCACCGAAGCGGGCGCGGACCATGTCGGGGTAACCACCGCCCCGCGGCCGGGCCGCGACGACATCGCGCTCTTCGACGACTGAATGGGCCATCGTGGGTGGACTGGCTGCGGACTAGTAGGTGGTCCGGCGGGGATCATCGCCCGATCGCACAGTTGCTCTTTGATACATTGTGATTGCCCCGAGGACACGAATGCTACGAAGGCCCCGTAGGACAACGGCACGATTCCTATTCTGCGCTGCCTTGATCGGCACTTCGCTCACGATCCACGCGTGCCGCAACCGAGCGATCGCGTACTACGAGATCCAAACAGGCTCCCCGATCAGACTCACCACTCGTGACAGCGGGCTGAGGGTTGGCGAGTTGGACGAGTCTGGATCGCTGCACGCGGGCCAGCTCTTGGTCGATCGTGCGCGGACGGACCGCTTTCTCAGGTTCACGTCGGGATCCGATGAACCAGAGACGGTGCTCCGATCGATCACGCCCGCGGCGGACGGCTCGCTGACCATCGTGCTGGCCACCGGTTCCACCTCCGCGGCGTCCGGTCGCTCCGTGCTCGTCCTGGACGAGACCGGCGATCTGCTAATCGATTCGAACCTGGCCAACAACATCGAGAGCACCTTCGAGCCCAGAGCACTCTTCCTGCCAGCCATGCTCAGCGCTGGAGAAGAGTTTGTCCGCCCGATCCGGGTGCAATCTGAGGGCAATCTGTTCAGCTCGGGATCGGGCGAGGGCACTTCGACCATCAGGGGCATCGGAATTCAGCTCGTCGAGGTGCCCGCGGGGCTCTACGAGGCGTTCGTGGTCGAGTCAGAACTCTCGTTCGCCATCGGGCCCGCGCGCATCGTGCTCACCCAGCGAGCCTGGTTCGCGATCAATCGCAATGGTGTCGGGGTCGTGGCCGAGGAGGGCCGCGAACTCGTCAGGGTGTTCGGCATCCCGGCGCACAACGAGAAGCGTGTCAGCGTGCTGGCCCAAGAGATGATTGAAGACGAGTGAGCGAGTCGCCGCCCTCGAACACTCGTGCCAACGCGAGCGGGAGCCAGGGCGTATACAGGCCTGGCTGACGTTCGAGCGACTCACGCAGTTCAGATAGCTCGATCCAGCGCCAGTCTTCGGCCTCATCCTCGTTAAGAGCAGGCTCCCCCGAAAAATGCCCAACAAACACGTGATCGAGTTCGTGCTCGGTCAGGCCGCTAGCCTCATCGTGTGCCTTGTACACGAACCAGCCCTGCGGCTCGAGCGGGATGTTGATGCCCATCTCCTCGTACAGCCGCCGGCGTGCTCCATCGACGGGCGCTTCCCCGGGCCTTGGATGGCTGCAACAGGTATTGGTCCACAGCCCGCCGAAGTGATACTTCCCCGACGCTCGCTTCTGCAGCAGGACCCTGCCCTGGTCATCGAAGACAAAAACGGAAAACGCGCGATGGAGCCTGCCCCCGTCGAGATGGGCGGCCTGCTTGTCCATCGTTCCTAGTTCGCGATCGTCGGCGTCGACGAGGACGACTTGCTCTTCAACAGGTTGCGACAACGTGCGCCCCTTCCAAGTCCGTCCAGACGCCCGGTGCAGCACATAAGAATGCCACTGGATCAACGTAAGCATCCAGACCGAGATCGGATGCAACATCGCAAGGCCTGGTGCGTGATCGAATCGACGAGTAAGCACGAGCCGCTGCGCTACCTGCAGCACGATGGCTCCAGCAGCAAGCGTGACCGCCAAAGCCGATCCACCCGTGATGAGGATCAATGGCAAGGCAACCCACGGCACGACGTGGATCATCACGTGCAGCGTTGTCAAGAATGTGAGCAGCCCGAGTGAGCCGAGGCCCTCGAACGCGTTCTTCGCAAACCCGTGCCAGGTCTGGGCGAAACCCGCGTACATCCGAACGTGGCACAATTGGGTGCCATCGAACAGATCAGTCCCATATCCCGCCTTGCGACACAGGCGGGGGAGCTTGACCCCGTCGTGCATGGAATCTTTGATCGCCGCATGCCCGCCGGAGGCCTCGTACGCGGCTCGTTCGATCATCAGGAACTGGCCACAAGCGGCGCTGGCCGACGGCGAGCGCGTGCGGCGCATCCGTGAGAAGGGCAGATACCCGATCAGCAGGAAGAACATCATCGGGACGACCAACGCCTCGCCCAGCGTGCCGGTGATCTGGCGGGGGAACGTGGACACCAGCGACGATTGCGACGTTCGGGCGAACGCGAGAGCCCTGCCGATCGCGTCGGGCTCGAGCCGCACGTCCGCATCGATGAACAGCATCCACTCGCCCCGGGCAACCTGCGACAAGCGGTGGCAGGCGTGCTGCTTGCCCACCCATCCCGGCGGCAGCGTCTGCGACTCTACAACGTTCAGGCGATCGTAACGCTCGACAAGCCGGGCCAGGATCTCGCCGGTGCCGTCCGTCGAGTCGTCGTCGTAGACAAGCACCTCGAGCGCCCCGTGGTGCGATGCGAGCACGGACTCGACGACCGCCTCGACGTTATGCGCCTCGTTCCGGCACGGAATGCAGACGCTGACGAGCGCTTCATCCGAGCCATCCGCTGCCGGTGGCGGGCCGAACGCCCGCAGGTTGCGCAGGGTCAGCGCGAACGTGAACAGCGAGACCAGAACGCACAAGGCCAGGTACCACACGAGCACGGTCATGGGTGCGCCCCGCGTTGCTTTGGCGTAACGTGCGATCGCCGGCCCCGTAGCCGTTGCCACAGGTCATAGGCCGGGTTCACGTCCGATCCGCTCCTCGCCAGGATGGGCACGAACGGTTCGGCGCTGCGAGCGATCGCGAGTTCCGCCAGACGATCGGCACCGCCCTGCATGCCGTCGCGAATGGCTCGCGTCCAGCCCGCGGTGGTTGGCCGTGCGGGCTGGGAACACGCCCGAGCCAACAGCAAGAGCTCGGGGCGCTTGTCCTCCCAAAACACGAGTTCCGAGAGGATCGCCAGCACGCGGACATCGTCCATGCCCGACGCGACGGCGCCCGCGCCGGGGCGTACGACGATGGGCGTCCGGACATCGGCGAACCCGCCCTGGGGCGTCATGAAGAGCGCGGTGCGAGGGTCTTGCTCGTAGCACTCGCGCACGTACTGCACCATGGCCTGGGAGGCCTCTGGGTGCTCGGTATCGATCCCGAACATGCCGAGCTTTCGCATGAACCGGAATCGATCGAACATCGCCATCTCGATGGGCGCGATCGCCGGGCGGTCGGGCATGTAGATGTGCTTGATGGCGACGCCGATGATCGGATCCCACCAGCTGGGGTGGTTGAACGCGACCACCAGCGGGCCATGATGCGCGGCGGCATCGCGCAGCACTCGTTCGCTCTCTTGCTGTAGATGGACACTTGCGAATCGCTTGCGCAACATTCGGCACGCGTAGCTCCCGAAGAATCGCACGAAGCGCGGCGACGCACGAGCTGGGGCGATGGGAGCGGTCATGCCATGGCCGGCGTCGGTGCCGCGACCTCTTCGGGTGTGGGCCCGTGGCTCGTGCCCTCGATGTCGGTCGCGGGCAAACCAAGAAACTCGGCTGCTGACTTCGCCGCCGTCACGCCGCTCATCAGCACCATGGGGACACCCGGCCCGGGGTTGGTGCTGCCGCCGGCCAGGAACAAGCCCGGGATCTTCGACGAATTGCGGGGCTTGAACCCGCCCGCGAGCCGGCCGTGCGAGGCCAGGCCGTAGATCGCCCCACCCTCGGCGTTGTACATCCGTTCGATGCCGGTCGGAGTGAGCGAGCGTTCGACGACGATGTGCTCCTGGATGTCCTCCATCTGGAAGCGGGCCAGTTTGTCCATGACCACGGGCCGGTAGTGCTCGAGCATCCCGCCCGGCTCGTTCCACTCGTGGCCCGGACGCAGATAGGGAGTGTGGATGAGGATGTAGAGCGCTTCGCCCCCGGGCGGGGCCTGGTCGGGGTCGGTCCGCGATGGCGCGGCGATGTACAGCGTCGGGTCGCGGGCCGGCACGCCCCGCGTGTAGATATCGTCAAACTCCTCGTGGGAGTCCTTGCTGAAGAGGAAGTTGTGGTGTGCGAGGTGCTCGTACTGGCGGTCGAGGCCAAGGTACAGCACGACGCCGCTGCACGCGGGCGTGTGCGTGCGAGCGATCTGGTGTTGCACATTCCGGGCTTGGTCGGTCTTGATGAGGTCGCGATAGGTCCGCTGCACGTCGCAGTTCGAGACCACGGCGTCGGCCGCGATGGTCCTTCCGTCGGCCAGCCGGATGCCGGTGGCTCGCCCACCCTCGGTGAGGATCTCCTCGACGGACACCCCGACAAGAACCTCGACACCAAGATCCGTCGCAAGCCGTTCGAGTGTTTGCGCAACCTTGCGCGTGCCGCCCATGGCGTACCAGCAGCCCTGATCCACCTGGGCCGAGGCGATCATCGTGAGGATGGCCGGTGCCAGGAACGGGCTCGACCCGACATATTGCAAGAAGTGCTCGGCGATCTGCCTCGCGTGCGGCTCGCGCAGGTGCTTCTGGATCGTGGCGGCCACCGTCGAGTGCAGCCGCATCGCCAGGGCGTCGCCCATGACCTGCTTGTCCATCGCGGGCGACTGTCGCATCACGTCACGGATGCCGCCGACGTCCTTGTAGAAGAACACGTTGCGGCTGAGCCGGTTCATCCGGCGGCTGTACTCGATCAGCTTCCGCCAACCGGCTCCGGCACCAGTTCCGGGGACCTTGGCCTCGAGCTCGCGCGCCATGGCATCAACGCTCTCGCATAAATCAATGCTGATCCCGTCCTCGAAGAAGCAACGCCACTGCGGGTCGAGGCGGACGAGGTCGATCAGGTCGGGCACCCGCCGCTCCGCGCGCCGGATGATGCCGCAGAGGACCTCGGGCAGGGTCAGGATCGTGGGCCCCATGTCGAAGGTATAGCCCTTCTCGGTGAGCACGTTCATCTTGCCGCCGAGGTGGTCGTTGGCTTCGACGAGGGTGACCTGCGTACCCCGCCCACGGAGCTCGACCGCTGCCGCAAGGCCCGCGAGCCCGCCACCAACAACGACCACATGTTTTGGACTACTCCCGCCTTCCATGGGCACGCTCCTGCGACTCACCTGCTATACCGCCAACGCACGAATCGCTCGATGTTCCGCTGCACCCGCTGGCTCGGCTCCTCGGTGGGGAGTCGTAGCTTCCGGCTCGTCTTAGAGACGAACTGGGGCCTTGTCATTGCCAGCAACCCTAGCTCTCCCCTGGAGACCCCCCAGCCGCTGGGCCCCCGGCCCGCCAGGCTGGCACCGGGGTGGGCCGTCGGGACCATGCAATCGTTGATCGTGATAAATCCCGAGCCGATCTCCCGGGCGATTGTCTGCGCTTCGGCCGGTGAATTGGTAAAGATCGACGTTGCCAGGGCCTTGTTCGAGAGCCCGGCAAGCGAGAGCGTCTCGGAACGGCTCCCCGATCGCAGCACCGCGATCGCGGGCCCAAAATGGTCGCTCGAAGCAACATCGGCATCGGCCGGACAATCCAGGATCGCCGTCGGTGCGAATCCAGTGCTTGAATCCAGGTCGCTGGAAACGACCCCGGCCCCCATCGCTCGCCCCTGCTCGACGAGCGATCTGCAATGCTGGGCTTCGGAGCCACGAACAAGCCGGCACCGGGCCTGCTGTTCGAACTTCTTTGTGAATGCGTCGATGAACTGTTTGTACGCCCCATCCTCGACGATCACCCGCCTCGGTGCCATGCAGCTCTGTCCCGAGTTGAGCGCCAACGCGAAGTAGATCGAGTCGGCGGCAAGCCCGGCGTCTGCATCGCCGAGCACGATCGCCGAATCCGAGCCCGAGAGCTCCAGCGTGCTTGGCGTCAGCGAGCCGGCCAGCGCTCCGGCGATGTCGCGCCCGATGGCCGTCGACCCGGTAAAGACAACGTGGTCGAACGTGCCCCGCTCCAGCATTTCCCGTCCCGCTTCGCGGGTGGCGTCGGTCCAGTCGAGCCGCGACGCGTCGAGCCCCGCATCCCGAGCGAGTTCGAGCAGCGCGAGCTGGCAGCGAGGGGATCGCTCGCTGGGCTTGACGGTCACGTTGTTTCCCGCGGCGATCGCCTGCACAAGCTGGATGCCCAGGAGCTGATACGGATAATTCCAGGTTGCGATGATCGCGACATGACCGAGCGGTGCCCTTCGGACGGTCACGCGTTGTCCGAAACGCCAGACCCCACCGTGGCCGATACGCTTGGTTCTCAAGATGCGCTTTGTCCGCCTCTCATGCCACACGCAGGCGTCCAGCAGCGGTACGATGTCCGACATGAGGACTTCGAAGCCTGGACGGTCGAGTTCTTCCGTACACTCCCGAACGAGTCTTGGTACTTCCCCGACAATGGATCGCCTCCATCGCCGAATCCAGGCGATGTCATATCGTGACGGCGTCTTCTCGAAGCTGTCGTGGTTCACGAGCGGGCAGATTCTAGTGGCCGAGACTTAAAGAATCGCTCTCGAAGAGAGCAGCGTACGATTGAGCGCTAGGGACCTTAAACGATGAAAACACCAAAGATCGCCGTCATTGGTGCCGGCCCCGGCGGTCTGGCCACAGCCGTCCTGCTCGCGGGGCAGGGCCTGGATGTCACGATCTACGAGTCCCAGCCCGACATTGGCGGACGCACCGGACGCGTCACGACAGGCGACTTCGCGTTCGACCTCGGCCCAACTTTCTTCTTGATGCCGTACGTCTTGCAGGAGATTTTCACTGCCGTCGGCAAAGATTTAAACGACTACGTTGACCTGCGGCGTCTCGATCCGATGTACCGGCTCTTGATCGGGCAGCAGGATGGCCCAGACATCACGATCGACGCCACGCAGGACACCGGGCGCATGGCGGCCCAACTTGGCGTCCTCCATCCGGACGACGGCCTGGCCTTCGAGTCGTTTGTTGTTCACAACCGCCGAAAGCTGAACGCCGCCGAGCCGATCCTCCGCCGCCCAATCCGCTCGTTCCGGGACCTCATCCGGGCCGACGCCGCCCGGGTCTTGCCGGTCTTGAAGCCAACCGAGACCGTCGATTCGCTGAGTTCGAAGTACTTCAAGCACCCCGCATCCAAGATCGCCGTCGGCTTCCAGAGCAAGTACCTGGGCATGAGCCCGTACGACTGCCCCAGCCTGTTCACCATCCTGCCCTTCATCGAGTACGAGTACGGCGTCTGGCACCCCATCGGTGGGTGCCACGCGCTCATGAAAGCCCTGGCGCAGGTTTTCACGGAACTCGGCGGCACCATCCGCACCAACACGCCCGTCGACGGCGTTCGCGTCGAGCGCGGCCGCGTCACCGGCCTCGACTTGGGTGATCGCGTCGTGCACTACGACCATGCGGTGATCAACGCTGACGCGACATGGGCTCTCAAGAACCTCTTCCCCGAGTCGATCCGCGGCAAGACGACCGATGCCTCGCTCGACCGCAAGAAGTACTCGTGTTCGACATACATGATGTACCTGGGCGTCGAGGGCAGCGTCGACCTTCCACACCACACCATCCGCACGGCACCGGACTACAGGGGCAACCTGGAAGACATCGGCCGCCGCGAAGGGACCGGCGGGTCACTGACCCAAGACCCGAGTTTCTACGTATGCAACCCCAGCGTCACCGATCCGACGCTCGCACCGGCTGGCCATAGCTCGCTCTATATACTTATGCCAACACCAAACACGCGAGCCGCGATTGATTGGAAGGCCGAGGCTCCTGTCTGCCGTGGTCGGCTCCTCGAACGCATGCGTACGCTGCTCGGCGTCGATCTCACCGATCGAATCCACGAAGAACGCACCCTGACACCCGATGATTGGGCGAGCCACAACATCAACTTCGGCGCCACGTTCAATCTCTCCCACTCTCTCGACCAGATGCTCCACAAGCGACCGCAGCATCGCGTCCCGTTCGCCGATGGAGCCTGGCTCGTCGGCGGCGGCACCCATCCGGGCTCGGGCCTGCCCGTGATCTTCCTCTCGGCCCAGATTACCTCGAATCTCGTGCTCAAGGATCTCGGTGTCCGGTCCCAGCCTGGACGGCGGGCCACCGAACGAGCGTTGGCGGAGACTGCGGTATGAAACCCATCAACGAACTCCTTGGACAAACAAGCCGGACGTTCGCCCTGTCGATCCCGTTCCTGCCGGCGGAGTTGCAGCGATCGGTTACCGTGGCGTATCTGCTCTTCCGAATCGCCGACACCGTCGAGGATGAGTTCCGGGGATCAACCCAGGAGCGTGCCTTGGCACTCGGAGCAATCGCCGATCGCTTCGCGGCATCGAGCGATGTCTTGTCCGAGACAATCGGCGACCTGCTCAGCGACCAGCCCCCCATCCAGGACAGCGGCTACGCCACCCTTCTGAGCAACACCCGTGTGGTGCTTGACGAGTATGGTCGTCTCGACGCTGCCCACCAGAAGATCATCGCCGAACACCTGTCGAGAACGGCCCGAGGCATGGCCCGATTCCTCGACCGTGATCTGTCGGAAGCGGGGGTTGATGATCTCCGAGGGTACTGCTACATCGTGGCGGGCATCGTCGGAGAGATGTGCTCGGCACTGTTCGTCGCTTACCAGCCAGAACTCGCAGCCGTACGCGCACCGCTGAAGAACAGTTCCGCGGCGTTCGGCGAGGGCCTGCAACTCGTCAACATCATCCGAGATGCTGACGACGATCTCCACGCCGGCCGGTGCTATCTACCGAAGTGCGTCGATCGCAACGAGCTCATTGCCCTGGCCCGCGAAGACCTGGAGACCGCCGCGGCGTACGTCGAAACTCTCGAACGCGCCTCCGCACACCCTGGCATCGTGGCATTCAACACCTTCAACGCGGCCCTGGCCCACCAAACGCTGCGTGCCGTCGAACAGGATGGGGTCGGTGCCAAAGTTTCGAGAGAGCGCGTCATAGAGTTGAATGAGGCAATCCAGAATCGCGTCCGGACTGGGACCCCGCTCGCCTCCCTCGCGGTGGCCGAGCCGATCGCCAATGCGGCCCATGTGAGGGCAACACCGGGTCCCAGTTGACCAGTAAGGCGCGACGCTGGCCTAGAGACTCGCTAGAATCAAACGCAGAGACAACCGGAGCGGCATGCTTTAGCCTCTTCCTGCCAGTCGACAAGCGGTGCAAATAATTGCGCCACAACGACTTGCGGCGTTTCGCGGGTGTAGTTCAGTGGTAGAACGTCAGCTTCCCAAGCTGAATGTCGACGGTTCGATCCCGTTCACCCGCTTTTAGTCAACCTATGGGAAAATTGTCCCGGAAATGGGCTGAAACCCATGGTTACCTCCCCCTAATAACATGACCGGCAGGGTCCGGGTTCGGGCCGCCGCTGGAGGTTATCGGCATGGAAACGATCATCGAGCAGATCATCGATAACGGCGGGGTGTTCTGGATCGTCGGCGGCACGATCGCGATTGTGGCCATCGTCTTCAGCATCCTGGGCAGCACCGTCAAGTCGGTCGCCCGCGAGAAGACCCGCCGCGAGATCGCGGCCTACATCGCAGAGGGCTCGATGACCCCCGAGCAGGGCGAGAAGCTGATGCGGGCCGCTCCAAAAGACGAGGACGACTGAGCGAGGCGGCTTCGAGCCGGCTGCTTCAGAACCAGCGATCGAGCCGGGTTTGCCCGGCCGTGTTGCGTTGGGCGGCCATGGTGTCCGTGGCCCGATAGGGTTGTTACCGTCGGACGCACCTGGCGGTGGGATCCGCCGTATAGCTCTTCGTGAGTATGGGCCCAAGCCCAGGGCATGGCCATGAACCCATCAGATCAACAACCCGGTTCTGAAGCACCGCGAACGCGGCGGCTGGCATCCGCGATTGCTCGACGCTGGCGATTGGCCGGCACGCTCTCACTATTGGGAAAATGTCTGGTGGGTGCCGGGGCGGCGGGTCTGGTCTTGGTGCTGTCGGCGCGAGGGCTCGGGCCTGCGACGTGGGCCATCTGGGCCGTCATCGCCCTCGCCCTGGCGGCGGGCGTGCTGGCAGCGGGGTGGGCCCTCTCACGCCGGCCTTCCTTGCGAGCCGCAGCCGCAGCCGCGGATCGGCACGCGAAACTCAAGGACGTGTTGGTCAGTGCCTTGCTGCTGAGCAGCAGGGCGGATGACGAAGACCCGGGTTTTTCCGCGCTGGCCATCGCCCGAGCCGAGTCGGTCGCGCCGGATGTCAAGCCCACCGAGGTCGTGCCCGTGCGGCTGGGCAGGGCGTGGCTCGTGTGGCCGGCCCTCGTGGCCCTCGCGTGCACCGCCGCGGTGTTCGTCCCACCCTGGGGATACCAGCCAACGACCGAGGAGGCCAGCGTTGCCCTGGTCGACGAAGAGCAGGCCGAGCGTGCCCGACAGGGCATCGAGGATCTGGCAACCGCTCTCGAACAGCAAACCGCGGAAATGGACGGCCAGGGAAGCCAAGACCAGGACGAGCGGCTCGAACGACAACTCGAGCGTTTGCGAGAGATCGAGGAAGAACTAACCGCGGGCCAGCGCAAGCCCGAAGAAGCCGTGACCGAGGCAACGGCCGCGGCTACCGAGGCGGCCGAGGCGCTCGAAGAAGCCGCCCGCGAGCGGGAACTGGCCGACGAGGCGCTGCGTGATGCGCTCGCCAACCTTGACCCGACCGGTGACCGTGAACAACTGGACGAGGACTCGCTGCGTGGCGCCGCCGAGCGACTCGCCGAAGCGTTGGAGCGCGGCGACCTCGAACGTGCGGCGGAAGCGGCCGAGGAGTTGAGGCAGCGATCGCAGGATCCACAGGCCGGCGAGCAGGAACGCCGTGAGGCCGCGGAGCGGCTGCGCGAACTGGCCGAGAAGCTCGATCCACAAGCACCCACCGAAGCACAACCCCAAACCGGACAAGCCGAGCAAACCGAACAAGGCGAGCAAGAGCCACCGACGCCCGGCGAGCCCACGGGGGGCGCATCAACCCAACCCGAAGACCAAGACCAGCAAATCCCTCCACCATCACAGACCGAGACTCGCGACGAACAGAGCGAGCAGCAGAACCAAGAAGAGCCTCCCGCCAGCGATCCCGCGTCGGCTGAAACCCAGGACAACGGGGCCCAAGACAACCCCGAAGAACAACGCCGCGAACGAGAGGCCCAGCAGCGCGAGCGGGCCCAACGCGATGCCCAGGAACAACAGCGCGAGTTGGGCGAGTCGGTGCGCGAGGCCGCCGACGAGGTCGAACGCGGCCCAGAGCAACAGCAGGAGCAAGATCAGCAGTCGCGTGGGGGCCAGCCGCAAGAGCAACGCGAGGGCGAATCTGGAGAACAGCCTGGGCAGGAGCAGTCAGGACAAGAGCAAAGCGGGCAAGAACAGCGCGAGCAACAGGGCCAAGAACCAGGACAACAGCAAGGCCAACAGCAGGGCGAGGAGCCAAGCCAGGAGCAAGGGAAAGAGCCCCAGCCGGGGGCAGATCAAACCCAGGAGCAAACCCGGGAGCAAGGCCAGGAGCAGA
Organism: Phycisphaera sp.; assembly: GCA_025916675.1. Taxonomy (NCBI): domain Bacteria; kingdom Pseudomonadati; phylum Planctomycetota; class Phycisphaerae; order Phycisphaerales; family Phycisphaeraceae; genus Phycisphaera; species Phycisphaera sp. The sequence goes on from CP098402.1 coordinate 2,066,309, forward strand.
GCGAGCGGCCCGGTGGTGAGCGGCCCGGCGATCAATCCGCAGAACAACCCGGCGAACAACAGGGCCAGCAAGAGCAAACCAGCGAACAAGGCCTGGCCGAGCGGCTGCGCGAATTGGCCGACCGCCCCGGTGACGCCCAGCGGCAGCAGGAGCAAGCCCAGGAACTCCGCGAGCGGGCCCGTGAAGTGTTCGAACGCATGTCCCCCCAAGAGCAGCAAGACCTGCTCGAACAGCTGCGCGAGCAGCAACAAGGCGGCCAGCCCGAGGGCGAGGATGGCGCCGGTTTATCGCCCTCGATCGAAGGGGACGGCAACCCCTCACCACAGGGCGTCGGCGAGGGCGAGGGCGAGGCCAGTGGCGACCAGCCCCAATCGACCGATCCCTGGCAGCGGGAGCTGATGGACCTGCCCCCGCAAGAGGACGGGGCCGGCCAGGACGGCATGCGCACCGTCGCGGAGTGGTTCGGCGATGGCCGTGACGCACCGGGCGGGCAGGGCCGCACCGTCTCCGACGACGTGCGGCAAGCCGCGCGCGGAGCGCAAGAGGCCATCGAGCGTGAGCGTGTCCCGCAGCGACGCAGCGAGTTCATCCGCCGTGTCTTTGAGCGGTACGCCGAGCAGTTCGCCCGCGAAAAGCCCACTCAGGGTGGTGATGGCTCGTGAGGCAGATCGCCTTCGACAACCACTGGTGGTTGATGGTGGCCATCGCGGCGGTCCCGCTTGGAGTGATGGCCCTGGCTGCCTTCCGAACGATGAGCCGGACCCGGCGGGGGAGCGCCGCAATCGCTCGCGTGGTGCTGTTCTCGCTCCTCGCGCTCGCACTGGCAGGAGCCAGCGGCATCCGCCAGAGCGATCGCATGGCCGTCGTGGTCGTGGCCGACGTGTCGGGATCGGTGCTGCGATACGGGCCCGCGGCCGAGGGCCAGGAAGGCGCGCCCACACTCGCGATGCGCCGATTCATCGAGGCCTCGGGCCAGGCCCGCGGCAGCGAAGACCTGCTGGGCGTGGTCGCCTTTGCCGACGACCCGCTGCCCGTGTTCTCGCCAACGGCCGGCCCGGTCGCCGACCGAGCGTTGCCCGAACTACCCGATGGTGGGACGAACATCGCCGCGGCGCTCAACGCGGCGGCGGCGATGATCCCACCCGATGCCGCCGGCCGGATCGTGCTGATCTCCGATGGCAACCAGACGGTCGGGAACGCGCTCGAAGCGGCCGATCGACTCGCACGCGCTCGGGCGCTGGGCGAGGGTGCCCGGGGCGGGCTCCCGATCGACACCGTGGCGATCGACTACCGCGTGCAGCGAGAGGTCCTGGTCGAGTTCGTTGACGCGCCGCCGCGAGCCGCGCGAGGCAGCACGGTGCCCATCCGCATCGGGCTGCGCTCGACATCGCCCGCGGCCGGGACATTGCGGTTGCTGATGGACGGCCGGGACATCGGCGTGCAGCGGCGCGTCCTGCTCGACGCGGGCCGCAGCGCCGAGGTGTTCGAGGTGCCGCTGCCCGAGGGACGGATCCACCGATTCGAGGCCGTGTTCGAGCCCGAAGAGCAGGAAGGGCTGGTCGCCGACACCACGCTCGCCAACAACAGCGGAGAGGCGTTCACGATCTCGCCCGGCGACGGCTCGGTGCTCATCGTCCACCGACCCGGAAGCACCGAGAGCGACACGCTGGCGAGCACGCTTGAGGGATTGGACCTGGCCATCGAGCAGCGCCCCCCGCTGGGGGTGCCGACCGATCTCGTCGGACTGGAAGCGTACGACCTGATCATCCTGGCTGGCGTCGGCGCCGACGAGGTACCAACCGACGCGCAAGCAGCGATCGCGAGTTTTGTCACCCAACTCGGCGGCGGGCTGGTCATGATGGGCGGGCAACGCTCCTTTGGGTCGGGCGGCTGGCGCGGCTCGCCGATCGAACCCATCCTGCCGGTCCACCTCGACCTGCCACAGCTCGTGCAAACCCCCGAAGTCGCCATCGCCATCGTGCTCGACAATTCCGGGAGCATGAACCGCAGCGTGCTCGGGTCGTCCAGGTCGCAGCAGCAGATCGCCAACGAGGCAGCGGCGATCGCCGTGCTGAACCTGCACGCGTCCGACCAGGTGTGCGTGATCTCATTCAACAGCTCGACCAGGCTGGTCGTGCCGATTGCGCCCAATGCCAACCCGCGCAAGACCGCCCAGACGATCCGATCGATCCCCTCGGGTGGCGGCACGCGCGTCGGTCCGGCGTTGCGAATGGCCGCCGAACAGCTTGGCAGCGTCGACGCCAAGAGCCGCCACATCATCGTGCTCACCGACGGGCTCTCGATGGATGCCGACGTGCTCCCCAGCCTCGCAAAGCAGATTCGCGGGCAGGACATCACCATCAGCACCATCGCCGTGGGCGACAGCGCCGACACCGAATCGATGAAGAAGGTCGCCGAAGCCGCCGACGGCACGTTCTACAATGTCGTGAACCCGAACGTGCTGCCCCAGGTGTTCCTGAGCGAGGTACAGGTTACCCGAACGCCGCTGGTACGCGAAGGGGACATCACGCCAGTTGTGCTCCCGACCCCATCACCGGCCACGGCCGGGCTGCCCACACCCCCACCGCTCACGGGAATCAACCTCACACGCGCCAAGCAGGAACCAACCATCACGCTGGCCATGGCCACCCGCCAGGGCGAGCCGCTGCTCGCCCATTGGAACGCCGGCGTTGGTCAGGTCGCCGCGTTCACTTCCGACTCCCAGCAATGGGCCAAGCGGTGGATCGATTGGCCCGGCTACGAGCAATTCTGGGGACAGTTGGTCCGCTCTATGAGCCGGAGCACCGAAGACTCGGGCCTGACGATGCGTGTGCAGCAGGAAGACGGTCGCATCCGGCTCGAGGTCGAAGCCATCGACGACACCGGCGCGACCGGGGACGCGATCTCCGCGTTGGCAACCGTGTACGACCCACAGGGCCGGAGCGTCGAAACCAGCTTCACGCAGGTCGGCCCCGGGACCTATGAAGCGACCGCGACCGCGGATGACCCCGGCTCGTATGTCGTGGTGGTGCGCCCGACACGCGACGGTCGGGGGCTGCCACCGATGCTCGCCGGCGTATCGGTTTCGGGTGGGCAGGAGTATCGCATGCTGGCCTCGGATGTGGACCGGCTCGAAGCGATCGCCCGGGCAACCGGCGGGCGGGTGCTGAGCTTCGCAGAGGCGAGCCGGGTGTTCGATCGCGGGGACATCGGCCCCAGCGAGGCCCGAAGCCCGCTGTGGCGGCTGTTGTTGGCATGGGCGCTCGCCGTGCTCGTGCTCGACATCGGCACTCGACGCGTAGCCTGGGACCGGCTGGTCAGCAGCGCCTTCGGGGCCGAGTGGCTCCGCGCAACCGCCGTACTCGGCAAGCAGGGCAAGGGCGCGGCCACCGCCGTCGGCACGCTCCGGGAGAGCGGCGGCGCGAAGGGTGACCAACGCGTCAGGCGAGCGCGAGGCGGCGACGTTGACGTCTCCGCGACAGAGTCGGATGCACAGCGGTCGGCCCACGAAGCCCAGCAACGCATCTTGCGTGCCCGCGCCGAGAGGATGGCAACCCAAGCCGCGCCCCCACCGCAACCGCACGACACCGCCAAGCCCGACGTCGACCCCGCAACCAAGCCGACCGATGACACATCGAACGAGAGCGGGTTGCTGGCCGCCAAACGCCGGGCCCGCCAGCGTTTCGAAGACTGACCAGCAGAGCCCTATACGGTTCGCACACGCCGAATAAAGACGCCCCGTGGCCTCTCGACCACGGGGCGTGATAGACGAATCATGGGGTCCCACGATCAGGGATCGCGGGGCAGTAACAGGCGTTAGTTGCCCGAGACCTGACCCGAGCTGGCGTCGAGAGCGACGGCAACTTCTTCTTCCTGCGGGCTGAAGCGACGGATCTGGGCGGCGACCTCGTCGAGGATGCCGGCCTTGGTCTGCTCGCTCAGCGTCTCGTTCTGGGCCAGCAGGGTGCTGATCTTGTCGGCGTCGAACGCCTTGATGCCCGCGGCGTCGGCCAGGGCCGACTCCTGCGCGATGCGATTGGCATCGACGCGCTCGGGCAGCTCGGGCGTGCCGAACCAGATCTTGACCTTGCTCAGATCCATGGCCTTCTCGCCGGTGATGTCAGCGCCGACGACGGCGACAACATAGCCCGAGCGGTAGCCGACGTTCATGCGCTCGGCGGTGGTGTCACCGACGTAGAGCACGGGCTCGGCGCTCTGGCGCGGGTACACCAGATCGGGGTTGACCTTCAGGACGAGGATGTAGCCGCTGTCCACGACAGGACGCTCGGCTCGCCACGTGCTGACCTCACCCCGGTCAAGGGTGAAGGGCTGGGCGAAGACGATGTCCTGCACGGCCGCCGGAGTGGCGGGCACCTGCGGGGGAGCGGCGATGACGACGGCGGCAGCCAGGGCGGACGCCGCGAGAGTTGTGTTCAGAAACTTCATGGTCTTCAAACTCCGATGTTGATCGGTGATGGTTCAGTTTCGTTCACGCCATGACTCGGCGTGAAACCCGACACGATGCGACGTGATTAGCGGAGCAACTCCAGGTCATCGAAGCCAATACGGCCGCGAGACGTGCCGAAGGACGGCCCGAACTCGAAGCGAACGGCATCGATGTTGGTCAGGTCGAGGGTCACGCCATCACGCAGGAAGTCCTGGATGTTGATGCGGTACGTCTCGAACTCGTTGGCCCAACCCACGCCCGAGCCAGCGCCCGTGCGGGGGAACGGCTCGTTCAGGCCGGCGCCACCGTAGGCACCGATGTTGATCGAGCTGGTGTTGCCGTCGCCGTCGCGCACGGTGACCGTGAAGGTCTGGTTGGCGGTAATAGCGATCGTGTCCGGGTCACGGGTGCCCTGGCATGCACGGAAGCTCAGGATGCCGTACTGCGTCCAATCGCTGAACTGAGCGGTGCCCAGCAGGTCCCACTCGAGGAAGCGATCGCTGGTGTAATCGAACACGATGCCGCGGTGCTGATCCTGGCTGTTGTCAGCGCGGGTCATGCCGTTCATCGGGTCACTGGCCACGGCCGTGAACGACGTGTTGTTGTCGTCCAGGCGTCCTTCGGTCAAGCTGCCGACATTGAAGCTCACCGTTGCGCCAGAGCTGGCGATCGTCGAGGACGTCTGGCTCTGGAAGTCATCGATGATGGTCTTCTGCGACAGGTCGAACGCCGCCTTGTACTCGTTGACCACGTTGGTGGACTCACGAACGCCCAGGGGTCGGGTCGACTCCTTCTCGCGCTGGACAAACTCCATCGCAACGTCGTTGCCACGGACCGCGTCCTGGATCAGCACGAGCCAGGCAATCTTGGCGACCTGCTGCGCCTCGGCGCGACCGATCTGCAACGCGGCCGGACCGGTGTAATCGTTGAAGCCGCAGCAGTTGAAGTCGTTGTGATCAGCACCCAGCACATACGTGTTGGTGCGCTGGTTGTCACCGACGTCGTTGTTCGCACGCTCGTAGATGGCAAAGTACTGCACGATGGGCGTGGTCGGCCCGCCGTTCACGTCGCCGTCGCCCGAGCCGGCGATGTGGTGGTGGTTCGAACCGTGCGGGTTCGAGCGGCTGGTCAGCAGGAAGTCGGTCGGCGCGATGCTCGACACCAGGTTGATGTCGCTCAGGGCGTAGTTGACCGGGTTGTACGCACCGTCGAGGATCTTGTCGTACGCGCGGGCGACGCCTTCGCCACCACGGCTGTGGCCGATCCAGGAGGTGTTGCTCTTGTCCAGGCGGCCGTTGAGCACGCCGCCGGCGATGGTGCCCAGGTTGCCCCAGAAGTAATCGGTGTGGCGCAGGATGGTCTCGCTGGCCGTCTCGATGCCGGGGACGGTGTCGTTCTGGTGGCTCATGACGACCCAGCCATGGCTGGCGAAGTGGTCGTGCATGTAGTCATACCAGCGGTAGTCCTGGCCGTTGCCGTGAGCGATGATCACCACGGGCACGTCGGTCCGGCTGGCGATGTCGCTCGGGTAGGTCAGGCGCTGCTGGTTGCGCGACCCGGGGATGCCCGGGAAGCTCGCGGTGTAGGTGTCCACGCGGGTGCGGGCGGCCGGGCCCAGCGTGGTCAGGTCCTTGAACAGCCACATTCCGGGGCCGTCCAGACCATCGATGATGTCACCGCCGCTCAACTCACCGTTGCCGTCGACGTCGATCACGACGTCGTAGGGCACGCCGAGGTTCTCGCCCGCGTCGGCGTTCAGGAAGGCCACGCCGCCGATGTCAACCTTGTTGTCATCGGTCGAGGGGCCACCGCTGAAGGTGCCCGGCTGGGGAAGGCCGCGAGCGTCGACCAGCGACGGATCGGCGTCCCACTCGGCAGCCGTCTTGTGGTCGACGATATAAATGTCGACCGAACCGGCGGGGGGAGTGGTCACGCCCGGGTCGATGGCGACGGTGAACGTACGACCCTCGCTGAACGCCTTGACGTAGTCAGCGAAGGGATACTCGCTCAGCGACTCGGCGGCCAGCTCGGCCGAGATGACGTCGCCCGAGGGGCAGCCCAGCACGAACTCGTTCTGGAACGCGAGGAAGTCGAAAATGTCCAGGCGGCCGTTGCCGTCGAAGTCGGCCCGCAGGTCGCCCGCGCCGAACAGGTTCTGGAACTCAAGGAAGTCGAAGACGGTCAACTCGCCGTCCCCGTCAAGGTCAGCTCGGCATGTGCCCTGGGCGTTCGCTGCTCCAGCGAAAACCAGGCCAGCCGCTGCGGCCAAGATGGCCGCGCGACGGAATTGCATCGGCATAGGTGCTCTCCTCTGTGATTGGTGCTCTCGGATCTCTCAGTACCGTATCCGCACGTTCAGTGTACCAGCAACCCCTCCAAATGGGAGGGAAAAACGTTGGTTTTGAGGAATTGGAAAGGTTCTGGGACCAAACAGCCCGCAGCCTATCCATCGCCCTCTCACACTTTGTACAAAGCACGAGCGGGCTCCGTTACCCTCGTCTGGAGTGCAGGATGGGCACATTAATCTGGGAATAAAAATACATTAATACCCTTACGGGATACTATTAATCATATGGGATAACCCTAGAACCCCAGCGGGGCCGAATGGGTGCTGATTGAATACGCATGATCGGGTCAGGATTCCGAGTACAGCATAATGGCAACGAACAACCGACAACTTGAGTCAACATCAGTGAACGCTGCGAGCGACTCGTTCGAGCGGCTGTCGGCCGGAAACACCGACGCCGTGTTCGGTATTCGTTCAGATTCCGGGAGAGCTACCTTAACCTGGCTCAACGCAGCGGCCCGTCGAGACCTCCCCACTCTCACCCTTGATGATGACATGGATCTCGACGCCGCCCTCGAGATATTCCAAGTGGATGAGCAGACGCGGTTGGGGGCCCGGGATGCGATCGAGAACAACACGAGTTTTCGCTCCCAACCCAGCAATCGCTCGCCAAACAGCTCTCGTGCCGCAGAGAGCGTTGAAGTTCTTCCCGATCATCTCGCCGGCGATGGGCACTTTGCCCTCATCGTCCGCCGGCAGAACCCAGCTGTTGGTTATGGACTCAACCTGCTCGACATCCAGCCGGCGGCCGACACCATGGATCTCTTGGTGCGAGCCCTCGACGCGTTGTCGGCCGAGGTGGCGCTGCTCGACGCCTCGGGACGCATCGTTGCCGTCAATCGTGCGTGGCGGGACTTCGCCCGGCTCAACGGCTTTGAAAGCGAAGACGCCGGGGTTGGCACGAATTACCTTGCCATCTGTGATGGTGCCGAGGGAACGGCGGAGACCGAAGCCCACACCATCGCGTCTGGACTCCGCTCGGTGCTGTCTGGACAACAGTCGGCGACATACGTGGAGTACCCGTGCGACAGCCCCGACGAGCAGCGTTGGTTCCAGGTGCGCGCCTCGGGATTCGATTGGGAAGGCCGCCGCTACGCTGTCGTCTCGCACGAGTCGCTCACCGAATCGAAGCGTACAGAGCAACGGCATCGAGAGCAACTCGACGAGATGGCCCACCAGTGGCAGATGAGCTCGCTCGGCGAATTGGCCAGCGGCATCGCGCATGAATTAAACCAGCCATTGGGTGCGATCACAAACTACATGAACGGTTGCCTCCGCCGCCTGGAAGCCGGCACGATCGATCGCGAGCAACTCATTAAGACCGCACGCGAGTGCGCCGAACTCGCGGAGTTTGCCGGCGGAATTATCAAGCGGATGCGCGGGTTTGCCTCGCATAACAAGTGCCAGTACCAACCCATTTCCTTTAACGACACGATCGCTAAAGCGATGCAATTCTTCAAAGCCGGGCCGGAGAGTGGCAAGGTGCGGCTCAGTATCGAATTGGCACGCGATCTTCCGCGAGTGCGGGCCGATGAGGTGCAGATCCAGCAGGTCGCACTCAATCTGGTGCGCAACGCCAGTGATTCGGTCCGTGAGTGCGGCTGCGCACCGGCTCGGGTGCAAGTCACCACGTTCCTCGATGGCGAGGGCATGGTGTGCCTGGCGGTGGCCGACAATGGGCGGGGGCTGCCCAATGGAGTCGAGAATCGATTGTTCGAGCCATTTTTCTCAACCAAGACGAAGGGGATGGGCCTCGGCCTATCCATCAGCAAGACCATCGCCGAGGTGCATGGCGGACGTTTAACTGCCCGCAACGTGCCCGATGGTGGCGCCGTGTTCGAGCTCAGACTGCCGCCGCTCAAGCGGCCGGCGGGCCTGTCCGACGAGTCCGCGGCGTGCCGGAGCGGGACGATCGCTCCCACCAACATCCGATCCAAGAGCCAAGGAGGCGCACTATGAGCCAAGTCCATACCGACGACCCCACCACCACGAAAGCCGCAACGGTATTCGTAGTCGACGACGACCCTTCGATGCGTGACTCGATGCGTTGGCTGATCGAATCGGTCGGCCTGAAGGTCGAGCCATTCGCCAACGCCGACGCGTTCCTCGAGCAGTTCTCGGGCGACGAGCCCGGCTGCCTCGTCCTCGACGTGCGCATGCCCGGCACCAGCGGCATGGAGTTGCTCGACATGCTCAAGAGCCGCGGCGTCGAACTTCCCATCATCATGATCAGCGGTCATGGTGACGTGCCGATGGCCGTTCAGGCGCTCAAGCGGGGCGCCATCGACTTCCTCGAGAAGCCGTTCCGCGACCAGGAGCTGCTCGAGCAGATCGCCCGGGCGATCGACGTCGACGAGGACCGGCGCAAGAAGGCCGCCAGCGTTGCGGGCATCCACTCCCGCCTCGAGAAGCTGACGCCGCGCGAGCGCGAGGTCATGGAGCTCGTCGTCGCGGGTTATGCCAATAAGCAGGTGGCCGCCAAGCTGGGCCTGAGCGAGAAGACCATCGAGGTCCACCGCTCGCGCGTCATGAGCAAGATGAAGGCCCGGACCCTGCCGTGCCTGGTCAAGATGGCCGTCGCCGTGGGCGTGGCCGAGGCCACCGATTGCGCCGAGCAGGACACCAGCACGGTCTGATCGCTCATAGACTTGGGCCCATGAGCGAGCGTCCCGATCACACTCCAGAATTCGCGGTTGTCGTCATCGGCGGCGGGCACGCGGGCGTCGAGGCCGCGTGGGCCGCCGCCAATCTGTTGGGCCGCGAGCGATCGGTGGCCCTGGTGACCCTGCGCGCCGACACCATCGGCGCAATGAGTTGCAACCCGGCCATCGGCGGGCTGGCCAAGGGCCAACTGGTCAACGAGATCGACGCCCTCGGCGGGCTCATGGGCCTGGCGGCCGACGCCACCGGCATCAATTTCGCGCTGCTCAACCGCAGCCGCGGGCCGGCGGTGCGTGGCCCGCGTACCCAGAGCGACAAGCACGCGTACGCGCGGGCGATCCGGTCGATGGTCGCCTCCCGCCCCGAAATCGTGATCTATGAGGCGGCCGTCGAGAACTTCGTTCTGGATGGCGACCGTGTTGTGGGCGTGCGACTCGGCCCGGGCACCGGCGAGAACCACGACTTTCCCAGCGAGCTGCGCGCCAGCGCGGTCGTGCTCACGACCGGCACCTTCATGCGCGGGTTGATGCACACTGGTGAACAGAAGACCGCCGGCGGTCGACACGGCGAGGGGCCCGCCGTTGGCATCTCCGCCGAGCTGACACGGTTGGGCTTCGAGCTCGGCCGCCTCCGCACGGGAACGCCACCGCGGCTCAAGAAGTCGACCATCGAGTGGGACCGCCTGGAAGATCAGCCGCCCGACGAGATGCCCGAGCCATTCAGCGCTTTGACGCCATTGTCGGGTTCCGATGGGCCGGGCTGGTCTGTTGATGATGTTCGAGCGCCCCGATTCCCAGTGCTCACGCCAACGCCTTGCAAGAAGACCTGCACCACGCCCGAAGCCCACGAGTTCGTGCGGCAGAATCTGCACCGCGCGCCCATGTTCCGTGGAGACCTCGCGGCGGGCCCGCGTTATTGCCCGAGCATCGAGGACAAGGTGCATCGTTTCGCGGAGCGCACGTCGCACACCGTGTTCCTCGAGCCCGAGAGCCTCGAGTGCGACTCGGTCTATTGCAACGGCATCGCCACGAGCCTGCCCGTCGACGTGCAGGAGGTGGTGGTGCGCACCTTGCCGGGGTGTGCGAACGCTCAAGTGTATCAGTGGGGGTACGCCGTCGAGTACGACATGGTGCGACCGCACCAGATCGAGGCGACCGGGCGCACGAAACGCTACGACGGGCTTTTCCTGGCGGGGCAGATCAACGGCACCAGCGGCTACGAGGAAGCGGCGGCCCAGGGGCTGGTCGCCGGCGTGAACGCGGCGCTGCTGGCAACCGGCCGCGAGCCGAGCTTCGTGCTTGGGCGCGACGAGGCCTACATCGGGGTCCTGATGGACGACCTGGTGACGCGCACGCCAGTAGAACCCTACCGCATGTTCACCAGCCGTGCGGAGTACCGGTTGCTGCTGCGGAGCGACAATGCCACGGAGCGACTCACGCCCAGGGCCGCTGAGCTTGGAATGCTCTCGACCACGCAACTCGGGAGGCAACGGATCGATTCGTTCAACGAACGCCAGCGGGAAACTGAGGCGTTGCGCGCGGCGGTGGCATCGGCAAGGGTTGACGGGCACCCGATGGCCCACGCCCTGCGCTGGCCGCAATACGACGATGCCCAATTCCAACGTGACGTGTCGACCCAGGCGAACCGCACGTTTGACCCGCGCGTGCTTCGGATGGTGTCGGCCGAGATCCGTTACGAGCCCTACATCCAACGCCAGGCGGGCGACGTGAAGCGGCAGCGTGAGATGGAACAAAAACGCATCCCAACGCACGTCGACTATCTCACGATGACGAGCCTGCGAACCGAGGCCCGCCAGTCGCTCGATCGCTTCAGGCCCGCGACGTTTGGCCAGGCCTCACGGCTCGAGGGAGTCACACCGGCGGATCTCACGCTGCTCACCGTGTTGGTGTCGCGGCAGGGCTGAGCGCCGCTAGCTCTTCTGGCGGCCCTCGATCACCGCGGTGAGCACGCCGATGCCGATGAGCATGAGGTCGTCGAGTTGCTCGTGGTCGTCGAGCACCGCGATCCCCAGCTTGAAGACGAACGGGTTGAAGTGCTGCCGGAAGGTCGCGATCTCCCGGCCACCGGTGTCGCGCAGGTGATACTTCTGGGGCATGAACGCGGCCGCGGCGTCGATGCCCCGGCGCAACAGGGCGCGGAACACCGAATCCTCCTGGAGCATGCCGAGCGGCGTGTCGCTCTCATCGAACACGAGGTACTCATCGCGAACGAACGTGCTCTTGAGGCCCTTCCGGCGGAGCGAGCCGATCGACTGGCCGTTGGGCAGTCTCATGTCGTAGGTGGCCCCGAAGTCAATGACCTGGCGGGCCTTGATGCGCAGCAGTTCGGTCTCGCGGGATCGATCGGTGAAGACGACGATCTCTTCCTTGAACTTGAAGAGCTTCTGGCGGCAGTAGCCGACCATCTGGCCCTGGTGGTCGGTAATAAAAAACTGCGGGACAAGGTCGAAGACCTTGGCCCGGATGGTGTACTGCTCGGTTGGATGGTTGGCCATGAGGCCAGGATATTAGGACGGGATCGAGTTACTCGGCGGTCTCGCCGACAACCCAACGCTCGAAGTGGACCAGCTTGCCCTTGGAGCCGATCAGGTCCTTGATCTTGGTGCTGGGGTCCTTGACAAAGGGCTGCTCGACCAGAGCGATGGTCTCGAAGAACTTGCGCATGCCGCCCTCGACCATCATCTCGGCGATCTCGGCGTTCTTGCCGCTCTCCATGGCCTGCTCGAGGCGGAACTTGCGCTCCTTTTCGACCAGTTCCTGGGGCACGTCCTCGGGGTTCACACCCTGGGGCACCGGCACGGCGGCGACGATGTGCATGCAAATGTCCTTGAGGACGGACGCATCGATGTCGCCCTCGGCCTGCAGCAGCACGCCGGTCTTGCCGTCATGGTGGACGTACGAGGCGAACGTGCCGCCCTTGAGGGCCTTGCCGCGGGCATAGCTGATGTTCTCGCCCGTGGTGATGCGGATCTCGTCGATGTCGCCGCTAGCCGATTCTGGCAGCGCGACGTCTCCCGCGGGCTCGTCCTTCACGGTACCGGCGATGTCGCTGATGATCTGCACGAACTTTTCGTTCTTGGCGGTGAAGTCCGTCTCGGAACGCAGTTCGACGATGGCGGCCTTGTCGCCGTCGATGGCGATGCCGATGCGGCCCTCGCCCGCCGCGCGGTCGGTGCGGGTCTCCATCTTGCCCTTGAGCTTCTTGCGCAGGAGTTCCTCGGCGGCCTCCTGGCTGCCACCGGCCTCGGTGAGGGCCTTCTTGCACTCCATCATGGAGAGGCCCGTCTTTTGACGCAGCTTCATGACGTCTTTGGCGCTGACTTCGACTTGTGCCATGCTCTGTCTTCTCCGGCTCTTTGGGCCAGCACCTTGTCGGTGCCGGTGAAAATCGTGTGGTTGGCGGTCGGGCCGCGTGCGGCCTGGACGGGTAATTAGCTCTCGGACGACGCGGCGGCGGGCTGGTCGGCCTTGCCTTCGGCTGGCGCTGGGGCTGCCTCGGGCGCCGGCGCGGGGGCGTCGGCCGAGTACTGCGACCGGCGGCTGCGGCGGCGGGGCTGCTCGCCAGCGGCCTCATCCTTCTCGGTGGCCGCCTCGCTCACGCCGCGGCCCTGCTTGCCCTCGGCGATGGCCTTGCACAGCTCGCGGATGATCACGTCGATCGATCGCATGCTGTCGTCGTTGCCAGGGATGGGGATGTCGACCACGTCGGGGTCGCCGTCGGTGTCGATCAGGGCGATCGTGGGGATGCCCAACTTGCGGGCCTCGCGGATGGCGGTCATCTCGCGCTTCACGTCGACGACCATCAGGGCGCCCGGCAGCTTGTCCATCGCGCGGACGCCGTCGAGGTTGCGGCGGATCTTGGTCATCTCGCGGCGGAGCTGGCTCTCCATCTTCTTGGAGTAGCTGGCGAAGTTGTCGTCCTGCTCGATCGCCTCGAGCTCTTCGAGCCGCTTCAGCCGCGTGCGGATGGTGCGGAAGTTGGTGAGCATGCCGCCGAGCCATCGCTCGGTCACGCAGTGCATGCCCACGTCTTTGGCACGCTCCTCCAGGATGTCCTTGGCTTGGCGCTTGGTGCCCACGAAGCACACGTCCTTGCCCTCGGACACCGTCTTGGCAAGGAACCGCTTGGCCAGCAGCAGGCCCTTGACGGTCTCCTTGATGTCGATGACGTGCAGCCCGTTGCGGCGGTCGTAGATGTAGCGGTTCATCTTCGGGTTCCAGGCGCTGCTGCGCTGCCCGAAGTGGATGCCCGCTTCGATGAGGTCCTTGACGAGGGAGTTCTCGGTTGTCTCGGCCATTGGAGGGAGCCTTTCGTGCAGCGACACCGGCGGGAAGCGTGGCCCGAACCCCGCCAGCGGCACATGCCGCCAACGAGATGCCCCGCCCAGGGCGCTTATGGGGGCGGCCGGAATTGGCCGCACCAGAATCAAGAATCGCCGGCCCCCAAACCACCAACACTCCCCAGAACGAACAGGGGGCTCTTGGATTCGGGTTTGCCCGCGTCGGCACCTTCGGACCACCGTGCCGAGGCGAAGTATAGCCATCGGCCCGAAGCCGTCCTGCCTTCTATAGACGTCTCGGGGTTGGGCCATATGCTCCCGAGCGGCCCGTTCGTACCCGGCTCGCCCGCCACGCCCCTCCGGAGACCAACCCATGCCCCCCGTCGAATCGACCATGCTGCCCCTGGGCTCACCGGCACCGAACTTCTCCCTGCTGGACTACTCGGGCGTCAGCGCCCCCGGCACGGTCATCGACCTCGAGAGCTTCCAAGGCGCCAAGGTGCTGGTGGTGGCCTTCATCTGCAACCACTGCCCCTTCGTCAAGCACATCATGGACGAGCTGGCCCGCCTGGGGCACGACTGCACCCGCAAGGGCGTGGCCTTCGTCGCCATCATGCCCAATGACGTGGACACCCACCCCGACGACGCCCCCGAGAAGATGGCCGAGGTCGCCAAGAAGCACGGCTTTGAGTTCCCGTACATCTACGACGCCGACCAATCGGTGGCCAAGGCGTATCGGGCCGCCTGCACGCCCGATTTCTACGTGTTCGACGCCAACTTCGAGCTGGCATATCGAGGCCAGCTCGACGACAGCCGCCCGGGCACCGACGAGCCGGTGACCGGTCGCGACCTGCGGATGGCCATCGAGGCGGTCATGACCGGGCAGGAGATAGAGACCAACCAGAAGCCCAGCATCGGCTGCTCGATCAAATGGAAGCCCGGCAACGAGCCGGAATACGCCCGATAGAGCACGGGTTCCGTGAATCCACCGATCCGTCACACTCAACCACAAGGATTCCAAACATGAAGATCAACAAGATTCTGTCGGCGAGCGGCTTGGTCGTCGCGGGGGCCGCTGGCGCGTGGGCGGTGTCCGCCCTCGTGCCCGGTACCCCAGCCACATACCAAGCCATTCAGGACGCCGCGATCACCCCCGTGTCGTTCCTCGCCGAGCCCGCTGCGTCGGTCTCGGAAGACGCCAAGAACTACGAGATCGATGGTGTGCATTCGGGCGTGGTCTTCCGAATCATGCACGCCGGGGCCGCGCCGTTCTACGGCATGTTCCACGGCACCTCGGGCACGATCACTGTCGATGCCAACAACCCCGCGGCCACGTCGATCGACGTGACCATCGATACCACCAAGGTCTCGACGGGAAACAACAGCCGCGACGACCACCTGCGCAGCGTCGACTTCTTCAACTCGGGCCAATTCCCGACGTGCACATTCAAGGCCACCGGAGCAGAATCCGCCGGCAATGGCGCGATGACCGTCAAAGGCGAACTCACCCTGCTCGGCAAGAGCCTGCCCGTGACGGCAACCGTTACACCCACGGGCGAAGGAGAGTTCCGAGGCCAGCGCGCGGGCTTCGAGGCCAAGCTGAGCTTCAAGCGCAGCGACTTCGGCATGACCAAGTACGTCGAGGAAGGCGTGCTGGGCGACGAGGTGCAACTGACGGTGTTCATCGAAGGCATCGAGCAATAGGCAGATGATCCCCATACGAGAAGCCCTGATCGGCGGCGTGCTGCCGGGCGCGATCGCTACGCTCGCCCTCTTCTTCGCGGGTTTGGCTATCGCCCTTCGGCGCGGCCGCCGTCCAAGCACGCTCACACCGGCCGGCAAGCCCGAGCCCGTGTGCCCCAGCGGATGGCTCGAACGCGGGCTCGTGCTTCTCGCCACGCTGCTCGCGGGGGCCGGCGTCGTCCTTTCGATGCGAACGCTCGAGCCATACCCGGGCTGGTGGCCGTTGGGCATCAACAATCGAACCCCCGCGATGGTCGGCTTCGGTGCCATCGCGGCGGCGATCATCGCGGCCGGGCCGCGGCGGTGGTGGTTCGCGTTGCCGGTGTGCCTTGTTGGTGCGGGTGCCATCAGCTACGGCGTGCGCGAGCCGCTGCCGGCCACCGGGAACCTGCCGCTGGCCATCGCGCTCGACGCGCTGGCGATCGGGCTGCCCGCCTTTCTGATCCATTCACTTCTTGATCGTGCGAGCGACGGCGATCGGGGCAGGCTGGCCAGGCCCCTACCCATCGTCGCGCTCACCATCGCGCTGGGCCCCGCCGCCTTGGCCATCTTCCATTCGGGGAGCAGCGTTTCGGCCCGGCAGTTCGGCGTGGTGCCGGCGGTGCTCGTATCGGCCGCGATCGTGCTGGCCATCTTCGACAACCCCGGCGGCCGCGTCGCGCTCCGCGGCGTGGGCGTGCTGGTAGCCATGGCCATCGGCGTGTGGCTGCTGGTGGGCCGGACGCTGGGCTCGCCGAACCTGACGACCCCCGCGGTCGTGCTCCTGCTGCTCGCGGCCGCCGGCTCGGGCGTCGCCGCGTTCTTCATGCCGAGGCTCAAACGCTGGTGGGCGCCCGCGTTGCTCACGCTCGCGCTCGTGGGCGCGCCGGTGGGGGCCGCGGCGTTCGTGCAGCACCAGGCCGCCACCGCGGGCGACGACTCGGGCGGTTCGCCGGCCGACTACGGCTATTGAATGCACGAAGGCGGGCCCCAGACACCACGCGAAGGGCCGAGCGTCCGCGTTGGGAACCACGCCCGGCCGCGCCGATCAGCCGCACCCCAGATCGAACGCGTTCTGGAACGCCAGGAAATCGAAAATCGTGAAGTCGCCATCGCCGTCGAAGTCGGCGGCGGGGTCCATCAGGTCGAAGAGGTTCTGGAAGGCGAGGAAGTCGAAGATGGTGAGGGCGCCGTCGCCGTCGAGGTCGGCTGGGCAGATTACTAAGCTTCGTCCCAAGACGACATAGCTCTGACCAGAACCCTCTCGGCCTCCCGCATTGGCGTAGAGGGCTCCAATGAGGACGTCATCGACGCCGTCGCCATTGATGTCGCCCGCGCCCGCGACAACACTGCCGCTGAAGTCTTCCGCCGAGATGCCGTCCAGCCGCAGGCCATTGCGCCCATCGAGATCAACGAGATCGAGCACGGTCGGAAACGTGCGGCCAAGTGTCGCATCGCGACCGAACACGACGTAACTCGAGCCCGCGCGGGAGCGCCCCCCCCCGGGCTGGCCCAGGGGGCACCGATGATTACGTCGCTGATCCCGTCGCCATTCACGTCGCCGGCCGACGCGACGGCCCGCCCGCTCCGATCGTCCGGGGTAGCGCCGTCGATCCGGAACCCGCTGCGTCCATCCAGCCCGGAGAGCTCGATCACGGCCGGGAACGCCCCGCTCGATGTCACGTCCCGCCCGAAGACGACGTAGCTCGAGCCGGCGAACGCTCGTCCGCCCGGGCTGGTCCGGTAGGCCCCGATGATGATGTCGTCCGCGCCATCGTTGTTGACATCGCCGGCCGGAGCCACCACCTTCCCGCTGAAGCCCCGATCGACGGCGCCGATGACCTCGAAGCCGTTGGTCCCATTCAGGCTGGCCAGCGAAATGGTTGCCGGGAAGGCCGGACCCGATACTGAGTCGCGGCCGAAGACAACGTAGCTCCTGCCGGCGTACTGGAGGCTACCGGCGAAGGCGTGTGGTGCGCCGATGACCACGTCATCGATGCCATCGGCATTCACATCCCCCGCCGAGGCGACGCTGGCGCCGCTCAGGTCCATCAAGCCAACGCCGTCCAGGCGGAAGCCGTTCGAGCCGTCGAGCTCATCCAGGGCCATGACGGGCGGGAACGCGTCACCCAACGACGCATCGCGTCCGAACACGACGTACGTCGAGCCGGTGTCCACGAGCGACGGGTCGGCACGGGATGCGCCGATCACCAGATCATCGATGCCGTCGTTGTTGACGTCTCCGGCACGAGCGATGGAATCGCCGCTGCCGTCCCACCTGGCCACGCCGTCGATGCGGAAGCCGGTGCTCCCGTCGAGCCCTTCCAGGTCGATCGCCGCCGCGAAGGCCCCACCCGTCGCCGCATCGCGTCCGAATACGACGTAGCTCGAGCCGGCCGAACTCAGCCCCCCGGGATCGGCCTGGTACGCCGAGACAAAAATGTCCGCGACGCCATCGCCGTTCACGTCGCCCGCCGAGGCCACAGTGCGCCCGCATCGATCGTCCCGAACAACTCCGTCCAGGCGGAAGCCATCCGATCCGTCCAAGCCGGCCAGTGGGATCATGGCCGGGAATCCGAAGCCCATTGTCGCGTCGCGTCCGAGGACGACGTAGGCGGATCCGGCATCGAATCGACCGCCGTCTGCCAAGTCGGCACCGACGATCAGGTCATCCAGGCCGTCGCCGTTGACGTCGCCCACAAACGCCACCGCTCGGCCGCTGCGGTCCTCGGCGCCGGCACCGTCGAGCCGGAAGCCGATCCGGCCGTCCAGATCCGCCAACTCCAGCACCGCCGGGAACGGCTCGCCCAGCGGGTCGCCCTGCCCGAACGCTCCGGCCGCGGCCAGGGCCAGCCCGGCGGCGGCCAGCAGGATGGGAACGCGAACCGGGATCGACGCGGATGGGCTGGTGGGCATCGCGGGCTCCTTCTTCAACCAGAATACCACAAACGCCCCGGCGATGCAAGGCCATTGGTCTGAGGCGCAGCGCCCGGCATCGGCGCTGCGGCACGCCTGTTGCACCATCCGTCCCGCGCGCAGCCCTCGGGATCGCACTCGCCACGCGGGACCGCGCCCGTGCTTGCCGCCATGCCCCGCCCGTGGCATGGCGGCAAGCACCCGCGGCGCGAGCCGCGACGGCTGCCGCGTGGCGGGCACGGGCTGTCGTGCGCCGCGAGGCAACTGTTTTATCGCGCTCGACACCCGTTTCGTGAGACGAAACGGCGCGTTATCCGGGCGTTTGGCCCCGTTCTTGTTGATAAGTTCTGCGAGGGGTTCGGCGTTGGCCGGGCTCCTTGTTCATTGGGTTCGTGTTGTTGGGGCGTTCTCGAACGCTCGACGCTCTGGCGCAGCCGTCCTCGGCTCCGCCGAGCGGCCAAGGAACAGGAACCCACGATCGACACAACCCGCGTCGGGCGAAGCCCGCGCATGGCCCCGCCGGCGAGGCGACCCATAAGCCAACCGGAAAGGGCCCCTTCAGAGGCCCTCGGTTGGTGGCCAGGACACCGGCGGCGCCGGGCAACCGCCGCTTAGGGCTGCTGCGGTCAGGCCCTGACCCGATTCGCGAGGCCACCCACGCACCGGGCCCGGCCACCAACCAAGGGCCCCCACTCCGTGGGGGCTACTCCGTAGGGGGTATGGGCCCGGGTGCTGTCGGGCGGCCGTAGTCGGCCGGCGGCACCAGGGCCAAGAACCTCCGCGGAGCGGGGCGGATGATACCGGACCCTCCGCCCGAGGGCAACACGGGGCCGCCGGGGGACGTATGGTCGATGGAAGGGGAACGCCCCGACCCCAACGCCGATTTCACACCCGGAGCCCACGCCTCGCCATGCCGACGAACCTGGACGCCATCGAGAGCCAGCATCGCCAGCGGCACCTGCTGGTCACCATTGTCCGGGTGGGCTTTTTTGCGCTGTTCCTGACGGTGGCCACGCTGTTCATCTTGCGCCCTCCGCTGCCCACCGAGCGCGGGAGCGACAACCTCGCCAGCTACTGGTGGATGATCATGATCGGCGCCGCCATCATCGGGGCCGTCGCGATCTCGATCGACCTCTTGACCCCGCGCAAGAAGATCGCCACCCTCGTGAGCATCTTCGTGGGCCTCGTGCTGGCCACGGCGGCCACGCTCATCTTGTGGACCGTGATCGACGTGGTCATCCAGGCCTGGGGCATCGAGGCGCGCGAGCTGATGGCCATGGGCAAGATCCTGCTGGGCATCGGCCTGGCGTACCTGGCCATCGTCACCGTGCTGCAGACCCAGGACGACCTGCGCTTGGTCATCCCCTACGTCGAGTTCAGCCGGCAGATCCGCGGGCCGCAGCCCTGGCTGCTGGACAGCAGCGCACTCATCGACGGCCGCGTGGTGGCGATGGCCGAGACGGGGCTCTTCCAGAGCCGGCTGATCGTGGCGCAGTTCGTGCTCGACGAATTGCAACGCCTGAGCGACAGCCACGACAAGATGAAGCGCAGCCGCGGCCGGGCCGGGCTCGATGCCGTGCGCCGCTTGCAGCGTTCGAGCGCCATCGAGGTGAGCGTCGAGGCCGTCACCCAGCACGCCGCCGAGGTCGACCAGGCCCTCATCGAGATGGGCGGCCGCACGCCCGCGACGATCATCACCACCGACAGCGGGCTCGAGCGGGCCGCCAACATCCACGGCGTGCGCGTGCTGAACCTGCACACCATCGCCCAGTCGATGCGATCGACCGTGATGCCGGGCGAGCGCATCGAGGTGAACCTGCTTCGCGCGGGAGAGCAGCAGGGCCAGGCCGTGGGCTACCTCGACGACGGCACGATGATCGTGGCCGAAGACGGCGGCTCGATGATCGGCGAGCGGGTGATGCTCACCGTGCGGTCGACCCTGCAAACCTCGGCCGGACGATTGGTCTTCGCGAGGGCGAACGAGGAGAGTTCGGCATCGACCGAAGGTACAGAAACCCCGGCAGCGCCCAACGGGCAGCACGAGGAAGTCTCCGAGGCCGACACCGCGCCCGAAGCCCAGCCACCGACACTGCGCGCGAGCCCGCCAGCGCGAGCCCCCGCGCGGCCGCGGACGGGCCGCAATCCGCGACGCTAGCTCTAGCCCAGTCTCAGCACGGGCCTCAGCAAGGGTCGTCGAACGCGTCGAGGTAGCCGAGGAAGTCGAAGATATCGAACACGCCGTCGCCGTTAAAGTCGGCGCGAGGATCCCGGTCGTCGAACAGGGTCTGGTACTGGAGGAAGTCGAAGATATCGACCCGCCCATCGGCGTTCAGATCGACCCGGCACGAAGTCGTGAATAGGGCCTCGGCGTTGAGACCGGTCATCGCGTCGCCGCCGACAGCGGCCGAGTTGGCCGAAAACTCGACACTCATGCGATAACGCCCGGGCGAGAGCCTGCCGCCAACAGCCGCGCCGTCGGGCCGGTCCGAAGCTCGCAGCTCAACCGCAGAAACAACCCGACCGTCCGAGAGCGTGATGACGCCCTCTCCCTCGACCGCCACACCCACCGTGCCGCCCGTTGCGGCTGCCCCGACGGGCGTGTCCGCGTCATAACGGGAAGACAGGCTGAAGGGCGTCTCGACCACGACATCGAATACGAGGCTATCGGTGCAGAACGCGGTAGCACGGCCGGCATCGGTTGCGGTCACTTCGAGGCGAGTCGAAACACCGAAAGCAAACTCCCCCATCGGACCGGCCAGGATGCTGGCCTGGGCCACACTCGCGGGCGGGGATCCCTGGATAACTTCGTTCTCGAAAACGCGGTACAAGCGCTCGAACCTGACGCTCTGATCGCCATCCGCGAACGCCGAGATCGAGGCCGCGCGATCCACGGGGTTGATGGGTTCCTGAGCCAGAAGCGTTTGGCACGACGCGAAAAGCGAGACTGCGGCCAGCCGAACAGCCATGGTCACGGTCATGATGAGTACCTCCACTGAGAGTCCGAGGGAACGGAACGCAGAACTCTAACCACCTCACGGCTCCCCCGCCTCCGATTATCGCGCCTGGACGACGAACATTTTGCTCGGAGAGTGTGAAGAAATACTCGCCATGGCGGGGCGTGAGCCATCTACCATTCGCGTCCTGATGGGCGGACACTCTACGAACATCCTGGACCAAGCCCGACGCCTATCGCGTGAGCTCGATGGTGTCATGCTCGCCGATCGGCGACGGCTTCGGCGTGAGCTGCGCACGCTCCGAGACCAGTTCTCGCACGGCCAGCACGGAGCCAACGCCGATTCTCGGCTTGCGCAGATTCGCAATCGCATCGAGATGTCCGCCGAACGCCGTAGCAAACGGTTAGCGAACATGCCCACGCCCAGCTTCGACCTCGACCTCCCGGTGCTCGCCGCCCGAGCCGAGATCGAAGAAGCCGTCCGCGACAACCAGGTCGTCGTCGTCTGCGGCGAGACCGGCTCGGGCAAGACCACCCAGCTCCCCAAGATCTGTCTTGGGTTGGGTCGCGGCGCGGGTGGGCTCATCGGGCACACCCAGCCCCGGCGCATCGCGGCCCGAAGCGTGTCGGCACGCATCGCCGACGAATTGGGCGTTGAACTCGGGGGCCTCGTGGGGTATCAGGTCCGCTTCGACGAACGCCACGGCGAGGACACGGCCGTCAAGGTCATGACCGACGGCGTGCTGCTGGCCGAGACCCAGCGCGACCGCTGGCTGGACAAGTACGACACCATCATCGTGGACGAAGCGCACGAGCGCAGCCTGAACATCGACTTCCTGCTGGGCTACCTCAAGCGGCTGATGCCCCGCCGCCCCGACCTGCGCATCATCGTCACCAGCGCAACCATCGATCCCGAGCGCTTCAGCCGGCACTTCGACGACGCGCCGATCCTTGAGGTGTCGGGCCGTACCTACCCCGTCGAGATGCGCTACGAGCCACCCGGCGTCGACCTCACTGACACGCGCGAGTTGGTGAACGCGACTGTCGACGCGGTAAATAATGTCTGCCACGAGGGCCAGGGCGACGTGCTCGTGTTCCTGCCCGGCGAGCGCGAGATCCGCGAGGTCGCCAAGAACTTGGAGAAGGGCCGCCACCAGAATCGCAGCGTGCTGCCCTTGTACTCGCGGCTCTCGGCCGAGGAGCAGAACCGCGTGTTCCGCCCGGGTGCGGGCCGCCGCATCGTTCTGGCCACCAATGTTGCCGAAACAAGCATCACCGTGCCGGGCATCCGCTTCGTCGTCGACCCCGGGCTGGCGCGGCTCAACCGCTACAGCCCGCGCACGCGTGTGCAGCGCCTGCCCATCGAGAACATCAGCCGCGCCTCGGCCGACCAGCGGGCGGGCCGCTGCGGCCGCGTGGGCCCGGGCATCTGCGTGCGTCTCTACGACGAGAACAGCTACGAGAGCCGCCCGCGATTTACCGACCCGGAGATCGTCCGCACCAATCTGGCCGGCGTGATCCTGCAGATGAAGGCCCTGAAGCTGGGCGACATCGAGGACTTCCCGCTGCTGGAGCGGCCCGATCGCCGGGCCGTGCAGGACGGGCTGCAGACCCTCCGCGAACTGAGCGCCATCGACGAGGAGCAGAAGCTCACGAAGATTGGGCGTGAACTAGCGAGGCTCCCCATCGATCCGCGCATCGGCCGCATCCTCATCGCCGCCGCGCGCGAAGACTGCCTCAACGAGGTGCTGGTCATCGCCAGCGCGCTGAGCGTGCAAGACCCGCGCGAGCGTCCCTTCGACCAGCGCGACAAGGCCGACGCCTTGCACGCCGAGTACGACCACCCCGAGAGCGACTTCCTGGCGTACTGGAACCTCTGGGAGATCGCCCACGGCGGACGCCGGAACATCACCACCGGCCGCCTGGGCAACCTGTGCCGGAGCCGGATGCTGAGCTTTACGCGCATGCGCGAGTGGATCGACACGCAGAAGCAGCTCCGCGGGCTGATGGTCGAGATGGGCTACCACGTGAACAGCAAGCCCGCAACGTTCAGCGAGATCCACAAGGCCATCCTGGCCGGCTTCCTCGGCAGCATCGGCAAGAAGGGCGAGAAGAAGGAGTTTCAGGGCGTCGGCCAGAGCTTCGTCATCCACCCCAGCAGCGCGATCCTCGAAGGTGCCAAACGCAAGGACGCCCCGGCTCTCGACTGGATCGTGTCGGCCGAGCTCGTACGCACGACCAAGCTCTTCGCCCGCACCTGCGCACGCGTGCGGCCCACATGGATCGAGCAGGTCGCCGGCGACCTGTGCAAGCGCACCTACGACAACCCCCATTTCCGCGCCGGAGCGGGCAAGGTCTACGCCTTCGAGCGTGTCTCGCTGTTCGGCTTGGAGATCATCGGCCGCCGCCGCGTCGACTACGGCCGTGTAAACCCCGCCGAGGCCCGCGAGCTCTTCATCCATCATGGCCTGGTCGACGGCCAGCTCAAGACCGACGCCCCCGCACTCGAGGCCAACAAGCAACTCCAGGACGATCTCCGCACGCTCGAAGACAAGGCCCGTCGGCGTGACCTGGTCGCCGACATCCAACGCCGCTTCGCGTTCTACGAGAAGCGCCTGCCCGAAGACGTCTGGACCGCCGAGCGATTCGAGACCTGGCGACGGCAAATGGAGAAGGAAGAACCCGGCCGCCTGGCGATGACCACCGGCGACCTGCTGCTCAGCGACGCCTCGGCCATCACGCCAGAGAAGTATCCCGACAAGGCCGAAGTCTCGGGCACGCGACTGCCGCTCACGTATCGCTTCGAGCCCGGCGAGGCCGACGACGGCGTGACGGTCAACGTTCCTATCGAGGCCCTCGGCCGCCTGCGCACGAGCGACCTCGATTGGATGGTGCCGGGCTTGCTCGCCGAACGTGCTCAGGCCATGCTCCGCGCCCTGCCCAAGGCCGTGCGTCGTAATATTGACGCGAAGGTTGTCGCCCAAGAGTTCGCCGAAGCGCACTCGGAAACCAAGAACGACACCGACCCGCCCATGCTGGCCGAGGCGCTCGCGTTGCACGTCTCGAAGCTCACCGGCGTCGACACCGACGCGAACGAGCTCGCATCGGCCCCGGTGCCCGAGCACACGCGGCCCAACATTCGAATCATCGATGGCAAGGGCCAGCAACTTGCCGAGAGCCGAGACCTGATGGGCTTGAAAGCTCGCCTGTCGGGTCGCCTGCGCGACGCGCTTCTCAAGGCCGACCGGCGCTGGCCAGATCGCCGGCACATTACCGCGTGGGACTTCGACAAGCTCCCCGAACAACTCGAGATCCGCCGCCCCGGCGTGCATGTGGTCGCCTATCCCGCCATCGTCGATATGGGCGAGAGCGTCCGAACCGCGATGCTCGAGCGCCCCGAAGCCGCGGAAGCGGTCAACCGTCGGGGTGTGCGCCGGCTGATGATGCTCGCCGCCCGCCGCACCCTCAAGCAGCAGGTCGAGAAGCTCCCCGCGATGGACGGGTTGCTCGCAACCTACGCCGTGCTCGGCACGTCGTCGCAACTCAAGGACGATCTGCTCGCCCTCGTCGCCGAAATGGCGTTCATGGAGGGCAAGCCCCTGCCTCGCACGAAGGATGAAATGGACGCGGCGATCGAGGACGGTCTCGGCGACCTCGGCCAGGCCGCCGATCGAGCGGTCAAACTGGCCGACGAGATCCTCGCCCGTGCCGTCCGCCTCCGCGCGCGCACCGAGGGCAATCTACCACCGCCCCAACAGCCCGCCGCAGCCGACATCGCCGAGCACGTGTATGCCCTCACGCCGGCCGGCTTCCTCTCATGCACGCCACCGCAATGGCTCGCGCGCCTGCCGCGTTATCTCGACGCCAACCGCCTCCGCCTCGACAAGCTCCGCGGCACCGCCATCGATCGCGACCACCGCGCGATGGCCGCCATCGCCCACCACGAGCAGCGTCGCCGCCGCGTACTCGGACTGGGTGCCGACGCCGCCCAGGAGGCCATGGACCGCTGCCCCGCGCTTGCGGAGTATCGCTGGATGTGCGAGGAACTCCGCGTGTCGACCTACGCCCAGGAACTCGGCGTCGCCGTGCCCGTCAGCGATGCCAAGCTCGAAGCCCTCTGGCGGCGCGTGCTCGAAGACGCAATGGGCGTGGCGCCGGAACTCGCCACCGTCGCGTAAGATCTTCCCATGGGCCTCGGACTGCGAAAGCTCGCTCGGCAGGCACGCTGCCCGCGCTGCGGGTACCAGCTCACCGGGTTAGATCGCCGCGCCACCTGCCCCGAGTGCGGCACCGACGCCACCAGCCGATTGCAACTAAGACGAAAGCGTTGCTAGTCTCGAATGGGATGGCTTCAGGCCTACTGGGCCATCGCATTCGTTGCGAGCCTGCCGCTGATGACGGCCGCCATCAACATCGTCGCGGCCATGGTCTTCCTGTGGTCGTGGCCCAACGGTCCCGGCTGGAGGCATGTTGAAACCGGCGAATTCCCCATCCTCGACATCACGATGGTCCTAACGATGCTGGGCCTGATGGGCTCGGCGCTGCTCTGGCCGTTCATGGTCCTTTTGCTTGCATGCATCGCGTGGGGCCAGTGGACCGAGCGGCAACTGCGGACCACACCGTGGTCGCTCTGGCTGCTACTCCCGCTGGCGTTACCGTGCGTGATCTGGGTTGTGATGCATCTCATGATCTTTCCGGACTGATCGAAAGCAGCTCTGAGAACCGTTGCGCGAACAACCGCGCAGCACCCGATGTAGCATGTTCGTGCGGTGCCCGTTCTGCCAGTACGACCTGTCCGGCATCCCGGACGACTACGCCTGCCCCGAGTGTAGCATGGATCCGGGTGATCGCAACGATCCTACGCGTACACCTGACCGCCAGCTCAAAATTCTCACATGGATCTATGTGTGCCTGTGGATTCCAGTGTGGCTCGCGTTGCCGGTCGCGTTCCTGTGCGCCGTCCTTGCCTACGGGATGTATGGAATCGACCCGAGCGAGACGGTTGCCTCCGCCTCGGGCCGGTACCCGGGGCTCGATCGTGTCGCGAAAGTCGCCGGCGCTCTTGCGCTCTACACGTTCCTGCTCTGGTTTGCCGCCTGGCCGCTGGGTGCCACCACGCTCGGTCTTCGCCTCTGGCAACAGCGTCGCGGCCGCAGGACTCCCGCAGGATTCTGGTGTCTGGCCTTTGGCCCCATCGCGGCCTGCCCGATCGTGTACATCGCAACGCTGATGTTCGTAGTGTCCCCCTGAGGGGGCACGCTACTCGTATACGGAATCGCACTGTTCGATCCGAGCCCCTGCGGCATCACATATCGCAAAACGCCCGCCGGGCCTGATCGATGCCGCCCCGTACGCCCCATCCTTCCGCACGGCGTACAGCTTCACGTCGAAGTTCACGCGGCCATCTTCCCCGCGCAGCCGCTTCTCCTTCGTGCGGCGGGCGATGTCGCCGGCAACTTCGAGGCACGCCTCGGTGGGCGTCAATCCCCGTTCCATCGCGCGCACGATCGCGAAGCCGCCGCAGTTCAGGATCACCGCCTCGCCGCGCCCCGTCGCACCGGCGGCCCCGACCTCGTTGTCGCAATACATCCCCGCTCCGGTGATCGGCGAGTCGCCCACGCGACCGGGGATCTTCCAGCTCAGTCCGCTGGTCGTCGTGCAACTGGCCAGGTTGCCTTTGCCGTCGACCGCACAGCAGTTGATCGTGCCCGTCGTGTACGGCACGCCGTCCTTCCACTGCACATCGTGGTCGGCGGCCAGCCGCGACATCTCGTCACCAATCTCGTTCTTGCCGATTGGCCCACGCCCGCGGTTCCTCTCATCGCGCGGGTCCCAGTCGAGCTGGTCGTCATCCAGCCAGTCGTCGCGGTCGTTCAGATTCCCCTTCCACCGCAACCACAGCCGCCGCGTGCGATCGGTCATCAGGTCCTCTTCCTTGAACCCGTTGGCCAGCGCGAACCGCTTCGCGCCCTCGCCCACGATGAGGCAGTGATCGGTGCGCTTGAGCACCAGCAGCGCCACGGCTGCCGGATTCTTGATGCCCTCGATGCACGCCACCGCCCCGCTCTTGTGCGTCGGCCCGTGCATCACCGACGCGTCGAGCTGGATCACGCCCTCCTCGTTCGGCAGCCCGCCATACCCCACGCTCAAATCATCGGCGTCGTTCTCGACGATCGTCACTCCCGCCACGATCGCGTCGACCGGGTCGGTGCCCTGTGAGATAAGCCGGTACGCCCGCTCGGTCGCCGGCAATCCGTTCGCACTCGCGATAGCCACCGGGCCGGCGTGCCCATCGCCTCGCATTGGTCTAGGCCTTGCTCGAGCAAGGGCCGCAGGTGAAAGAGCCAGGCCAACGGAAGTCGCAAGGCCGGCCGAGAGCACGTCGCGTCGGGAAAGTGCCATGGCGCAGCATAGCTCGGCTGCCGCGGCGGGGGGTATCATCGGGCATGGCCGTGGGGATCATCGCCGCAATCTTCGCATACGGTGCCCTCGGCACGCTCGTGGCCATCCCGATGGTGCTGCGAGGCGTCAACCGGCTCGACCCCGCCGCCGCCGACGGCACCTGGGGCTTCCGTCTGCTCGCCATCCCAGGCGTGATGGTGCTGTGGCCGTTGGTCCTTATCCGGTGGGCAAAGGCGGGCCGATCATGAATCCCACCCAACGCCGCTTGCATGTCGTGATCTGGGTGCTGGTGCTGGTTGTTGCGCTGACGCTCATCGTGCTTGGCGCACTGCTCCGCCGCGGCCCACGACCGACCGGGCCGAATATCGACGAGCGCACCACGGAACCAACGCCATGAGTGCCCGCTACCGCGCCGTGAGCTGGATGCCCCACAAGGTCAGGTACGACCTCGTGCTCGGCTCGCTGTGCGTGCTGTTCGTCGCGGTGTTCGTGGGTGTGAGTTTCGTCGTCAACCAACCGCCCAACGACATCTCCCCACCCATCCTCATCCTGCGCGCCCTGGGCACGCTGGCCATCGTGCTGCTGCACGTCGTCCTGGCCATCGGCCCCATCGCCCGGCTCTGGCCTCGCACGACCTTCCTGCTGGCCAACCGCCGGCACTTGGGCGTCACGTTGTTCCTTGTCGCTGGCTTGCACGCCCTCATCGTCTACGGCTTCTACGGCGGTTTCGGCGTGCAGAATCCCATCCTCGCCGTGCTCGTCCGCCCCGATGGCGGCGTTGGCTTCGAGTTTCTGGGCTTCCTCGCGCTGCTCATCCTGCTGATGATGGCCGCCACCAGCCACGACTTCTGGCTCGCCTTCCTGGGCCACCGCGTGTGGAAGGCGATGCACATGACCGTGTACGTCGCCTACGTGCTGGTCATCGCGCACGTGGTGATGGGCGTGCTCAAGGACGAGAAGTCGCTCCTGTATCCTGCACTCCTCGCATTCGGCGCTGTCACGCTCGGCGCGCTGCACCTGACCGCTGGCATCCGCGAGCGGCGCCGCGACGCGACCACCCCCACCACCGCCGACGACGGCTGGGTCGACATTGGCGATGCATCAGACATCCCCGACAAGCGAGCCCGCGTGGTGTGCCTCGGCAACGGCGAGCGCGTCGCTATATTCCGTGACGGCGCGGCACTCTCGGCCCTCAGCAACGTCTGCGCCCACCAGGGCGGCCCGCTCGGCGAGGGCGAGATCATGGACGGCTGCGCGACTTGTCCCTGGCACGGCTACCAGTACGAAACCCACAACGGCCAGAGCCCCCCACCCTTCACCGAAAAGATCCCCACCTACGAACTCCGCGTCCGCGGCGGGCGTGTCGAGGTCAACCCCAGCGCCAACGCGCCCGGCACACCGACAACGCCCGTGACGATCCCCGAGGGCACCAACACATGAGCGAGCGCGAGCCCATCTACGTTCTCTACCGCCCGCTGCCCGCCACGCTGCTCACGCTCGTGCTCGCGGCGGTTGGAGCACTGGCCGGTCTGCTCGCGGGCACAGCCGCCGCCACCGCGCTCGCCCAACGCGATCCCGGCCCGGCCGTCTGGGACACCAGCAACACCGCCACCCTCACCGGCATCATCGTCGCCGACCCGTACCCGATGCTGCTGCCCGCCGACGGCTCGCCGGGCGTCATCCTCATGGGCGTGGGCAAGGGCGGCCCGCCTCAGAGCGTCCTCTCGATGGCCGGGCAGACCGTCGAGGCCACCGGCTACATACTCGAACGCGACGGCATGCGCGTGCTCGAGGTCGACAGCCCGCCAACCGAACTCAGCCTACCACTCCCGAACCGCGCCGCACCGGTCGACCATGGCACCCACGCCATCGCCGCCGAGATCCTCGACACCAAGTGCTATCTGGGCGCGATGAAGCCCGGCGACGGCCAGGGCCACAAGGCCTGCGCCATCCTCTGCGTCGCCGGCGGCGTCCCGCCCATGATCGCCTGGACCGACGACACCGGCAAGAACCACTACGCCCTGCTCACCGCCCCCGACGGCTCGCCCATGCCCGAGCAATACCACGGCCTCATCGCCGAACCGGTGAAAATCGAGGGCCGCCTGACCTCCCGCGATGGCTGGCTATGGATGGCGATCACCAACGTAGCGCACTGAGCCTCGTGATCCCGACTGGCCTACTCCTCTAACACAAACCCCCGCTCGTCCCAGATCTTCTTTAGCCGCGCATCAATCCCCCCGCCCGGCTGCAGTTCCTGGCCGCAGGCGATCAGCAGGTCGACCAGCCCATCGAAATCACTGATCGCGATCTGCTCGCTGCCGATCGCCGGGGGCGTCGTGTTCGTGCCCGCCTGCACGGCGGCCAGGTCGGCCATGTTGTGGTAGTTGCCCAGCGGCAGGCACACGCAGGTCGCCTCATATCCCGCGGCGCAGAACACCGTCGCCTCGCACGCGCCGCCGGCCATGAGCTTGCGCTGCCAGCGCCACGTTGGCAACTCGCTCTGCTTCTGCGAGGCCGTCGGCGACGCCGGCCCGCCCGCGACTGCCTCCGCCCGCGCTGCGACGGCTGCGGTCAGACGCGGCGTGAACACCGTCAGCCGATCGCCCACGCGAACGATCGGCCCGCCACCGATTGGCGAGTCATCGAACGCCCGGCTGTTCTCCAGCGCGATCACCGGCGCATTCTCGGGAATTGTCTTGCTCCGGCACGCGCCGAGCGCACCCACGAAGCCGATCTCCTCGGCCCGCGTGAAGAACACCCGCACGTCACGCCCCACCGCCTCGCCAGCCGCCTTGAGCTTCAGCAACTCGTCAAAGGCCGAGAGAGCCGCCGCCGCCGCCGCCAGGTCGTCGCACACGGGGGCGCTCAAGATGCCGCCGGTGATCGACGACTCGGGCAGCAGCCAGGTGGCGATGTCCTCCGTTGTCAGGCCGTCGGTCGTCTGCCCCTCATCGAGGCGAGCACGATACCGCTTGAACATCTCCTGCTCGTCCTCCGCGGGCTCGATCCGCTCGACGATGGTCGCCAGCCGCGCATCACCGCTCACCGGATGCACCTGCACGCGCGCGCCCTTGAAGTAGTCTTCCATCACGCCACCACGGAACGCCAGCACCAACTCGGTTCCACCCTCGATCGCCTCAACCGCGAAGCCGGGATGGTCCAGGTGTGCGGTGATGTACACCGGCTCTCCCGGAGCGAACGGCTCGGTCCGACGGATCGTCAGATTGCCATGCTCGTCGGCCGACAGGGTCAGCTCCGGCCGTTCACGCACCCACGCGGTGACCCACGCGACCACGCGCCCCTCTCGGCCCGCAACCGTGGGAAGGCTCGTGATCTCGCCGAGCCAGCGGTGGTGCGTCCGGCGAGCCTCTGGTGACAGCGTGGGAGATTCGGGAGTAGCCATACCGCAGGGTAGCAAGCAAACCGCCGACGCCCCAAAAGAGCGCCGGCGGGCAACACCTGACCTCGAATGAACGGCCCGCGGGCCGGTGATCTAGCGGCGGTTCTTGACAGGAACGTCGAGCTCCGGATCCCACGTCGCGATGACCTTGTCGTCGGCGACCATCGCCACGACCTTCACGCCACCGCTCACGCGATAGATCAGATACGTGTCCTGCTCGGCCCGGCTCTGGCTGACCGTAAACGGCAGCTTGCTCAGGTCGGTGATCGGCTGGCCGGGCGTAAACCCGATGTACGAGTTGGCATCCTCGACGCAGATGTACCCCACCGGCGGGTAGAGCTGACCTTGCTCATCGACGAGCATGGGGGCCTGGTTGCCGCTCAGGCTTTGGAACACAGAACCGTTGAGAGCCAGCGGCGAATCGCGCCCGACATCGGCCTGCACAATGCGGATATCCCGCGGCTCGGCGAAGGCACCAACACGCAACGAAGGCTCGATGAACTGCCCACGAAGTTGGGCCGAAGTAAACTGCTCGACACCACCCACAATGGTGTAATACCGATCGTTCTCGCCCTTGAACACCTCGAGCCCGCGCTCGGTGCCCTTCTTGATGAGCATGCGACCGGGCAGATTGGCCTGGAGGTACAGGTGGTACTCCGAAGGCTCCAATTCCTGTCGACCGTTCATGGTCCTCAGTTCCACAGCCTGCGAATAATCCATGTCCGCAAGATCGACACCGCCGTATTCAAGGGTCGTGACGGCATCGTCGCGGGCGGTCGTGGTGCTGAAGGTCGAGTCCGGCTCCTTGTCCAGTTGGATGCGAGCACCGCGCACGTAGACCGCGATCGGCCGGTACGCGCGGGGCAGGGCAAACTCGAACGCCATGATCGCCTTCGCACCGCCACCCACCGAGGCGATGAACGATTCCTTGGCATCGAAGCGGAAGCGTGCCAGTGTGGGCTCCTGGGCGTCCGCCTGGCTGATGACCGCCGATGGGTGGAAGGCCCGGGTGAAGCCCGTACCGTCCTGCTCGGCCACCATCCGGATCTGGGCGTTGCCAAGAACGATCTTCGCACCACCACCGAGTTCACGCGCCTGCGCGTCGAGTTCGAGCACGACTCCGGCAACATACCCGTTGGTAATCTCCTCACCATCAAGCCCGATCACACGCTGGGGAATGCCGGGCTGCCAGCGATCACGCATCAACTCGCCCATGCTACCGCCGCGCTCGATGTCGCCAAGCGCGTACCACTGGATGAGCTTGAATTCCTCGGGCTTCGAGGAGTTGCGAGACTGCCCGGCGAACGTGGTCCGCATGGCCGAACCCTGCTCGTGGAAGTTTGGATGCCACTTCGCGAGCGGCTCGCCCGTCGCCAGCGTCCCGCGCGACATCCACAAATACGCCTTCGCGGTCCACTCGTCGACGTAAGGCCGGAACGGTGAGGAATTGCGCACCACGCTACCGCGAGCGCCGCCGCCCTCATCGGTAAAGACCAGCCCCTGGACGGGCTTGTCCGGGCCAAACCGCATCATCCCAAGCGACATGAGAAGAAAACCAACGGTCACGATGCCGGTGGCCAGACCGCACACGCCAGCGCCGACGTACTCGACGTTGTCGTTGAACTTGAGGTTGTTGGGCACGGCTTTGTCGACAGCCAGCCGCAAGATGACCAGCGACAGCGCAAAGGACATCCCAAGCGAGATGCCGTGGGCAGTGTCGCGAAGGATGGTGCCAAAGCCACGATCGGGAGCCTGGCTGAGCAACAGCATCGTGATCGGCTCGTAGACGGCAAAGGCCACCGCACCAGCCGCAAGCACGCACAGCATGTGCAAGAAGGCGCTGAAGAAGCCGCGGATGACCCACACCCAGGTAAAGATGAGAACGCCGGCCAGAGCGAAGATTGTAAATATCATCGAGAACTCCTTGCGTACGGACCCGTTCAGGTGCTGGCGGTGGCAGGCTTGGGAGACGAAGTCGACTTGCTCTTGGACGAACCCACCGTGACGCGGATCACCTCGTCCACGCTGGTCGCGCCCTCGACGGCACGCACGATGGCGGCCTGCTGGATGCTGGGCACGCCCTGCTTGCGGAAGGCCGTCGCCAGAGCGTTCATGTCACCCTGCTCGATGGCGGCCTTCTCGTCGGCACCGATGGTGTACAACTCGAACACACCGATCTGGCCGACAAATCCGGTGCCGCCGCTCTCGGGGCAGGGCACCATCTTCTTGTTGACCTCGATGTGCGTGCGGTGGCGGTACAGCGTCTTGACCTTGTCGGGAGACAGGCCCAGCTTCTTGAGCATGTCCGGACTCGGCACGTAGGCCTCGCGGCTGGATTCGGCCAGGGCCCGCACCAGCTTGCCCGCGACCACACCCTTCAGTGCCTGGGCCGCCAACCCATTGTCGTGCAGCGCCCGGCGGTACATCTCGACCGCCTGCAACGCGTTCTCCGCGGGCACCGACAGGTACACACGCGTGTGGTCAAGATCGCCCTTGGCCGACTCCAGAGCCGTCGCCTCGTCGACCACCTCGGCCACACCCACGACGCTCGGGTCGCGACGCAGGATCGACCGCAGCAGGGTGGCATGGTCGGGCCCCTTGCCCGTCGGGCTCCACACGTTCTGGCGGATACCCTCGAGTGTGTCCTGCTGCTCGAGTTCGATGCTCTGGATGTTCGACGTGTACGCGTCGTGCATCTTCAGCAAGGTGTACAGCATCGTCGTGCGGCCCATGCCCTTGGGGGCCGCCAGCAGCACAACACCCGTGCCATCATCGACGAGTTTCTGTAACACCTCGCGTTGCTGCGGCAACAGCCCAAGGTTGTCGCCCTTGCGGCGGACCGACTTGGACGGGTCAACCACGATCGTAAGCTTGAGGCCCTGCTGGCCGCCGCTGGAGATCACTCGCAAGTGGTGACGCTCGCCGCCCTTGGATACGTCCGGCTCGCCCACCTGGCGGCGGCGCTCGCCGGCCTCCAGGCCCGAGGCGGTCTGCCAGAACGCGATCACCCGCATCGCGTCCTGCGGCGCCAGCGGCTCGCCTACCACGGTACGGAGCCCATCCACGGTATGGGCAACCGCGTAGCCCTGCTCGCCGGCGGGGAGCAGTTCGATCTTGTGAGCCCGCCCGGCAACACCATCGATGTACAACTTCTCGGCAGCCGCACGCACGATCATCTCGGCGGTGCCGTCTTCGGGCGCTTCCATCGTAATGCCATCGGGCTTGACGATGGCAAGCTGGACACGCGCGGACTTCTTGGCTTCCTTCGCGGTCTTGCGTGCTTCCATCCAACTGGCGATATTCATCGTCAGGTGGTGCTCCTCGGGCACCCGCTCGTCCTTATTGGCCATCTGCACGTACATGAGCGGCGGAACTGCCAGCAGCAACGCCACAACGGGAAAGGCGACCAGGAACGCCACGATGCCCGAGAGCGGGTTGACCACGATCACCACGATCGCCAGCAACGCGGTCGCCATGTACACCATGTTCCACTTCTCACGAGGGAGGTAGAACCGGGCCGCGTGCTTGTCCGCCACGCTGGAGACGAACCATCCCCAACCGGCGAACATAGCCACGAAGAGAATCGCCTTCCACCAGGAAGCGAGCACGAACGCTTCGGCCAGCATGACCGAGGGCGTAGAGGTGAGCAAGGGCTGGGTCAGATCCACGAGTGGCGTTCCTTTATCATCTCAAGGGCCATTCGGCTGCGAGGCCCAACGGGCTCGCGGCGGCGTTCCGAACGAATTCAGCGCTTCTGCGAGGCGCCGCCAAACTTCTTCAGGCGCATCTGGAGATCATCCTTGTTGGGGCTGCTCTCCATCGCGATGCGCTGGTGGATGTACTCTTCCTCGATCAGCTTCACGAGCCACGCGTTGAAGTCCACCATGCCCTGCTGCTGGGCCTCGATGGAGTTCAGGTACTCACGAAGCTCGCCCTCGCGTTCCTCGAGGATGTGCTTCTGCACGACCGTGTCGTTGATCAGGATCTCGATGGCCGGGATACGCGGGATGTGCTCGTGCAGCGTCGGCAGCAGCTTCTGGTACACGAACGCCCGCATCTGGTAGGCGAGCATCCGGCGGATGCCCTCGACCTCGTCGGTCTCAAACAAGCCGTAGATACGACTGAACGTTTGAGTCGTACTCGACGCGTGGATGGTCCCATACACAAGGTGGCCCGTCTCGGCCGCGTTCAGCGCGGCCTCGAAGGTCGACTTATCGCGCATCTCACCGATCAGCACGAGGTCGGGATTCTCACGCACC
The DNA here is from genome assembly GCA_025916675.1 of Phycisphaera sp. Taxonomy (NCBI): domain Bacteria; kingdom Pseudomonadati; phylum Planctomycetota; class Phycisphaerae; order Phycisphaerales; family Phycisphaeraceae; genus Phycisphaera; species Phycisphaera sp. The sequence goes on from CP098402.1 coordinate 2,101,716, forward strand.
AGGGCCTTCAGCGCGATGTTGAAGTCCAGCACGTCGATGCCGATCTCGCGCTGGTTAATCGTCGCCTTCTTGTCGTTGAAGATGTACTCGATCGGATCCTCGATCGTCACGATGTGGATCGGTTTGCGCTGGTTTACATAATCGATCATTGACGCGATCGTCGTCGACTTGCCCGACCCGGTCACACCGCTCAGCAGCACCACGCCCTGGGGCTGCAACGCGATCTTGCCCATCGCCTCGGGCAGGTGCAACTTCTCGAAGGGAAGGATGTTGCTCGTGATCAAGCGGGCCGCCAGCGAGATGCGGCCTCGGGCCTTGAACAGGTTCATGCGGAAACGGGCGCTGTCGTCGTAGTCGTACGCGAAATCCACGCTGCCGAAGTGGGCCAGATCCTCGAGTTGCTGCTCGTCCAGGGTGGCCTTGATGATCTCTACCCAGTCGGCGCTGGTCACGGGGGCCGTGTCCAGCGGCTTGAGGGCACCACGCACACGCAGCTTCGGGGGCTGGTCGGTCTTGATGATCAGGTCCGATGCCCCGAACTTGATACAGGTCTTCAGGAACTCGCCCAGCCTGGTGGCGTGGGGATCCCGCTTCACGCCCATGAAGTCCGAAATCGGGGCGGTGTGCCCCGTGGCCGACTCTTCGCTGTGGACCGCCGTGTTTCCGCTGCTCATGCTCTGCCAACTCCCGCCGCCGCTCGCGGCGACGCATTCCGAGGATCATCCGATTGGCCCGACCCGGGGCTGTTCGAGGCCGGCCCTCAACACCGGCCCAGACGCACGCTACCGAGCCAAACCCGATCAGCCCGAACCCGCCCGAAAGCGGAGGGTCGAGCCCTAAATGTAGCGCCGTTGCCCCCCCCGACCGTTACCAGCAATGGCCCAATCTTTGCTTATACACCACAAAATTGTTCCGGTGGCACATCGTCCGAGAAGACCCAGGCCAGGCTTGGGCCCTGTTCGTAGGCGCTCAGACGCAGGTTCCGCAAGCACCGCATTTCGATTTCCGCGCATGACAAGGGGCCCTTCCGGGCCCCCACTGTCGGTTGGTTCTTGAGATCAGGCCGGAGCGGCCTCGGCCTCGGCCTGCTCTTCTTCCTCTTGCCTCAGCCCAAGGAAGTTGGCCTCCAGTTCCAGACGCAGCTTTTCCATGGCCTTGTTCTGGATCTGGCGGACACGCTCCTTGGTCACGCCGATGATCTGCCCGACCTGCTCAAGGGTCATGGGCTTCTCCTCGCCGCTCTCGAGCCCGAAGCGGTGCTCGATGACGGTGCGCTCCACGTCGGTGAGTTCGGCACGGTTGTCATTGACAATCCGCTTGACCTCCTCGGCCGCGTCACGCTCGAAGTCGGCCCGCTTGGTCTCGAGGAAGTTGGACTTCTCGAGCTTGGGGTCGAAATCGGTCGGGAAGCGCTGGCGGTACTTGCTCAGCTTCATGCCCTGGCGGCTGAAGGCCTTCAGGATGGCCCGGCAGGCGTAGGTACTGAACTTGTACCCACGACCGGCGTCGAACTTGTCAACCGCACGGAGCAGGGCCATGTTGCCCTCGCTCACCAGGTCGGCAAAGTCCACCTCGCTCATGCGGGTGCGTTTGGCCATAGCCAGCACCAGCGCGAGGTTGGTCTCGGCGATCTGCTCGCGGATCAGGTCGGCACGCCGATACCACCACAGGATCTTCTCGGCCTGCTCGGGATTCGGCTTGCGATTCGGGTTTTCCCAGACTTCCTGCTGGAGCATCCACACCCGGTGTCGCGCGTAGTTGAACTGGTGGAACAGCACCTTTTCCTCGGCGGCCGTCAGGATGACCTGCTGGCTGCTCTTCACGGTCCGGGTGCGGGTGGCCGACAGGTCGTCCATGACTGGGTGATACCACGCGGTATCGGGCTTCTGAACATCAGGAGCCTCGTCGTAGATCTTCGTGTCGGCGGCGTCCTCGTAGAACGCCGGGCTGTCGATGTAGTCCATCTCCTGGGCCATGATCTGGTCCAGCAGCCGCTCATCGTCGGGGCTCAGACGGCGCCGCGCTCCGCGCGCCACGGTGCCCTGACCCGCAATACCGGCGTGCTGCCGGCGGCGAGCCTGCTCAAGCGGGCTTGGTCCCTGGCCTCGATTCTGCCTCATCGGTCACTTCCCTTCGCACTCGGCGTGGCCCGCATCGCTCGGGGCCCTGTGGCGGCTCGTGGTGAGCCTTGCCTTGCCACACGCCATGCTGCCTGACGCCCGGACCGGCTCACCGGCCCGCACGTATAACCCAACACTTGGTGGTACGACCTTGTTCGCCCGAGCGATACCAAAACCCGAGCGGCCGCACCAACCCGACACTGCCCAAACTCTCCCCACCACGAGGAGCTCGAACACACCAATCTCGTCGCGGACCTCCGTGCCGCCGTGGACTAAGACGCCGGGGATCTTCGCGGGATCGGCTCCCAGGGAATCCCTCGGCTTTGTCGCCCTCGGCTCTGGCAGCGGCCTTTGCTTTCGTGTAGGCTCGCCTGCCTTGGAGACGCACAATCATCATACGACGCGCACCAGACAAAAGTTTCCCCTTTCCAACGGACAAGGGGGCAACATTGCCAGAATGGCGTAAACCCTAAGAACCCCACGAACCTCGTCAGCGAGTCGATCCATCGCCATCCCTGCGACGACTCACGCGAGCACAGCCGTCAACATAACGGCAAATGCCCCTCCTGTCCATCCAAAATTATCCAGTTTTCCCCATAGGTTATCCCTAACAACGACCGCTCCCTACTATTGCCCATGGCCAAACGGTCCCGACGAAATGGGTGGAAAAAGAACGCGATCGTGACAGGGGTGCTCCTGTCGCCGATCGCGATTCTGGCTCTCTTGTTCTGGCTACTGGCTGCGGCCTACCAATCGGAACTCGACCGGCCCCGGTCGGCAGGCCCGGGCGATCAGCCCTTGGCCTTGCCGTAAAGCTCGGCCACCTTGGCCCAATTTACCACGTTCCACCACGACTTCACGTAGTCCGGGCGGCGGTTCTGGTAGTTCAGGTAGTACGCGTGCTCCCAGACGTCGACGCCCAGGATGGGGGTGTGGCCGTCCATGAGCGGGCTGTCCTGGTTGGGCGTGCTGGTGACCTGGAGCTTGCCGCCGCCATCGACGACCAGCCAGGCCCAGCCCGAGCCGAAGCGGCCGGCCGCGGCCGCGGCAAAATCGTCCTTAAACTTGTCCATGCCGCCCAGGTCGGCGTCGATGGCCTTGGCCAGGTCGCCGTCGGGGCTCCCGCCGCCCTTGGGGCCCATGACCTGCCAGAACAGGCTGTGGTTGGCGTGGCCGCCGCCGTTGTTGATTACGGCCTGCCGTTTATCTTGCGGCACGTCGTTGATGTTCTTGAGGACCTCCTCGACCGACTTGTTGGCCATCGGCGAGCCTTCGAGGGCAGCGTTGAGCTTGTCGACATAGCCCTGGTGGTGCTTGCCGTGGTGGATCTCCATCGTCTTCGCATCGATATGCGGCTCGAGGGCGTCCTTGGCGTAGGGCAGATCGGGCAGTGTGAATGCCATGGTAAATTCTCCTTCATCTCCGGGCCAATTGGTGTCGGAGGCGTAACACCGCATGATACCGGGTGCGGAGTGTTCGCGGGCGGGACGTGCCGATTGTCCTCACCCGCCAACGAAAGAACCCCCCGTATCGCACGGGGGGCTCTCGAAAAGTGCTGGTTGAGTCGAACGGCTTACTCGCAGCCGGCGTCGAACTCGTTCTGGAAGGCCAGGAAATCGAAGATGGTGAGAGCGCCATCACCATCGAAGTCGGCCAGCAGGTCGCCCGCGTCGAAGGCGTTCTGGAAGGCCAGGAAGTCGAAGATGGTGAGCTGGCCGTCGCCATCGAAATCTGCCCGGCAGGGCTGGCCGCCGGCGTAGACCAAGTTGTCGGCGTCAAATATCTCGCCAACGGCAGTGCCGCCGTAGCTGGGCGCCGCGATGATGCGGACCTCGGTAATCGGCTCACTGCTGGTGAAGCCAAGGAAGAAGTCGCCGCTCAGGCCCAGGTCGAAGACGTCGACGACACCCTCGGTGGTCTCGATGGCGATGCCGATACCCGTGGCGGCGCCGAAGGTATCCCAGCCGAAAGCCTGGACCGAATCATCGAAGGTGAACACGTATGCGACGTGGGCGCTTGCCGGGAAGATCGAGCCCTGGAACTCGCCGCCATCGATAGCGGGAGAGCCGATCGTGCCATCGATACCTTCCACGATCAACGAACCAAAATCAAAGGGAATCTCGCCCAGCGAAGGCTGGAGCGAATCGATAGCAAAGCTGTCGAAGTCTTCGGTCAGGAAGTCGCCGCCCACCAGCGGGTCGCCCTCCCAGGCGCCGCGGTCGGCGTACGCGGTGAACTGGGCCTGGGCGGCGGCGGCCACGCCAGCCAGCGCCACAACACTTGTGATACGATGGATCATGATGTACCCCTCTTCTCGAGATTGAAACGATACGGACGCTAATTGTACTGACGAACCCTCGGGTACTTCAATCCCAAATTGCGGCCTCACGGGAAATCCGCGGGTGCGACATCCCAAAATAGTCCTACAACCACGCCCGATAGCGTGCAACCCTCGGAGACATCGATGATCAAGACCCTGATCGTGCTCGCGATAGTCCTGATAACCCTGGGTGTCGGGGGGGCTATCGGCGTGATGCAGATGGGCGGCCCCGAGGGCATCCGTGAGCGATTCACACCAGAGGCTGAGACGACCCGGGTGGTCGTGGAGGACGCCCGCCTGAGCGACCTCCGCCGGACGATCAATGCCCCCGGGGCCATCGAGCCCAAACAGATGGTGCAAATCTCGGCGGAAGTGAGTGCCCGGATCATGGCGCTGCCGTTCGTCGAGGGAGACGCCGTGCGGGAGGGCGACGTGGTCTGCCGGCTGGATTCGGTCGACCTGCAGGCCCGGCTGGACGCGGCCGAGTCTCGGGTGCGGTCGCAGGAGTCACAACTGGAAGGCGCCCGGGCCGAGTTGGAACTCGCCCAACTCGAACTCGGGCGGGCGCAAGAACTTCTGGACACCAAGGACATCGCCAAGACCGAGTTCGACGCGGCCAACACGCGAGCGTTGCAGGCGCGGAGCAGCATGTCGGTGATCGAGGCGGGCATCGAGGCCGCCCGGGCCGACGTGCGGGCGGCCAAGCGCGACCTCGAAAACGCGGTCATCGTGAGCCCGATCAACGGGCGCATCGTCAACCTGCCCATGGAAGTGGGCGAGACCGTGCTTGGCACGTTCAATAACCAAGGGTCGCTGATCATGGAGATCGCCGACCTGGGCAAGATGGTCATGCAGGCCCGCATCGACGAGTCGAGCGTGGGCTTGGTGCGCGAGGGGCAATCGGCCGACGTGCGGTTGCTGTCGTACGGTGATCGCGTCTTCGAGGGCGTGGTCGAGCGTGTCGGGCTGCAGCGGCGTGTCTTTACTGACGGCACGAGCTACGTGCAGGCCGAGATCCTGCTCGAGCAGAGCGAGGACGACTTGCTGCGGACCGGGCTGACATCGAACGCCGACGTCCACGTCGAGACCGTGCGCGATGCGATCGTGGTGCCCAGCCAGGCCGTGCTGGATCGTCGCGTGGAGAATCTACCCGATGGCATTCGCACCTCGCCCCTGGTCGATCGCCTGCGCACGTTCACCAGCGTGGTGTATGTGCTCGAGGGTGGCAAGGCCCGGGCCCGCCCGGTGCGCACGGGCGTGAGCGACCTCACCGACACGATCATCCTCGAAGGCATCGAGGAAGGCGCCCAGGTCATCGTCGGGCCGTTCCGTGTGCTCCGCGACCTCGAGGACGGCAACGAAGTCGAGGCCGACGACACCACGGACGACGATACCGAAAACACCGGCGACGCACCCGCCGAAGGAGCCGGCGATGCTGGGCAGACGCCGGGCTGATGCTGGCGCCGACGCGCCAGCCATCCGAGTTTCGGGGCTCGAGAAGGTCTACAAGATGGGCATGGAGCGGGTGCGCGCGCTCGACGGTGTCGACCTGCAGATCAACGCGGGCGAGTTTGTTGCCATCATGGGCGCTTCCGGATCGGGCAAGAGCACGCTCATGAACATGCTGGGCTGCCTCGACCGCCCGAGCGCCGGCGAGTACGAGCTGGCGGGCATCCCCACACGCAAGATGAGCCCCACGCGGCTGGCCAAGGTCCGCAACGAGCGCATCGGGTTTATCTTCCAGACCTTCGAGCTGCTGCCCCGGGCGTCGGCGATCCAGAACGTCATGCTCCCCATGATCTATAGCAAGAAGCACCTGTTTGGCGCGCGCAAGCGTGCGAAGTCGGCACTGCGACGGGTCGGACTGGGAGACCGGATGAGGCACCGGCCCAACCAGCTCTCGGGCGGGCAACGCCAGCGTGTCGCGGTCGCCAGGGCGCTGGTGAACGAGCCGGCGATATTGCTCGCCGATGAGCCCACCGGCAACCTTGACTCGCACACCACGACCGAGATTATCAGGCTCTTCACCGAGTTGCACGACGAGGGCCAAACCATCGTCATCGTGACGCACGAGGAGGAGGTCGCCGGCTACGCCGATCGCATCGTGCGGCTCCGCGACGGGAAGGTGTTCAGCGACATGCCCACCGACGAAGACCCGCTGCACACGGCGTATCTGCAATCCATCGCCAGCACCGCCGCCCGGCGGGCCCACGTGTCGACCGAAGAAGGGGCTCCAGCATGATCCTTGTCCGCTTGGTCATGCAGACCGTCGTGCTGGCCCTGGGCCAGATCTGGGCCAACAAGGTGCGCTCGCTGCTCACAACCCTGGGCATTGTCATCGGCGTGGCCGCCGTCGTCGCGACGGTCGCGGCAATCCAGGGCCTGCGGGGCTTCGTGCTCAATGAGTTCGAGACATTCGGGACCAACAAGGTCTTCATCGACGGCAGCCTGCCGCAGAGCTGGAGGGGCAGGATCTCCTGGCGTGAGGTGCAGCTCAAGATCGAGGAGGTCGACGGCATCCTCGAGCATGCCCCGTCGATCACCAATATCAGCCCGCAGTGGCGCGCCTCGGCCCGCGTCGATTATGAGAACGTCGTGCTCGACTCGGCACCCATCATCGGGATCCGGCCTCAGTGGCACGATGTCGAGAACCGGCAGGTCACCATGGGGCGGCCGTTCAACAGGGTGGACGAGGAGCAGCGGCGCTACGTGATCCTCGTCAATGAGCAGGCGATCGAGGAATTGAACCTGCCCAAGACGCCCGTGGGCAGCTTCCTCCTCGTGGGCGGTCGGCGGTTCCTCATCGTGGGCGTGGTCGAGACGCTCGATTTATCCGGCATGTTTGGTGGCGGGGACAGCCGCGCCGAGTTCCTGGTCCCCTTCTCGACGGCGGTGATCCTCAACCCGAGCGGCTGGCTCAACTATGCGACGGCAACCATGGAGAGCCCCGAGCTGGCCGACGAGACCCGCGCCGAGATCGACTTCGTGCTCCGAACCATGCGCGGCCTGGAACCCGACGACGAGGCGACCTTCGACATCGAGATCGCGCAAGAGTACGTCGAGCAATTCAAATCACTCTCGGCCGGGCTCATCGCCGGGGCGACGGGCATCGTGGGCATCAGCCTGCTCGTGGGCGGCATCGGGATCATGAACATCATGCTGGTGTCGGTCTCCGAACGAACGCGCGAGATCGGGTTGCGCAAGGCCGTGGGCGCCCGGCCACTGGTCGTGCTCATCCAGTTCCTCACCGAGGCCGTCGTGCTGTGCCTCATGGGCGGCGCCGTGGGCATTGTCATCGGGCAGGGCATCATCCTGCTGCTCAAGCAGATCCCCGACGCGCCGCTCGAACACGCCAACATGCCCGTGTGGGCCATCGTGCTGGCCGTGGGCTTCTGCGCGATCACCGGCGTCGTCTTTGGTGTGTTCCCGGCCATCAAGGCCGCACGGCTCGACCCGATCGTGGCGTTGCGTCACGACTGAATGGCAGACTTCTGGAGTTCTCGATGTTCCGACTGGATCGCCGTGCTGCCATTGCCCTCCCGCTGCTGCTGGTCGCCGGGTGCGCGATGCCGTTCGATCGCGCACCGGCGGACGAGGCGTTGCTCGGACGGAATGGCCGGCTCAAGCACATCAAGCCGCTGGAGCTGCCAAGGACCGCCGTGATCGCCGGCGACGTGGAGCCAGCCCCAGAACTGCCGCGGGCGGTCGTGATCGACACCGGCGCGGGCGTCGTCCCGCTGACCATCGAGGCCGCCCGAGCGGCAGCGCTCGAGAACAACCTGGACGTTCGCGTCTCGCTCATCTCCCCCACCATCGCCGCAGAACGCGTCTCTGAGGAAGAGGCCGCGTTCGAGGCGGTGTTCCGCGTCTCGGCCGTCGCCCAGCAGACCGACACGCCAACATTCAGCACGCTCCAGGACGCCCAGCAGGAGTTCCAGTCGCTCAACCCATCGCTGATCATCCCCACGCGCGTGGGCGGCAACTTCACGATCTCGGCCCCGTTCTCGCGGAATCAGACCAACAACCCCTTCGCCACGGTCGACCCCGCCTTCACCCAGGATCTGGAGTTCAGCCTGAGCCAGCCGCTGCTGCGCGGGGCCGGCCGG